>PEXD01000081.1 GCA_002779235.1 Candidatus Woesearchaeota archaeon CG07_land_8_20_14_0_80_44_23 | reverse complement strand
TATCTCCAATCTGAAGATTGGAGTTTTGCCGCTTTTCTGCATAAAAAAATGATTCCTCAAATTTCCCGACAGGAAATGCCCGGAGAACCCTAATATACCCTTTACATACCTTAATATCAAGATTAATATCATGAGAACTACAAATGATATATTAATATAATAATGAGTAAAATTTATATATTAGTCTTTCTTTACAGCGTTTTCGGGGGTGTAGTTATGGTAATATTATTCGACAAGTTTAACCTTCCTGAAGATATATATGAAATCATATTCGCTACTGAGCAGCAGATAATCGTCGCGCAGGCCCTCCTGAAAGAGATGAAGATGAAGGGCGGGCAGATGAGCAAGGGGCAGATGTCCGACTTTGCCACGCGCCTTCACGAGGGGCGGCTTGAGACGAAAATTGAGCGCGCACCATTTGTAGGCAAGAAGCTGAAGCTCTCCTACAACAAGAGGCAGTTCTACGACAGGATACTGACTCCCATGAAGAGCATGGGGCTCATCTATTACGACCTTTACAAGAAGATATACAAGGTTTCAGATGATTTCGTCAAGCAGCTTGACATAATCGCGAAGATGTGGCAGAGGGAGCTCCAGAAGCCGCTCAACGACTGATTTTTTATAATCCATTTTTTGCCTCTTTTCTTTTTATGATATTTCTGCTTTCTATTGGACACTGTGTGGATAGATTTTTAAAAAAGCCGTTCTAATCTCCCGCTTATGCCGGAAAAAGATAAAAACCTTGCAGAAATTGCCGGATTCTTTCCCTATGACAGGGCCAGGGAGTTCCAGGATGAGCTTGTCTCTGATATCTATTCCTCTATAGCGAAGCGGCAGAGCATCCTGATACACGCGCCCACAGGCATAGGCAAGACAGCAGGGGTGCTGGCGCCTGCCCTGAAATTCCTGTTTGATGAAAAGGAAAGGGGGCATCGCCTGAAAATATTCTTTTTGACATCAAGGCACACCCAGCACAGCATAGTAGTTGAGACAATAAGGACGATAAATGGGAGGGGCGGGAAGCAGATAATCCTGGCGGACATATTCGGCAAGAAGTTCCTCTGCGGATTTGACGACGTGGTGAATTTCCTGCCGTCTGACTTCTCTGAATACTGCAGGTCCCTCCGCTCCGAGAAGAAGTGCCATTACTATTCCAGCACTATGGACGCTTCCTCGCAGGAAAAGAAATTCTCAAAGGCGGGGCTCGCCATGATTTCGCGCATGAAGGCAAAAAGCGCAGAGAGGGCAGAGCTTCGCGCAGAGTGCAAGGATGCAGTGCTCTGCCCCTATGAAATCACCTGCGGAATTGCCAGAGACGCTGATGTGGTAATATGCGACTACAACCACATCTTTAACACACAAATAAGGGAAGCATTTTTCAAGAAGATAGGGGCCGACCTCGAGAACTCGATAATAATCATAGATGAGGCACACAATCTTCCCGAGCGCATAAGAGAGATGCTCTCAATGGAGATAAGCGAGAAGGGGCTCCAGCTTGCGCTGCGCGAGAACAAGCGCTTTTCCCAGGACTGCGGGGACTATCTCAGGGCAATGATAGAATTCTTCATATCCAGGCAGGCAGATGATGAGGGGAAGACGCGCTTCGGGGAGGTGCTGATTGAGAACTCAGAAATACTGGACTTCCTGAAAGCGAGATTTGACATCCCAAAGATGCTCGAGGAAATGGAGCTCGCTGCTGACGAAGTCAGGAGGCAGCAGAAGAGAAGCTTCCTCGGCAGGGCTGCTGACTTCCTCAGGCTCATCGCCTCAACCCAGGAGTATGAAGAGTTCATAACAATCGGCTATTCAGATGCGAGCGACGGATTTTTCACAATTGAGTATTTCTGCACAGACCCGTCGATACTTACGAAAGAAGTGATAGACAAAGCCAAGTCAATTGTGCTTATGAGCGCCACGCTTGAGCCGATGGATATGTATTCCGACGTGCTCGGCTTCGATTATCCCAACATGCACGCATACGGCAACCCCTTCCCGGCGAAGAACCGCCTCACCCTCATAATTCCCGAGACCACTACAAAATATGAGTTCAGGAACGATGTTGAATACAGGAGAATTGCCTTCCACATGATGACTGTGCTCTCGCTTGTGCCAGGGCGGGCAGTTGTATTCTTCCCGAGTTACAGCATACTGAATTCTGTCATAGAAAAGTCAAAACTCACTGGCAGGCAGCTCTACATTGAGAGGCAGAAGCTCTCAAAGGAGGGCAAGGCAGGACTGATAAGGGAATTCCTGAAAGATGAGAAGGGAGTGCTCTGCGCAGTTGTCGGGGCTTCTTTCTCAGAGGGCATTGACCTGCCGAACAAGCTGAAGTGCGTGATGCTTGTAGGGCTTCCGCTGAGGCCCCCAAACATAAAGGCGCGGAAGCTGATACAGCTCTACCAGGAAAGGTTCGGGCGCGGCTTTGAGTACGGCTACTTCATACCTGCGATGAGCAAGGCGATACAGAGCGCAGGCAGGTGCATAAGGAGCAGCACTGACTACGGCGCCCTTGTGTTCCTGGACAAGCGCTATGATTATGAGAATTACCGCGCTCTTATGCCCAAGGACTGGAACATTGTCTCAACATCCTATTATGAAGAAGTGCTTTCTGATTTCTTCAAGAAAAAAAGATGAGGAAAAGTAAGTTACAGCGTTGTTATTATCACGCCGTCTTTTATGATGAGAAAAGTGTGCTCTGCTTGGCTGACCATCCCCTTTGAAACCTCTGCAAGCGGCGGATACTCCACAAGAACATCATTTTTTATCAGATTCCTGAGAGCAAATGCCGCCTCTGCCCTTGAGAATTTCTTCTCAAGCCAGCGCCTTGCAAAGGGCAGCCCGTTGTATTCCTCAATCTGAGCCAGCACCTTCCTTGTTATTGCATCCCTCACCGGCTTCTTGTGCGGCATTGAGAAGACATTTGCAGTCCCGGAATCAACTACAATTCCAGTGCCTGTTGTTGCAAACGGCTCTATGGCAATTGCCTGGTTTGAAAGCAAATTTTTTGAGGTGGTTGCAAAATTCGGTATTGAGGGGTCGCAGTGGATGCTGAACTTGCCCAAGCCGTGCCCTGAAAGGTTTCGTATCGGGGAAAATCCCATTGAAGTTATTGTGCGCTGTATCTCAGTGCCGATTTTTCCTATCTCAATCCCGTCCCTCATCATCTTTGAGACATTTTCCAGCGCAGCCAATGACGCCTCCACGAGATTCTTCATTGCCGTGTCGTCTCCCAGATAGACAGTGCATGCGGTGTCAGAGATGCAGCCGTCTATGCTCACTCCCAGGTCAAGCTTTGCCATGTCCCCATTTTCAAGAATGGTCTTATCCTCTATGTCAGGGCAGTAGTGGGCTGCTAGGTAATTCCTTGAAATCTGCGCAGGGAAGGCCATCGTTCCGCCGAGCTGCGCTACTTTCGCTTCTATTTTCTCAGCAATGTCTGCAAGCGCGGCGCCCTCTTTCATCAGCGATTTTCCATACTCGCGCGCCTCTGCGCCGATTCTGCCTGCCCTCTTCCACTTTTCAATGTCTTCTATCCTGAATTTTTCCTCTTCCGGCATCTTGGCATCCCTTTCGTCACGCTAAAAGCGCCCAGTATAAAAATCTTTCAGGAAAACAATCTCCTGCCCAATTAGTAAACTATTTAAACAGAGCCCAAATTCTCCTGAACAGACATTTTTGCTCAAAAAATTAAATGGAGGAATAAAGGAGGAATAAAGAATGGCTGAATTCAAGGTTGTGATTGCTGATCCAAAGACAGGCAAGTGCTATAAGCACGAGGTCAAGGGCCCTGAGGCGACAAGGCTTGTGGGCATGAAAATAGGCGAGAAGCTTGCCGGCGAGGCAGTGGGCTTTCCCGGATATGAGCTTGAGATAACAGGCGGCTCTGACTACTGCGGTTTCCCCATGAGGAAGGACCTCAATGAGTCGGGAAGAAGGAGAATTTACACAGTGAGGAGCCAGGGCGTGAGGAACGCGTTCAAGGGAGAAAGGGTCAGGAAAAGCGTGGCGGGAAACACAATCTACGCAAAGACCGCCCAGATAAACATGAAAGTGCTGAAGTACGGGGCAAAGCCGCTCGGAGACGATAAGGCAGAAGAGAAGCCCGCTGAGAAGCCAGGCCCTCATGCAGAGAAAAAAGAGGAGAAGAAAGAGGAAAAGGCAGAAAAGAAAGAGGAGAAGAAAGAAGTAAAGGCAGAGAAAAAAGCTGAGAAGAAAGAAGAAAAGGCAGAAAAGGAGAAAAAAGAATAATTCCCATCAATTTTTTATATTATTTATCTTCACATTCTTAGTTTAAAGGGTTAGAACAAAAATGGCCAGGAAAAAAGCAGAGGAGAAAGAGGCAGCAGCCAAGGCGGCAAAGCCCTCTACAAAGGAAAAGCCGAAGAGGGTGCACAAAAAGAAAGAGGAGAAAAAGCCGAAGGAATCTGCGCTTCCTGCCCCTCAGAAAATCGCCGAGAAGAAGCACGAAAAGCATGCTGCGCATCCAAAGCCGGCAAAGCCCTCTCATCCGAAGCCGGCGAAGCTCGAGAATGTCCAGCCAGAGATAAACATCGGGCTTGTGGGGCATGTTGACCACGGCAAGACAACCCTGACAGAACGCCTGACTGGCAAGTGGACAGACACCCACTCTGAGGAGATACGCCTTGGCATTACAATACGCCTCGGCTACGCAGACATGATAATAAGGAAGTGCCCGGACTGCAATGAGCCCGAATGCTACACAACACAGGAAAAGTGCCCAAATTGCGGCGGCGAGACAGAATTTGTAAGGAAGGTCAGCTTCATTGACGCGCCAGGGCACGAAAGTTTAATGGCTACAATGCTTTCTGGCGCAACAATAATAGATGCCGCTCTTCTTCTGGTTGCGGCAAACGAGCCCTGCCCGCAGCCCCAGACAAGGGAGCACCTGATGGCGCTGCAGATTGTAGGTTTGAAAAATATCATAATAATCCAGAACAAGATAGACCTTGTCTCAAGGGAGCAGGCGCTCAAGAATTACAACGAGATAAGGGCGTTTGTCAAGGGCACACCCTATGAGAATGCCCCTATAATCCCTGTCTCAGCCCAGCAGAACATAAACATAGAACTTATTCTTGAGGCGATACAGAAATATTTTCCCACGCCTGTTCGCGATGACGCAAAGGAGCCGATAATGCTTGTGGCGCGCTCATTCGACATCAACAAGCCGGGCTCAGACCCGCTGAAGATGCAGGGCGGAGTTCTGGGCGGAACCCTCAAGCAGGGAAAGCTCAAGGTTGGCGACGAGATTGAGATGAGCCCGGGAAGGAGGGTTGAGAAAGAGGGCAAGGTGCAGTGGATTCCCCTGCGCACAAAGATAATTAGCATGGTTACAGGCGGAGTCGATGTCCCTGAGCTCAGGCCCGGCGGCTCAATAGGAGTCATGGTCTCGCTTGACCCTGCAGTTGTCAAGGCAGACGGACTGGCAGGCGCAATTGTCGGACTTCCTGGAAAGCTTCCAAAGGTGTGGTACACCCTGAAGCTCAAGACAACGCTGCTTGAGAGGGTTGTTGGCGCAAAGGACGCCCTTGTGGTTGAGCCGATAAAGATGGATGAGTTCCTGATGCTCAATGTGAATTCAGCAGCGACAGTTGGAAAGGTTACCAAGCTGGGAAAGGGAATAATAGAGTGTGCTCTGAAGCTTCCTGTCTGCGCACATCCTGAATCAAGGGTCACAATCTCCCGAAGGCTCGGCGACAGGTATCGCTTGATTGGATTCGGGACAATAAAGGAATAAATTCTGTTCTGATTCTTTGTTTTGTTTTTAAAGCCGGAAATTCTCCGAAATATATCACAAAAGGTATTTATATGCACTTCGCTTAAGTAGTGAGTAAGAACCGTGAAAGTGGGGTGGAAATTATGATGAAAGGAAATTGTTTGGATGAAATCGTGGAGCCAGATTCTGGAATTATTGCTATGCAGCATGGGATTTATGGGCTTGTCTGCATGTATACAGGCCCAATGGGGCCTCCAGGAGGATTTGGAGGACCTGGCGGACCCGGAGACCCAAGCGGATTTGGAGAAGGGTTTGGTGGAGGATTTGGCAACGGGGGGCCTTTTGATAAAGATAAATTTGAAAGACAGAGCTACTTAAATGAATACTTTAAGCCCGACCCAATCATTAAGTCTGCTTCGTATGGAACATTTGTTATTCCTTATGGAAGTATTGCCGGATTGGACAGCGAGGTTCATGACACTTTTAAAATTGATAGATATGACAATATTCACAATGGCCACACTACAATAGATATTAACGGGAATAAAAATCACATAAAATGGTGAATCTGATGAAAAAAATAAAGCTTCTGGGACTGGGAACAAGTGAGAAAAGAAGTTATTTTACCTTTGAGAAATCAGAAGATTTTTTTCCTGCATTTTCTTATTTCCTTAAGAAGATTAGTGCTGACATGCCAGGCAGCTTTTACGCTAATTCTGAGGGAGATTTTGAGCTTGAAAAGGAATGCGACCTTTTAGAGAATGTAAGGAATGAAGAATATGACATTGATATCTTCTATGGAAAGACAAGGATAAATATAGTGATAAGATCTAACATTCCAAGGGAAAAATACCTTGGATTAATCAAGGAAATCTCTGATTTCAAGGGTTTCCAAATATGACAGAGCCTGATAATATAGAACGTATTGTTGGATCATGTAGTAATATACTTTTGTCTGATTTCGGTTTCAAGCCTGAACAATCTTCTTTTCATAATTATCAAAGCCTGGAATGGGAAAATTTCATTAAGGAATCTGGAATTGATGATAGATGCACCGGCGTTTATTTTCCAAGGCATCTCTCAGCACATCTCAATGCTGGCTCTGAGTTCCTGCCAGTTAATCTAATGCATGAATTTTTTGGGCATGGTTCATATTGTGAGCATTCTATTCACGGAAAGCAAATAGTTAATTTAGAAAAAAGATTGGAAGATGAGGAGAAATGCCTGAACAACAATTATTCAAACGATAAAAAAGTTCTGCATGCTGAATATCTCAAGGACAAGGAAGAACTAACCAGGATTGCTAATTCGCAGATTGGATCATATGAGGGATTTGCTATCTGGCTTGAAAGCTATCTTTCAGAAAGGACAGATAACAATGCTCTGTTTGAAAAGAAGATGGCTAAGGAAATAAGCCCAAGTTACAGTTCAGTTTTCAATGATTTTAAGTCATTTGAAAAAAGATATGGCGCGTTTGCTATTGTTGCACAATTAGGCTTTCCTAAGTATTATGACCAATCAAAAATTGTTGCGGTATTGAAAAACTTTTTAGAAAAAGAATTTGACTCAATTGAACTCTGCATTTTATACGGCTCAAAAAAGCCCTACTCTGACATAGACATATTCATAGTTTCAGATTCAGTTAAATCCTTCTCAAATCATTGGCTGGATATATATTCTCTGAGCAGGTCTGAATTTGATGAAAAAATTAAGAATTTTTCCATCGATGCTCTTGATCCTGTTTTTTCTGGAGAAGTGCTGAAGGGAGACAATATTGAGCAAATCAAACAAAGGGTTTTGTCAATGCCTGTAACAGAAGATACCATTTCATACAATCTCAAAAAAAGCGAAGAGCAGGGACAAATTGCAGGTATGTATCATGAAGATTCAAAGGAAAGGAGAATTGCCCTAAGCTACCAAAGGAGTTATTATGAAAATGCTAAAAATCTGAAAGAAGGAAAGAAGATTTTGACTCTAAAATCTATTGAATCTCAATAACTTCTTTCTTTCACAGCAGATAATTTTAAATCAGGTAATTTATCACAACAGGCAATATCAGGCAGCCCATGAGGGCAGTTCTGTTGATGTCTGCAAGGTTTGCCAGCAGCCCCAGGGCAGCGCATGAGAGCAGGGCAGCAATCCCGAAAAGCCCTGATGAGAATGCTGTTATCGCGAAAACAGATGAGATTGAAAAGATGCATAAATTTGTGTAATTTACCCTGGCAACAAATCCTGAAAAGACCCTTGCAATTCTCATCGTGGCTGCAAAGGACAGCGCAGATGCTGCAAGGGCGCAGCAGGCAAGCATCACAACAACATTCACTGAGATTCCGCTCTGGACTGCAAGCGCAGTTGCGCCGTTCCTCGCCTTGCCTATTGAAAGCGCAGTCGCCAGACTCAGCATCAGATTAGCTGCAGAGATTCCCCCTGACAGTATCAGATAGCTTTCGCCCTCTGCCCTTGAAATCTCTGATGCAATTGCAGCTGCCTGGGCAGGCCCGAGAGCAGGAAAGGTGCAGACAAGCCCCCCTGAAAGCGCTGCTGCAGGAATTGCCTTTAATTCATCCCTGCTTATTTCGCCGGGCTCTTCAATCTGCTGCGGTATCCTCGGCTTCCTTGCCATGCTTGAGAGTATCATTCCCACGCCGAAAAGCCCTGAAAGCATGGGAGTCAACGGGTTCCTCATCTGCGAATTGAGGATTATCAGCCCGAGGGCGCCAGAGAGCATGAAGCAGGAAAGCCCCCAAAATCTTTTCCTGAAATTTTTCTCCCTGAAAATCATGCTTATTGAAACAGCAATCAGCACATAGGGTATGGCCGGCTCGGCAGCAGAATATATCTTCGGTGCTGAGAGGGCAAAAACCGGCAGCAGGGCTGCTGAGAGCAGCATTGAAACCATGGCTCCTGCGCCTGAAATCAGGACAGCGCGCACACCCCTTCCCATCAGGAGAAGCCGGTGCCCTGGGAGCGCGCTCATGAAATTCTCGCTTCCAGGCGCGCCCAGGAAAATCGCAGGAATCGATGATGAGAAGATCTGGGCTGCTGCTGCAGAGAATATCAGGCAGGAGACAAATTCGTTTCCTGCCCTGGCAATTATCGGCATTCCCACAATTGCAGCGCCGATTATGTTGATGTGAAGCCCTGGAACCAATCCTGAGAAAATTCCGATGAAGGTTCCGAGGAAAAGCCCAAGTAGTGCCTGCTCAAACATATGTAGAAATTAGAAAAAAGTATTAATAAGTTAGAGCAGGATTTTTCCGCAAGTGTTCCGGACATTATCGCATATTTTTTTGAATCTCTTCTATCACAAGAATCCCGTTCTGGTTGCGCAAAGTAATCTCTGCAGTGCTGTTCTCAGGAAGTTCAGGAATTTTTTTGCTGTAAACCCTCGCCTCTGATGAGCCGCAGCCGCTGAACTGCACGAGGAAGAAGCTTTTCTTAGGGATTATCCCCCTTATTGAGGCATTTATCCTGAGCAGCTCGCCCTCTTCAGAAAGCCCTGAAAGGTATGCCTGCTTTTCCTTAGCAGGAGCCGATGCAGCAATGAAAAGCACAATCACGCCCAATAGCGAGGCGGCAAGCGCCGCCTTCATTAGAGTGCCCTCTTCCATGCTCATGGCTCAGTTTTTCGCCTTAATAATGCTATTCGGGCATGCGCCGAAACATTTCCGGGAAAATATTTGAAGAAAAATTTGAAAAAAGAAAAAAAGTTAAAAAATCATAAAAATCCGCTGAGAGTGTCCTACTCCGCACTAAAGTGCGGAGTTTGACCGGACACTCTCCAATTCGCGGA
>PEXD01000005.1 GCA_002779235.1 Candidatus Woesearchaeota archaeon CG07_land_8_20_14_0_80_44_23 | reverse complement strand
TATGCCTAAAATCCTGGATTCCTTCCTCATAATGCGCAGTAATTGATTCCAGAATATATTCTTTTTCAAAATAAGTATTATAAATATTTTTATAATGGTATTATAATTCTTTTAATAAGGTTTAAATAGCCCATTCATATTGCCTTCCTCTCCAGCCAATCGGGGAATCACAATGTGCGGAATAATCGCTTTCAAATCATTGAACGGACTTGATGTTAATGAGATTATTGTCAAGGGGCTTAAGAGATTAGAGTACAGAGGCTATGACTCTTTCGGGTTTGCCTATCCTTCTGGCAGCGAAGTGGAAATTATGAAGAAAGTTGGAAAGATTGGAGATTTCTCATCAGAACCTGTAATTGCAAAGATTGCCATAGGGCATACGAGATGGGCAACTCATGGAAAGGTCAGCGAGGCAAATGCGCATCCGCATCTTTCCCAAAACAATAAAGTAGTTGTTGTGCACAACGGCATAATAGAGAACTTTCAGGAGCTGAAGGATTTTCTGGTAAAGAAGGGCTATGCTTTCAGGAGCGAGACAGATACAGAAGTCATTCCGCAATATATGCAGTTCTTCATGGATTCTGGAAAAGATTTTAAAGAAGCGTGCAGGCTTGCATTTAACAAGATTGAAGGCAGCTTTGCAGTTGTTGCAATGAACAATAATGAATTAGTTGGAGCAAGAAATGGTTCGCCCCTTGTTTTGGGTGTTGACGAGAAAAACAAGAATTATTTCCTGGCATCAGATGTGCCTGCCTTCCTGGAATTCACAAATAAGGTAATTTATATTGATGATGGAGAGATGGCTGTGCTGAAAGAAAACTCTTCTCCAAAAACATCTCCCAAAGCGGAATTCTTCGACTATGCTGCAGGCTCGCCTGTTAAGAAGCAGATTGTTGAGATAAAGTGGAACATAGAACAGGCAGAAAAAGGCGATTATGAGCATTTCATGATGAAGGAAATAGATGAGCAGAAATTCACCATAAAGGCAGCAGTTCAGCAGGACAAGAATCTGATTCAAAAAATTACAGATGAAATAAATAATGCATTTGGGGTGTTTTTTATAGGCGCAGGCACAAGCTATCACGCCTGCCTTGCTGCTTCTTACCTCTTTTCCCACATTGCAAAGCGGCATATCAATGTTGTGCTTGCTTCAGAGTTTCCAAATTATGAGGAATTCCTCACAGAAAAAACCCTTGTCTTTGCAGTTTCTCAGTCAGGAGAGACAGCAGACCTGCTTGAGGCAATAAAGTCAGCAAAGAGAAAAGGCGCTAAAATAGTTTCAATAGTGAATGTCATGGGCTCAACGCTCACAAGGCTTTCTGATTACAACATAATGATGAATGCAGGCCCTGAAATCTGCGTGCTCTCCACAAAAAGTTACACTTCGCAGCTTGCCATAATAACAATGCTTGCATATTCCTGCGCTGGAAAACTTGAAGAGGGAAAACAAATCATAAGCAAAGCAGCAAAGTTTGTTCCTGAAATCATTGACGATAACAAAAAAAATCTGAAAGAGCTTGCAATGAGGCTGAAAGACAGGCATGACATTTTTTTAATAGGAAGGAATTCTGATTTTCCAACTGCGCTTGAAGGCGCGCTCAAGATAAAGGAAGTAAGTTATATCCATGCAGAGGGCTTTGCAGGCGGCGAGTTAAAGCACGGCACAATTGCGCTTATAGAAGAGGGCACTCCTGCAATAATCATTTCAGACAGCAGGACGCGAAAGCAAACCTTGAGCAATGCAATGGAAATAAAAGCAAGAGGAGGCTTTATAATAGGAGTTGACTCTGAAAACAATGAAATATTTGATTATTTCATAAAAGTTCCTGAAGCAGGAGCTGCAAATTCCATACTGATGATTATTCCGATACAAATCCTGGCTTATTACCTGGCTGTGTTGCGCAACTGCGACCCTGACAAGCCGAGGAACCTGGCCAAGTCAGTGACTGTAAAATAATAAATGATAAGGTAGATACAAGAGTTTATAACAAAAAATAAAAATAGTGGGGCAAAACCAGAACAAAAATGATAAAAGCAGTGGTATTTGACATGGATGGTAGGCATTAAACTTTTGAAAAGGTGGATAAAATGAGAAAACTCTTTGGAACAGACGGGATAAGGGGCGTTGCAAACATTGAACCAATGACTCCGGATATTGCGCTGAAGCTCGGAAGGGCTGCCGGATTCTTTTTCGAGGCGAAGAACAAGAGGAGCAGGATTGTCATAGGAAAAGACACAAGAATATCCGGCTACATGATGGAAAACGCGCTCACAGCAGGGCTCTGCTCTGCAGGGGCAGATGTGCTGCTTGTAGGCCCGATGCCCACGCCAGCCATAGCCCACATTACAAAGAGCTTCTCTGCAGATGCTGGAATAGTGATATCAGCGTCACACAATCCGGCAGAGCACAACGGCATAAAATTCTTTGATTCAAACGGGTTCAAGCTTTCTGACAGGGATGAGGAAAAAATAGAGAATCTCATCTTTGAGCAGCCCGACACCTCAAAAATAACAGGTGACAGGATTGGAAAGGCATTCAGGATAGACGATGCAGCAGGGCGTTATATAGAGTTTGCAAAGGCCTCTGCTGAAAATATTTCTCTGAAGGGGCTGAAGATTGTGCTGGACTGCGCAAACGGCGCCGCTTACAAGATTTCACCTGCAATATTTATTGAGCTCGGTGCAGAGGTGATTGTGATGAACGACCATCCCAACGGCCTGAATATAAACGAAAACTGCGGGGCGCTCCATCCTGAGGCAATGATTGAGGCAGTGAAGAAAAGCCATGCTGACATGGGAATCGCACTTGACGGCGACGCAGACAGGGTGATACTCTGCGACGAGAACGGCATTGTCATGGATGGCGACGAGATAATGGCTATCTGCACAATTGAGCTGAAGAATGAGGGGCGCCTTGCAAAGGACACCCTTGTTGCAACCCAGATGAGCAACTTCGGGCTTGAGCTTGCAATGAAAGAGCGCGGCATAAAGGTAGTGAAGACAGATGTTGGCGACAGGTATGTTGTTGACGAGCTCAAAAGGGGCGGCTTCAACTTCGGCGGGGAGCAGTCAGGGCACATAATATTCCTTGAGCATTCCACAACAGGAGACGGCACAATCTCTGCCCTCCAGATGCTGAGGATAATGAAGAAGACAGGTGAAAAGCTTTCGGAATTGAAGAAGTGCATCTCCAAGCTTCCGCAGGTGCTCATAAACATAAGGGTCTCTGAAAAAAAGCCCATAGAAAGGATACCTGCGCTTTATGAAAAGATATGCGAGTGCGAGGCAAAGCTTAAAAATTCAGGAAGGGTTTTTGTGAGGTATTCCGGAACAGAAAAACTCATGAGAATACTCGTTGAGGGCAGGGATGCAAAAGAGATTGAAGCAATTGCAAAGGAGCTCGCTAAGATTGCTGAAAAAGAGGTGGGGGCAAAATGAGCAAGGAATCTGAAGAAAAAATTCCTGTTGTGATACTTGCAGCAGGCAAGTCCACAAGGACATATCCACTTACAATCACAAGGCCGAAGACGCTTTTGAAGGTTGCAAACAAGGAAATTCTTGTGCATAATATTGAGGCAGTCAGGGATTTTGCTTCAGAATTAATAGTTATTGTTGGCTTCCAAAAAGAGATGATAATGTCTTTCTTGGGAAGCAATTTCTCCGGCATTCCTGTAAGATATGTTGAGCAGAAAGAGCAGCTTGGAACAGGGCACGCATTAATGCTTGCAAAAGAAATCCTTCCCGAGCGCTTTATGGTGATGATGTCTGACGACCTTTATTGCAGGCAGGATGTGAAAAAATGCGTTTCCAGAGAAAACTGCATTCTTGCAAAGGAAGTTCCAAATCCAGAGTGCTTCGGCGTAATTGTTGAGGATAAAGGAATAATGAAACAGCTTGTTGAGAAGCCGAAGGATAAGATTTCAAACCTTGCGAACTGCGCATTATACATTCTTAACAGGAAGATATTTGACTGCAAAGTTGGGAAATCAGCGAGGGGCGAGTATGAGCTTACTGACATGGTAAGCGAGCTCTCAAAAAAAGAGGAAATCAACGTTGAAAGGGCCTCATTTTGGATGCCTATAACTTATCCATGGTCAATCCTTGACGCAAACGAAGCGCTCTTAAAGCAGATGAAAGGAAAAATTGAAGGGATTGAAGGGATTGTTGAATCCAATGCAACTCTGAAGGGGCAGGTTTTTGTTGGGAAGGGAACTGTAATCAAAAGCGGCTCCTACATTGAAGGGCCTGTCATGATAGGCGAGAACTGCCGCATAGGACCCAACTGCTACATAAGGCCCTCAACAACAATCGGTAACAACTGCCACATTGGAAACGCTGTTGAAATAAAAAACTCAGTGATATTTGACAACTCAAATATTGCCCATCTTTCCTATATTGGAGATTCAATCATTGGCTATGATGTGAATATCGGAGCAGGCACGATTATCGCAAACCTTAGGCACGACAATTCAAATGTCAAGTCAATGGTGAACGGAATGCTCATAGATTCCGGCAGGAGAAAGCTTGGCGCCATAATAGGGGACAACGTGCACACAGGCATAAACACCTCAATCTATCCCGGAAGGAAGATATGGCCTGGCAAGTCAACGATTCCGGGAGAAATTGTGAAAGAAGATATCACACAGAAAAGATAATCTCATCAAACGTTCATTTGCTGCATGATTCTCAGTTTCAATTCTTGGCTCACAATATTTATAAAATCCTTTCTAATTATATTGGTTATGAACAAAATTATTGAAAAATTAATGTATAGTTTTGGCATAAATATTTCAGGATATAATGTAAAGAGGGAATTGGATTATTTGCACAAAAACCTTCCTGATATGTGCAAAAATCGAGACGTAGTGGATATTGGCTGTGGTGATGGCAAAATCAGTTTGAAATTAATACCTATTTTAAAACCAAAATCGTTTCTTGGAATTGATCTTTCTAAATCATTGATAAAATCCGCTAAGAAAAGGGGTATAAATGCTAAGGTATTAAACATAGAAAACCAAGAAATTTCGGGGGATTTAGGAATTATATGGGGAGTATTACATCACTTAAACAACCCAATTGAAACTTTGAAAAAATTGAAGAAGAGTTTTAATGGTTTAATAATTAGAGAATCTATTGATGAGAAACGTTTATTTGAACTAGGGCATAAGTTGAATAGAGATAAATTAATTGAGATGTTAGAAGAATCAGATATTGATATAATTAAGATAATTGAAATTAAGGATAATAAATCTTTAATAATTCTAACCAAATAATGATTGCGCCAAAACCTTTTTATAACCATTTAATCTTTTATTCTCTAAAGAGAGGGATAGCGTGGACGTGGACACCAATATATTTGATGCAAAGAAAGCGCCTTTATCAGAAACAGAAGGGGAAAGCGAGCGTGCAATAAAGGTTTTCTCCTGGTCTTCTCTTCTTAATGATTTTGGGGCGGAGATGATTTACCCAATCTGGCCTTTCTTTCTCACAGTATATCTCGGAGCCAACATGGCAATCCTCGGCTTCATAGACGGGCTGAGCGATGCCATTGTCTCAATATCGCAGGCTGCATCCGGCTATGTCTCTGACAGGATTCAGGAGCGAAAAATCTTCATCTGGATTGGATACCTGTGCGGCTTTCTCTCAAGGATTGGCTACGCATTTTCGCACATTTGGGAGCTTGTAATACCCTTCAGGGTGCTGGACAGGGCAGGCAAGATAAGGGATGCTCCCAGGGACGCGATAATCGCTGATATTTCCATAAAGCATGAGCGCGGCAGGAACTTCGGAATCCTCAAGGCGATGGACAAGCTTGGCGGCGTCTTCGGGATAATATTCAGCATCCTCTTCTTTAAATTTCTGGGCTACAAAAAGCTCTTCCTGGTTGCCGCAATCCCCTCGCTCATTGCAGTAATCCTTGTGCTGGTTTTCATCAAGGAAAAGAGGCCTGCTGTCAGGCGCGAAAAATACCAGTGGCTTTCCTTCAGGGCAATCTCGCCTGATTTCAAGCTCTTCCTCGGGTTGAGCTCGGTTTTCGCCCTCGCATCATTCAGCTATTCCTTCCTGCTTGTATATGCCCAAAAGTTCGGGTTTAAGATAGAGCTTGTCCCGCTCCTTTACCTTCTCTTTGTAATCTTTGCATTCATATTCTCAATACTCTTTGGAAAGCTTGCTGACAAAATCGGGAGAAAGCCCGTTATTATGATTTCCTTCATGCTCTGGGCTATTGTCTGCTGGCTTTTCATCTTCCTGAAAAGCTACATCTGGGCTGTGGTGCTTACCTTCATAGTGTACGGCATGCACAAAGGAGCTCTCGACCCTGTCCAGCGCGCATTTGTCGCAGAGCTTTCTCCGGCTGACAAAAGGGCAAGCGGACTGGGGCTCTTCCAGATGGCAGTGGGAATCTGCGCCCTTCCCTCCTCACTCATTGCAGGGCTGCTCTGGGACAGGATAAACTACATTGTGCCGCTGATAGTTTCCCTAGCACTTACTCTTGCAGCAGTAATTATGCTTGCATATGTAAAAGAAAAGGATTGATTAACAAATCCTTCTATAGAAGCTCAAAAATCCTGAGTGCCCTATCTCCTGGCTCTTGGGCCTTACTTTCCTTTCCTCAACTTCCCACTGCCTTTCTATTATCTCAATCGTCTTTATGTGCTGGAAGCAGGGATGCTTTTTCATCTCTGCTGAGAAGTCCATCACCTGGGGAATTGTCGGGCTGTATGAGACAATAAACCCGCCGATTTTCAATGCTTGTTCTGCACTTTTAACAGCCAGCCAGGGCTCAGGCAGGTCAAATGTTATTAAGCCGACATCTTTCTCATCAATCCCGTCATAAACATTCTTGTTCTTCAGCTCTATGTTTGAAAGCCCCAGCAGTTTCACATTTTCAGAGGCAACCCTAAAGAAATCCTCCCTAATCTCATAGCTGACAACCTTCTTTGCGTAGTTTGCCAGGAAGCAGGCCAGCGCTCCAGAGCCAGTTCCAGCATCAATAACAAGAGAATCCCTGCTGACTCCTGTCTCTGCAATTATCGCCGCCATGTCCTTTAAGGGTATTATCTGGGGCGCCCTTCTTATCTTTCTATACCTGTCTATAAAGCTTGGGGAGATTATCCTCATCTTTTCTCCGATGTTTGAGACAACCTCTGAGCCGTCCTCCCTTGAAAGCTCCTCTTTCCTGATAAACCCGAACTGGGTGTGGTAGTCCTGCGAGAGGTCCTTCACATAGAATTTTCTGCCCTCTTTTGATATTATAATCCTCTTTACCGAGCCGTCCTTTTCCATTTCAGAACAAGGATTCCGCTTCCATATAAAAACCTTTTTCAAAAAATAATATAGTCACTAATAAGTGGTAAAAAAACAAAAGATTTATATATTAGCGCTTGCTATCTGCCCCTATGGTATACACACCCTCAAAAGAGGAAATGGATGAGTTCGTCATGACAGGCAAAGGAATTGAAGCCATTGAGGATTCCCTTGCCGACCTTTCTTTGAAGCTTTACAGTGCAAGAAAAATTCGCAATGATGCAAAAAGCAATGAGGAGTCCTTTTTCAGCCGCGCCAAAAACAGGGCTGAGCTCGATGAGATAATTCTTGATGCAAAGCAGGAAACAAAAGCTTTCCTTGGAGTCAATGTTTATGAGGAGCCTGTAACAAAAGTGGTTGGATTATCTGATAAAATCCTGTTCCTGCCCCGTGCGATTTATTCGTCGCTCAAATCCACTATTGAAAAACGAAAAGTTAATGGGAAATTAATCTATGGAATTGATAACGGGTATGATGCCTACCATAAGGTTATCCGATTTAATCCATCAAATAAGGCAGAGGCATTCTCAGAATATGCGCATGAGTATGACCACTATCTCCAGGATTTTTTCAAGCTGGTAAAGCCGATTTGGAGATGGAACAATTTTTCATTTCTTGAGGGGCACGCCCGCTGTGTTGAGCTGAACGTTTCTTTGGATAAGACAGAAAAGATGGACAATCCCGCTTTTGCAGTTTATTCTCTTGAACGCTTTTTGGGTGAGATGAAAAGCGCCTACAAGCACTATAGCAGGAAGATGGGAAGAGGAATAAAGGAGATTCTTCTAAGAATTTCCTGTCCAAATGATAATTATGAAGCGAAATTGGTTTATGACCTTGATGAACCGTCTGATTATGCATCAGGGGCTGCCTTCTTCACTGCCAAGGAAGCAGAAATGGGAAAATCAGTTTACACTGATGTACTTCTTGGGAAAAAGATAGTGTAAACTCCGCCAGATTTATATAATCCAGAAACTCCATTCTTCTCATGAGCCCGAGATTTGTCGTGCAGGAGCACCACGCCTCGCATCTCCACTGGGATTTCCGCCTTGAGCTTGAAGGCGTTCTCAAAAGCTGGGCAGTTCCAAAAGAACCGCCTATTGAAGTAGGAGTAAAGCGCCTTGCTGTGAATGTTCCAGACCATGATGTTTCATACATCAATTTTGAGGGAGTAATCCCGGAAGGCTCATACGGCGCAGGCACAGTCAAAATCTGGGATTCCGGAACATTTGAGCTTGAGTCAAGAAGCGATGAAAAAATAGTTTTTGTCCTGAAAGGAAAAAAGATGAAAGGTAAATACGTCCTTCTGAAGTTTGCAAAGGCCGGCGAAAAAAACTGGCTTCTCTTCAGGAAAGAATAGAAAGCGAGGGGAGGGACTCGAACCCCCGAATGATCGCTCTGCAGGCGATTGCCTTAGCCACTTGGCTACCCCCGCGCCTAAATTTATGAATTGCAGCCAATTTATAAAAGTTTCTACCTCTTTCAAGATATTAAAATCCACAAAAAGAAAAAAGAATTAAACTTCCTGCCAGCCAAGCCCCTTCATTTTTGAAACATATTTTGAGAGAACCTCAATTTTCACATAATATTCCTTTGGGCACACGCTGCATGCATCGCAGCTCACATTTCCAGCAGGAGACATTACCGCAGTGTAATTCAGAACATTTACCTTATAATTTCTGCTATAATAAGCAACAATAAGCTCTTTATCTGTTGGGACTTTTACAAACGTAATATTTCCGTCAAGGTACCACTGCTCCCACGGAGCCCTGTCGCATTTCACCGGCTGATATTTTATCCACGAAGAAGCTTCAGAGGGGGAAGAACCATCTGTTCTTTTTGCACACCCAAAAGAGAATATCAGCAGAGTAAAAAGGAGTACTGCCCCAAAAATTTTATTTTTCATTATGAGCACCTCTGCTATTTGCAAACAAACCAGATATGGGCCCAGGGGGATTCGGACCCCCGATCTACAGCTTAGAGGGCTGTCGCCTTATCCAGACTAGGCTATGGGCCCTTCCCTTTAATGGTGCCTGCCCCTTTTTAAAAAGTTTTTCTTTTCGGGAATGTGTTAATCCGGTGTTGGAATATTAAATATTTTTTGATTGCAAACTGCTGGTGCATAAAAAATATTCTGCACAAGCAAATATTGCGTAAGAAATGCTGAAAACTATATTCCTGAATTTTTTTTTATTAAAAAAAGTTCCCTGAACCCCCACTGATAATCAATCCAATTAGGAGGCATTTTCTTGCCATAATAGAATTTGACATTTTCAGGAATCCTGCCATCTTTTGGCATATCCTTCATGTGTGCAACAAGAATCCTTAATTCCCTTGCTCTCAAACCCAAAATGTAATCAGATGCTTTTTCAAGAGTAGCCCTTGAATCATCAACTTCATCACATATCAGCACTTTCGCCCCTTCTATCTTCTTCTCAAGGTCAGAGTCCAGCTGCTGTGTTATTATTGGCTCAGGCATCCTGTTCTTATTCTTGTCATAGTATGATATTCCTATCACATAAGTTGGAATCTTCTCTTTTTTGAAATAATCTTCCAGACACGCTTTCACAATTTTTACAACTACCAGGCCTCCCGTGCTTATTCCTATCAGAATGTCGGGTTTGTAACTATCTTTGATTACAGTGTCGCAGGCATTCACAACAGCCAAGTGGACATCTTCGTAAGAAACTTTGATATGTTCCGAATTTGCATCTGCCATATACAAGAAAAGCATAATATATTAATAAAATTATCGGTTAATGACACCCTTGCATATTCAAATCAGCAATCTGGAGATTATCACAAGGAATGCAGAATTTTAGTAAACTTTAAGAATAAAAGATTATGTTATGTGTCTATGGACACTATTGCAATACTGGATTTTGGAGGCCAGTATTGTCATTTAATTTTAAGAAGGATTCTGGATTTTGGCGTTCATGCAGAAGTTTTGCCGTCAAATACAAGGAAAGAAGATTTGAAAAAGATATCTGGCTTAAAGGGAATAATCTTATCAGGGAGCGCAGCATCAGTTTATGATAATGATTCTCCAAAATGCGACAAAGAAATTTTAAATATTGGAGTTCCTGTTTTAGGAATCTGTTACGGCCATCAGTTAATAGCATATCTTGAAAATGGAGAAGTAAAATCAGGAAATGCTGGTGAATATGGAGTAACTGAACTCAGAACGATTGGTCAGAGCGGTTTATTACAAGGGCTTAGTAAAACAGAAAAAATCTGGATGAATCACAAAGACATTGTAACGAAATTGCCACAGGATTATTCAGTAGTTGCTGTCACTGATAAATCGCCTATTGCAGTTTTTGAAAATCAGAAGAAAAAGCAGTATGGGGTTCAGTTTCATCCGGAAGTCACTCATACTGAAAATGGAAACAGAATTCTTGAAAATTTCATCTTTAATGTCTGTAATGCTAAAAAAGAGCTGATGATTTCCAATATCATTGAGAACATCTCTGATGAGATAAGGAAAAAAATAGGGAATAGAAAAGCAATAATAGCTTTATCTGGCGGTGTGGATTCATCCACGACAGCAATTTTGGTAAGCAGAATAATTGGAGAAAAGCTAACTGCTGTTTATGTGGATACAGGGCTGATGCGCCATAAAGAAACTGAATTTATGGAACAAGAATTTTCAAAACATAACTTAAATCTCAAAATTATAAATGCGGCAGACAGATTTTTCAGCGCATTAAAAAATATTACGGAACCGGAAGAAAAACGAAAAATTATAGGCAAGCTATTCATTGATATCTTTGATGAAATTGCCCAGCAGGAAAAAGCAGGGGTTTTGATTCAGGGAACTATTTATTCAGATAGAATTGAGAGCGGCATAACCCCAAATTCTTCAGTCATCAAATCACATCACAATGTTGGCGGCCTTCCAGAAAAGATGAATTTAGAGGTATATGAACCTTTAAGGGACTTGTACAAGAATGAAGTTAGAAGCATAGCGAAAAATCTGGGATTATCTGAGAATATTATCAATAGGCACGTCTTTCCCGGGCCAGGGCTGGCTATTAGAATTATTGGAGAAGTAACTCCGGAAAAAGCAGAAATTGTTCGGAAAGCGGGTTATATAATAGAAGAAGAACTCAGAAATGCAAATCTGTATAATAAGGTCTGGATGGCCTTTGCAGTTCTTTTGCCAATAAAATCTGTTGGAATTCAGGGGGATGCAAGAAGCTACAAATATCCCATAGTTGTCAGGATTATTGAATCAAAAGATGCGATGACGGCAAATTTTTCCAAAATTCCTTATGAAATTCTAGAAAAAATTTCTACAAGAATTACAAATGAAATTAATGAAGTCAACAGGGTGGTTTATGATATTTCCAACAAGCCCCCAGCAACAATGGAATGGGAATAAGCGCGCCTTTCCACTGTCTTCTGAACTTAAATTAACTCAACTCTCTTAAAGAAATTTCTGAGTTACAAGTGGGTGCGAAAACCATAGCGTTGTCTTTTTGTTTTATGATATTCTGTTAATCTTTTTAAAAAGTTTTTCTTTTAAAATAGTATATACTCGGAAGTAGTTATTTTTAGAAAGATTTAAAAATAAGACAGGCAATCTTTTTTTAGGTGGTGCCAACGGCAGATTCACATTTTAAAGAAGCCCCTTACGCAATACTTGGAAATCCTGAGTGTAAGCACTGGAACTTTGTAAAAAATGTTTTTTCTAAAGTGCAGGAAAAAGGGCTAGAGGACAGAGTCCAGCTCATAAATATCACCGCAGAATTTTTCGGGGACAAGGAGTTCAAGACAAAAATAAAGGAAAATGTAAGAGGCAAAACCTGTTTTTTTATTCATGATTCTTCTCTTGAACCGGGAGAATGGCTTACGCGCCTTGCATTTGCCAATTCAGCGATGAAATACGCATCTGCATCTTCTGTTATTGATATCATCCCCTATATGCTTTTCAGCAGGCAGGACAGGAAGGATGAATCCAGAGTTGCCATAAGCGCGAGAGTTGTTGCAGACGTAATAGGGCTGTATGCAGACAGGGTGATAACTGTTGACCTTCACGCTCCCCAGATTCAGGGATTTTATGATATTCCCCTTGACAACCTTTACAGCGCTCCTTTTGTTTCAAAAAAGATATTCAGCGGATATCCAGATATGCTTTCTGAAAATTTGGTGGTGATGAGCCCTGATGCAGGCGGAGCCGGGCGTGCAAAAACATTTATCCACGAAATTTCAAAGGTTTATAATATAACTCCTGCGTTAGTGATTGGATACAAGGAAAGGCCTAGTGCAGGCGATATAGACGATTACAAGATTCTCGGAAATGTTGCCGGAAAGGACGTGATGATAATTGATGACATACTTGACTCAGGGAAAACACTTGTCAAGGCCGCTGAAAACCTGAAGGCAAAGGGTGCGAACAAGATATATGCTTATGTTACGCATAGCTTGTTTACGAATGGAATTGAGCCGTTGAAGAAAAATTTTGAAAAAATTTTTGTGAGCAACACGAGAACTATTGATATCAAGGATGAGAAGCTGGAGATAATAGACCTCTCTGACCTGTTTGCAGAGGCAATCTACAGGACTGCAGAAGGGGAGTCGCTAAGCCAGCTTTTTGAGTGAGGTGCTAAAAATGAGATGGGATAAATGGGATGGCAATGAAGAGTATTTCATACCTGTCCAGGAGCAGGCGTCTGACCTGACTTTGGGAATTGTTGGGCTGGACAGAAAGGTTTCCAACACATTGGAATCTCTTTTGGATAATCTTTCTGAATTCCATGAGAATCCGAGCAAGCTGGTTAATGCTGCAGAGGATTTCTCAAAATTCTGTGCTCTTGGGATTCTTGATTTAGGCGTGAGGGCAGTTCTCTACGCGGTTTACTGGCCGATTCCAAGCGTCTATCAGAATTTCATAAACCTTGCCAGAATGTCGCAGGATAAATAAGAATTTAAATTTTTATGGAAGCCAGGTCTTGGGATTGGCGAGCTTGTCTGGCAGATAGTCAGTTATCACGAAGTTGAGCCCGTGCTGGGCAAGTGCCTGCTGCTCTGCCCTCTTCTTCATGCTCACGAGCTGGTTGAGCGCCTTCTGCCATTCAGGATATGCCTTGACAAATGGGTCGTTCTTGAATCCGTCCCTCACCCTCTTGATGTCTATATCCTTGAGCGGATGGGTGGGCAGCTTGTAGTCGATTATGTCCTGAGGCGTTATTCCAAAGTATTTCGCCTTTGGGACGCAGAAATACTTGTTGATGTGGGCCGCATTCCCGCTTCCCACCTTCAGAGTCCTGTAGATGTTAAGGTATCCATAAGGGTCTCCGTCTGTGAAGACATACACAGGAATCTTCATCTCGTCGGAAAGCCTTCTTATGAATCGCCTGCACGCCCTTGTCGGAACTCCTCCGAGGGATATTAGTATTGAGTTTGACTTCTTCCAGTATGCGTGCTTGACAAGTCGCTGGTACATTCCTGCTGTCTCTATTGCAAGTATGAATTCCGCATTTGTGTCAAACTTGAGGTGCTCTACGCTGCTGGGAATTGAGTATGCCCCTGTTCCCATCTTTGTGCAGTCAATCCTTATTTCCTTGCCTGTCTCAGGGTCCGCATCAATTACAATCAATCTTCCTGAGACGTCTCCGCCTTTTTCCTCAGGGATAAATCCGAGCTGCTCCCTGTTAACCATGAACATCGCCTCAATGTCATCCATCACCATGTCTGACTCGGGCTGCTCCAGGAACCTTGCGTCCCCCCAGTTCTTTGAGACATAGTATGCTTCCCTCTTTGTCGCGATGTCGTCTGTCTCCACAAGATTTTTTGAGAGCGCCAGCATCCTCAGGGTCTGGGCGAATGTCTTTGAGGTGTTCACAGTCAGGGCCCTTGTCTTCTTGTCAGGCCCTATCTCAAAGTAGCCGTCCTGCTTGTTGTATTCAACATTTGAGAGGGCTCTTACAGGTATTGAGAGCTGCGGCTTGCTCCTATGCATTATCTTGTTGTAAAGCCCCTCTGAAAGTTCCCTTATCTTTTTGAGCATCTCTTCATTCATCATCATCACCTTCACAGGTCGTTGTCCTCAAACTCCTCTGACTCATCCATCTCGCCCTGCCGCTTCCTGCCCTTTTTCCTTTTATGCCCCTCTGAATCCTCCTCGGGTTTGCCCACATCCTCAAGCTCCTCTTCCACGCTTCCGGATATTCCCAATGGTGCCCTGCCGTCATCAGGCGCCTCCTCCCCCTCTGAAAGTGACTCTATCTGCCTGGTTTTCTCAAGTATCTCCTTTATTGCCTCCTCAAGTTTTTTCTCGTCTGCTTCTGAAAGCGAGAGCAGCTCCTTGAGGGCAATTGCTATGTGGGGCAGGTATTTCTCGATGTAGGACTTCTTCTTTATGGCGTCATTCACTCGGTATTTCTTGTTGACATACCTTGTGAGCTCCCTGCCGCACTCCTGCAGCGCAAGCTTCATTTCCTTTATAATTTCAGGATAATGGGCTATTGCCTCCTTTGCCTCGCTCGTGAACGGCGCCCAGACAGAGGCGAGGTGGAGGGCAATCACGCAGGGCCCCACTGGCAGCGCTCCGCTGCTTTGGGAGAGCCCGTACGCCTTCCAGTTGGTTGTTGTTATCGCCTTGGTTGTGGCGCAGGCGCCCTGCTGGTAGAGAAGCGGCACCTTGTTTGCGAACCTCATTATTGTTACTGCCTTGTCTGACTTGAGCTTTCCGCCGTATGCTATCGCGCACTCGATTATGAACGGTTTTCCCCTGTAGACAGATGGGGGCCTTGCTGTTGAAGTGTAGAATTCCGCGTTTATCTCCTTCCTGAGCCCGTTTTCGAGGTTCTTGGCTCCTATTGGGGAGAGGCAGTCAGTTGGAGGCGCGATTATTTTCGTCTGCCTTATCGCTGAAATCAGCTTTTCCGCCTGGTTCCTCTCTATTGCCTGCGGCTTTGTGTTGGGAAGCAGCGCTGCCTTCTCGCATATCTCCTTTGCAGTGCCTGCGCCCACCCTTGAGAACTCCCTCGTGAGGAAGCTCTGCAGGGTTCTCTCCTCGCAGTTCCTGAGCATCTTTATCAGGTAGCCGAGCTCGACTCCGTAGGGATGGGGCTTTATCTCCTTTGCCTGAGGCGGGAGCTCGTTAACTACCCTTGCGAATATGAACTGCTCTGCCTTGGAGTTTGTGTAAATCAGGGTGGCGTGGGGGTTTATGATTGCGGTCTCCTTGAGATACTCGTCAACTGACTGGTCGCCCTTCTGGTAAATCGCCTCCAGGTCAATCTCTATTTTTGTGCCGTGGGCAGCATCCCACTCGCGCTCCTCCTGCTTTATTATTTCAGGGGCGTTCCTGCTGGTGTCTATCTGGAGCTCGTAATAGTAAGCAGGATAGTTAGGCGATATCTTTGAGATTATCCTGATGGGCCTTCCGGTGGTAAGCTGCCCGTAGAGCGCTGCCGCGGATATCCCTATTCCCTGCTGCCCCCTTGCCTGCTTCAGCGTGTGGAACTTGCTTCCGTAGAGGAGCTTTGCAAATATTTTTGGTATCTGCTCCTTGACTATGCCGGGGCCGTTGTCCATGACAGAAATCCTGAATTTCTCCTCGGACATCTCAATTATCTCAACATGGACTTCAGGGAGTATCCCCGCCTCCTCGCAGGCGTCTAATGAATTGTCCGCTGCTTCTTTTATTGCAGTCAGGAGCGCCTTCCTCTTGTTGTCAAAGCCGAGGAGGTGCCTGTTCTTCTCGAAGAATTCCGCTATTGATATCTCCTGCTGCTTCTTGGCAAGCTCGAAAGCTATGATATCCCCATTCTGGCCGTTGCCGCCATTGCTGCCACTGCTGTTTTCTGGGAACAAATTGTTTTTATTCCTGTTTTTCTCCTCTTTTTTTGCCTTCTCTGCCATTTTTTCAGCCTATCCTGATATTGTGAACCTGCATTTAATCCGGATTCAATAAAGTAAAGCCCCAATGCCGAGAACCTCACTCGCCTATTTTTTTGAAGATGTCCTTTGGAAGTGCTTCGCCCTCGCTTATCCTGAATTCCTGCTTCAGCTCTGATTTCTTTGCGAGCTTTCTCTTCTTCTCAAGCCAGTTGTAAACTGTGCTGTGGTTGCTTCCCGAAAGAAGCGACTGAACAGCCCTCTTGGCTGTGGTGACATTTGAGGCCTCGCCTATTATCGCAATAGTCTTTCCGTAGACGCTTATGGAAGTGTCTGTAAGCCCCTCTATTGTCTTCCTCGCCTTTCCGCCCTCGCCTATCACCCTGCCCTTCAGGCGTTGCATCTGGGCTATTGACTTCATTATCTGCCTAAGCTCTATTATGTCAAGCACGTAGTCCTGCTTCAGCAGGCAAAGCGCGGTCTTCGGGTTGAATCCCCTCGCAACTGCCCTGACAATATCCTTTGCAGTGTAGAGCTTTATCGAGTCAGAACTTTTTATCTCAACCTCGCCCTCCTTTGAGTCGATGTTGAGCCGGCATCCTGTTTCTGATTCAATCTCCGCCTTTGTCGCACCGCCTTTGCCTATAAGCACTGCAATCCTTTCAACAGGTATCTTGAGCGCATATGAATATTCATTGCTGCCCTGGCCAGGCTCCCTCATCTGATTGTATTCTGTCTCACTTTCCATGCTGTTTTCTATCTCATCTTTTGCTTGGTTATCCTCTTCATTGGAGGAGTCGTCTGCCAATGCAGAGCCCGCCTCTTTTACACTTTTTTTGTCTGGCATTTTTTTTTTGAAACTGGGGTTTCTTTTAAACTTTTGCTTCCTCAGGTTTTCTCTTTATGCGCGCCTTTTCCATTTCTTTCAGGTTGTGCACGAAGTATTCCAGGCAGTCCATGGCGCAGAAGTTCGCCTGCTTCCTGAGGTCTGGGGGCCCGAAAATCAGGGTGTAGCTCCTGGTTGTCAGGAGGTTTATCGGGTTGCCGCATGTTGCGCACACCTTTATGTTTTCATTCTCCACCTGGGCAATTTTGCCGTCTATAAGCTTTTTCAAATGTATGCCGCCGCTGTCAAGGTCGGCCTTCATCTTGTATAGGTCCTCATATGTCACTTCGTCCACAAGCGTTCTGAGCTTTTTCTGCATTTTTCCACCTCTGTTGGACCTATCCCCCCTTTTTTTTAAATGAAACCTGATTTATTTTCGCTCTTTCTTTCTCTCTTCAAACCTTATGAACCACCTGTTGCTGCCCTGCTCGAGCTCGAACACTACATTGTACTTTTTTGCAGGGTCCAGGCTGAACAGCAGCGGCATCGGGACTGTTGTCTCGAAGCTGCTTCCCCGTCTGTATAATCTCCTTTTGAGCTCTCTCATCTTAAAAAATACTTATTTTTCTACTTAATTAATTACAATTATATTTATTACTTTTTATACTTAAAAATATACTTATATAAAAACTTTGCGCTTTTTCCTTACAACAAAGTTTTTAAAATGGGCGAGAATATAATCAACAAACAAATTTTCGGAGGCGATTGTGTGATAGATTTCATAAAAGCGGTAAAGAGGCCTTTTTCTGATTTCAGAAAATTCGGGCTGGGATTCCTCTTCGGGCTTGTGCCCATAGTGAACTTTTTTGTAGGCGGATATTCCCTCGCATGCGCCAGGAGCGCAGAGAAGAAGAAATATGAGCTGCCTGAGTGGAGGGAGTTCGGCTCGCTGTTCCTGCACGGCATACTTGGCGCCGTGATTTGCTTCCTCTATTTTGTCCCTGCTATGATTTTCATGGCAGCATGCATAGGGCTTATGGTTAGATGGCTCGGAACAGCATACCCGTGGAGCGCCATCGGGCCTGTGCTTTCACAGCCAGCAGAGCAGATGATGCCTGCGCTTGAGACCCTGCTTGCCGGAATGCCCATCGGCGGGATAATTGTGCTCCTTACAGCAGCTTTCGCGCTGCTTGTGCTTGCCTCCTATGTGCTGCCCTCAGCACTGCTGTTCTATGTCAGCAGGTGGAAGTTTAACGACGCATTTGACTTTAAGGGGATTCTCCGGAAGGCATTCACCTCAAATTATTTTGTCTTATGGCTGCTCATAGCAGTGTACAGCATTGCCTTCCGATATGCGGCAAACTACACAATCGGGCTCATTCCCACAGTAGGCGCCATGATGGCCGACTCGCTGGCTGCATTTGTCATAGGAGTCACCTGCATGACTGTCTTTGGCGAGCTCTTCTACAGCAAGGGCAATGCCAGCAGGAAAAAGAAAAGCAGCAAGCGAAAGAAGAAGTAGTAATTTTTTTGCTTTTTTTATTTATTATTAAGTTCTCCTGATTGTTGTTTTGTAATATTTTGCAATATACTCTTTTAAGCGCGTTTTATTTAAACAATGAAATTCCACTCATTTTAAATGAGTAGAATGAGTTGTGCTCAAAAACCGCAGTCATAATTTGTGGAATTTCAAGCGCAACAAAATCTTTGATTTTGTGCGCAAGAAACAAAGAAATTCTAAAAGAATTTCTTGTTCAAGAAATGCTTTGCATTTCTTTGAAACTTCAAGGTTTTCTTTGCATCAAAAACCACTTACATATATTGGCGCAGATTCCAGCATGCCACCGGTCTCTGACCGGTGGTTTTTGACAAATTTCAGTATTTTTCCCAGTGGAGCACATCTTCCAAAGCCCTCTTTCCATGCGGTTCAACTTCTTTTTTATGCAGAAAAGCGGCAAA
>PEXD01000046.1 GCA_002779235.1 Candidatus Woesearchaeota archaeon CG07_land_8_20_14_0_80_44_23 | reverse complement strand
AGGTGCTTCCATTTGAGAACGTCGGCGGTATGGAGATGATGGACGAGAGCAGAGTGGTAAGAATTGACCCTGCTGATTTCGCAGGAAAGATGAGGAAGATAATTTCTAACGCCTGATTTTTTAATTATCATAAAAATCCGCTGAGAGCGTCCTACTCCGCACTAAAGCCCGAGAAACAAAGAAATTCCTTTGGAATTTCTTGTTCAAGAAATGCCATAACATTTCTTTGAATGCACAGCATTTCTGAGGCACAAAAATTGTAAAACAATTTTTTGTGCGCGGAGATTTCTGGCTCACGCTGTTTAAAATTCATTATTATAAACATGAAAAAATTGCAGATGTAAAAGTTTTTCATTAACATACATATTCTGGTAAACCATTAACAATGACACAACAAGGATCTCCGTTTGCGCAAGGTGTTGAAGGTTGTGAACCTTTATTGTGCACCAGCACTCCATCTGCAAAGTAGTCATTGAAGGCGCTCACTTTTTTCAGATTGTAGGTTCTTATTCCTTCAGGAATTTCCTCATAAACCATCTTAACCAATTTAACACTCACATTATCCGCTTTAAGAACTGAATCTCCGACTTCAAGTTTTTTTACAATGAGATTGTCTGTCAATAGAGTAGTTTCTGGACTTATTGAGCTCCAGCCCTTATCAACGACATATATGGGATGCTCGCTTATTGTTTTCAAAGTTGTTCCATCCTCAAAATACAGGGTGTAAAGATGGTAGCGTATTGGACTTTCAACTTCTAAAACCTGAACTGAAGTTTGAGTTTTGCTTTCAGTATCATATCCCAGAACCAAGTCGCCAACTTTCACATCTTCAATATTCTTCTTTGAGCCATCAGCCATTGAAATAATGGTTCCTGCGGGGAAACAAGAAGGAGTAATTACACAATTGTCAGGACAATTAATGTCATCTGTAGGACAATCTAAATCACAACTAATTAAGCTATGATGTGCTGTTGTGACACAACTACTTCCTGAACAACTGCCTGTGGTCCAAGAACAAGAGTGTTTACAGGTAGTGCCATCCGGATTATTTACGCATGCATTTGCTGTTGCATTCCAGCACTTGCTTGTTCCGCAATCGCAGCCCTGAGTTATAACCTGAGCGCAATTAGGCCTTGGTATGGAATAGCGTTCACAATTATCAGCACAGCTATCGCTGAAATCGGTTTTCCACGTGCCTCCGGACTTCGTGCATGGTGTTGGTTTGCAATCAGTACAACTTGAATCTTCACAATAACCTATAGTACATATGCCTTCAGGAGATTTTTCTGTGTGGCAATATTCATTATCATTGCAGCAAGAAACTCCTGTGGTGCCGCCACATTCATCTCCACAAGCTGGTGTTTCGCAATAGCCTTTTGTGCAGTGCTGACAGTCAAATGGGCCATTAGCGTTTCCATCTTTATTTTGAGGATTGTACCAGCCGTTTGCTAAACAGCATCCTTTATTTGGACCGTTTTCTGCAGGGTTGCAGGAATTTGAAGGGCAGGTAGGTGTGGTGATTTCAACACTACGAGTAACAGTTATACTACAACCCTTAGAATCAGTGACAGTTACTACGACTGATTTTGTACCTGATGTCGTCCATTCATAGTATCCGCTACCAGAATTGGGACCGGCATCATTCATACCGTCAGCAGACCATGCGTAAGTGTAAGGCGAACTACCGCCAGATAGCGTTATATCATATCTATATATTTGATTGATTACGCCACTACTAGAGCCAGAGATAGATGCAGACAATGTGCAAGTAGACACTGATTTACAAGCTCCATCTTGGCAGGTATAACCAGACCCACAGACATGAGTTTCCTGTTTCATCACTCCATTTTCACAATAATATTCTTTTACTGCTCCGCATGTGACAGGCGGGCAAGGACCTTCAGGCGGACAGGCACCAGTGCAATATTCACAACTATCGGTATATGTTTGTCCATTATATGTTACCGTTCCTTTTACATAGTAATTCTTTCCCCCATCAGAATCAGAACATGAGGACTGCGAACCTATTGAGAATGTATTATTATCATACAGGGGGCGTCCATTACTCAAAACAGTCCAGACACCATACTGAGAACCTGCAGGATCAGGAGTGTAAGTCCCAACTCTCAAGCTGCAATTACTACAAACAACATTCGGAACAGTCCAGGAATAAGAGGTCTGGCTCAGAGGAAGATTCCAAGCAACAAAACTCCATTCGCTTCCATTATAAAAGAGAATCCTCAAAGCAGACCCAACTAAACTGCCACTCCAATTAATAGTATAAGGCGAGCCAGCAACAAGTGACTCGTCATCCGAAGGAGCAGTAAGCTCGCATGATGCACTTTCCACGCAGCTTCCATTAGTGCATCCACTATCTGATGGGCATTGCTGCGCAAGCGGTATCATTATATTATACTGAGTTCTTGAGCAGACATATCCCCCGCCATAAGCATAGGGATTTACTGAGCAGGTTCCAACATAGTATGAGCACCATCTGTTCGTGCTGAGCAATTCAGTAATATTGTAAACAAGCATTGAACTGTCTGCTGCAAGCCCCTTAACCATTATGTAATACTGCCCGGCAGTGAATATTGTGGGTATATTCCAATTGTAGCCCGAGCTTCCCTTTTGCGCATAGCCAATCACTGACCAATCCCCTGATTGCTCTATGTTATTTTGGGTTGAATAATGCAGGCTGTAGCTCTCTATCTGCCCTACATCAAGCCCTGCTGCAATCCAGTTTATGGGATTGCCTGCGCCTATGTTCAGAATATCCCCTGCCTTCGGCTTTGTTATTACAAGGGTTATATTTGGAATTGGTCCTAATGTAAATATTCCACTCTCTGCTGTTGCCGAAATTCCTCCTGTGGAGTTTCTCGCTGTTATCCTTATCTTTGCCTGGCTGCTCTTTGAAGAGGTCACAGGGCTCCAGGAGTAGGTGCAGGTGTTACCAGCGCAGAAAGATGCCTTGTCTATATTTATCGCGAGATTATTATATCCGTTGTTCACGCTGAATTGCAAATCAAATGTGCTTGCCAGCATCGGGCTTGAAAGGTTCCACTTTATTTCATAAGATGCTGCGCCTGACTGCACCAGTTCGTTTGCTTCTGGTTTTATTACCCACATTGTAAGAGTTGTTGGGCACACTTCATCTATTATTCCGTTGCAGTTGTTGTCAATGCCGTCGCAAACTTCTAATGCTCCAGGATGTATTGATGCATCATTGTCGTTGCAGTCCCCATACAAGCAAGAGCCAATGCCAGAATATGCATCAGTCAGGTATCCATCCCGATCTGAGTCAAAGTCAGAGCAGACGCATGCAGGGCAGTCATTTCCCCCGCAGTCAATTCCTATCTCGCCATAGTTTTGTATGCAGTCGTTGCAGTGGTTTGCTGAGAAGGATGCATTTATTCTGAGCTGGGCAGTCATCTCAGCCCACGAGTCAAATAGCTTGTTTGTCTGTCCCTGCGTAACTGTTGAGTTTATTATCTGGTCGCACTTTGTGGCTTTTGGGCACGAGCCGGGAACAAACTTTTCTGCCTCGCTGCAGAGGTTTGTTGAGAAGCTCTGGAAATGCATGAACAGGTTTGAGGAAGTGTTATACTTTGAGGTGAATGCCGACACCTTCTTTCCAGCAACAGATGCTATGTAAAGCTTGTCAAAGTTTGAAACTGGCTTTTCAACACCCTTATTTGCCAGCCAGTTCAGTAGTGCTTGGAATGGGTTTCTTAAGAAGTTCAGAAGTGCCTGCACCAGATTTTGCTTTAAGGCAAAGCCTGAATTTGAGAATACAACAGCGTTTATTGCAGGATTATACCAGACATCACTATTGCCATTGCATGCTGCATAATCAGAGCCGGACACGCCGCTGCAGTAGGAGTCAGCTTTGTCTATTGAGTTCAGGAATGAAAAGTTGTTGGTTACGCTCCACAAGTATGGAGAGCTGTTGCTTATGTTCCAGTTGAGCGCTGTTGCAGCAATAACCTTGTATGACTGCCCTTCCTTGTATCTCAGAACGCAGATGTCATTAAGGCATGGGATTTCTATATTGTTTATGTAGCATTTTTGTGATAAGTAGTTTATTACAGGCAGGTATTCGTAATAATTCAGTGCGTAAGTGTAGTCGTCGCAGAAAAGGGTGAAGTCAGAACTCCGCCCTGAATCTGCATATGTGAAATTAAGCAGTTCCCCCGCGATAAGCGCAGTCCTCGTGGTCCAGTTGCCATTATTGCAGTAGTGGTCAAGTATGAACTGCCCTGAGTTAATGCACTTGGGCTTGTTGTCTGTAAAGTAGGCGCTTACATTCCCATTATTGCTAAGATCGCCATCTGCTGAAACAAGGCACTGGCTTTCCTCAATGCAGCATTCGGAATTCTCATGGTCCCAATCCCATCTCGTAAAGCATTTGTCGCCCGCGCAGTTCTGATTGTAAGGAATATTTTGCCCGGATTTCTCACAGCCGGATAATGGGCAAGTACATCCAGCAGGATTACAGTTACATATTGCTGTGCAGTTAGGAAGGGCTAATCTTGAATTACAAGAGGGAGCTACTCCTCCACAATTGCTTCCAAACGCGGCTGTCGGATTTACACAACCTGCAGGACAAGTGCATCCAGCAGGATTACAGTTACACAATGTAGTGCAGTCACCAAGGAGTATCGGAGAGCTGCATGTTCCTGCTCCACCGCAGTTTGAAGCATTTTCTATATTCCCTGTTCTTACACAACCTGCAGGGCAAGTACATCCAGCAGGATA
>PEXD01000071.1 GCA_002779235.1 Candidatus Woesearchaeota archaeon CG07_land_8_20_14_0_80_44_23 | reverse complement strand
GAGTATAACAATTAAGAGCGCCAGTAGAATTACACACAGTCGCGCCAGTAGAAGGACAATTACAAGTAACACAATCATTCACAAAATTACCAGAAACACACTTCTGAGGTTTTGTAACAGAACACGCACCATAAGCAGTCCCATCAGAACAAAACTGACCTGAAGGAGGAGTATAACAATTATGCGCTCCGGTTGTATTACAGAGTTGAGGAGAAATGCAATTTGCATCAGAAAGACATTCTACGCATTGTATATAAATGTATTTTGGGTGATTTGGAATATTCAACTGAGTATTGGATTGTAAACAATACTTAGTGTTGGTTGGACAAGACTGCCCAAACCATACATAACAATCATCACTAGCTCTATGCATACAACTTTGATATGTAGTTTCACTAGTGCATGTTTGGTTTGTTGGATGGGAAGAATCACAACCAGGATAATTAGTGCAGGATGAGGGCTTGCAACCCGAACTGGGATGAGCAGCATCTACCACCCAAGTATAACCTGATTTACAAGCATTACAATAACCACCAGGAGAACCGCCACAAGTCATATTATAAGGAGCACAATCATAAGCAGGAGTAACAACACAAACACCACTAGCAACATTACAACCTCTCATATAAGCAACAGTACCCGAACAATAACTGTAAAAAGTGCCAGAACTATTAGTACAACTCGAAGAACTAAACCTTGTAAGAAGAGCAGAGTCAGAGCCAGAACAAGTTGGAGCGGCAGCTGGCGGAGCACAACCAATCATGTGACCACTAACATCATAAACAGCAGTATACCCGGACAGGCAGTTACATCTAGCGCCATTCACAGAATCAGGAACGCAGGTTGCATTTCTGTAAACACCAGTAGAGATTGTATCATTGCAAATAAAATAAGCATACTTACAAGAACCATCTGCAGCACAATAAGGCATAGTGATGTTCTTATTATTATTGGTGCAAGAACTTAGTATCTTTGAACCTCCAGAAGGAGTGCAACTAGATGAAGAAAACCTACTAAGCCAAGAGTTAGAACCGGAACAAGTAGAAGCAGCAGTTACTGTTACTGTAAAACGAATATTTGCAGGGCAGAGGTAATAAGCATAAGTATTTGCAGCTGTTGGAACAAGAAAAGTAATGCCGCTCTTTGATGAGATAGAAGACAATGCTGTATACCCCGCACACATAGAAGAATCGCTTGGGCTGCAACCTTGATAATCGCAAATTTTAGTGCCAGATAAATCATTAGTAAGAGGACAAGTCAAGCTTATGGTCGGAACACTACCGCTGGTTATTGTTTGTGTATTGGGACTAACTGCAGTGCATTTTGGACTGCAACCTTTTGTAATGTCTGTGCCTAAGTTAAATGTAAAGCCCGTTAGGCAGTTGGCGCACTTTCCACCAGAACAAGTCATATTAAAATCAGGAGTACCGCCATCACAAGGAAGGGAGATAGTACTACAGTCATTATTAGAATTACAATAGGCCTCAATAACACTACTGCCAGTGCACTTTTCAGTGAGGGGTGCGCCAGAAGGAGGCGTACATGTCCCTAAAACAAAACGTGCAGTTCCTCCATCAGAATCATAACAAACGCTAAATTTCTGACTATACCCTCTAACAACTTCTGCATTTGCGCTGTTATATCCTACCACAACTGCATAACCCGCAGTAGAAGTTCCAAACTTCACTTGTTGTGATGGAAATGGCACTGAATAACTGCATGAAGTTCCGGTTGAACTACCGCAAGCAGCAGTTCTTGACACACTTACCCCGGTGAGGGAACCTCCTCCAGCAACAGTGTTGTTGGTAAAACCGATATAAAATTTGCTCAAAATATTTGAAGTGTCATACTTAATATTCCACATAACATAATATGATGAACCAAAATATAAATAAGGATTGAGAGTGTAATCAGGAGCCGTTACATCAAGTTGAGGAGCAGCACGAGCAGAATCTATTGTTAGTAATTGAAAAATGATGAGTGCCATTGCAAAAATTAGAACAGCAATGCCTTTTTTCTTCATCTTATCTACCGCTTCTTTTTGAATGCTTTTGAATATTTTGGATTTTGCCCTACCCTGCTTACCCCTGTTAAATCCTTATTTGACCGCATTCTTTTTTAGGAATTGCTTATTTTTAAATGTTTCTAATTAATTTAGAGAAAAAGATGCGTTGCATTCTGCTGCCCCATGCCAATTGCCAGCATTAAACTTTTTATGTCCATGGGGTTTCTCATCATCTCTGGGCTTTTTGCAAATGATGCTGCGTAAAGCGCAACTCCGTATTTCTGGCAAAGCATTATATTCTGGATTGCCCTTGCGATTATCTCTGTCTGCCTGCTTCCTGCATCTGCAATCTCTGAAAATGAGATTCCGACTGCAATATGATTCTTTCTTGCCAGAGAGCAGAGCACCTGGTTCAGCCCCGAGTTCCTGAATGTTGAGAAGTCCTTCTTCTGCTCTTCAAGCCCGAATATCAGGTTTATTCCTTTTTCCTCAAAAAGCTGGCTTGAAAATCCCCTTGCTGCTACGAATCCCGCTTTTCTCATCAATTGCCTGTATGAAACCAGTGATTTTGCCTTTGTGGAGTCAATCAGGAGCCCTGCTGACACTGAAAAGCCCTGGTAAAGGTTTGCAATCTCACTTATTAAGCGCGATTTCTCCTCAAACTCTTTCGGCTGGTAAAGAAATATTATTCCTGAATAGCCGAGAGCCCTCGCTTCTGCTATGAAATCATTCTCGTTCCCATTGGGTACGGCTATGTCTCTCATGCTGCCTTGGAATCTCATGGTGCTTTTAATTATTTATCTTCTCAACTATTATGCAGGCCCTGCATTTCCTGTTTGCAGAGGGCTGCCCGCATGTTTCGCACTTGGAATATCCGGCGCTGCTGCTGAAATATGCCCTGATTTTTGGAAGGGCTTTGAGATGGTTTTGTATTATTTGCAGTTTAGCATCTGGAATTTCCTTCTCAAGCTTGGCAAGCTCTTTTTGTATTGAAAGCCGGAATGCGTTTTTCCTGTATGGGCAGCTCTTCTTAAGAACTCTTATGCCCACAAGATGTGCATACCTTATTATCTCTTCTTCTCTTAAAAGATAAAGCGGCTTTACCCTTGGCGTGAAGCCCTCATGCCTTCTTGCCCCTGAAACCGGCCCGAGCTTTGCCTGCTCCTCAAGGTTTGCCTTGATTAGGTTCATCAGCACTGCCTCTGCCTCGTCATCCATGCTGTGCCCTGTTACAACCTTGTCGTATCCTGAAAGATTCTTGTTGAGCAGCCACCTTCTGAGCACCCCGCATGTTGTGCAAGGGTTCCCGCCTGTTCTCCTTATTATTTCAGGCAATCCCATTCCAAACTCTTTCCTGAAAGAATATTCCTCAAGCTTTATCTTATGCTCCCTGCAGAATTTTCTGGCATACTCTAGCGTCTCTTCTCTGTAGCCGGGTATGCCCTCGTCAATCGCTATTGCAGTCACATTGGGAAAGTATTTTGCTGTTAAATAAAGTGCAACAGAGGAATCCTTGCCGCCTGAGCATGCAACTGCAATTTTGTCTTTTTTTGATAGAAGCGCATATTTTTTTACTGTTGAAAGAAACTTTTTGTCAAGAACCGCCGCGCTGAAAGCGAAGGCGTGTTCTTGAGCACACTCAGAAACCGCCCTCTTACCCCGAGCTGAAGCAGGGAGATTGCGGGTGACGGTTTCTGATGTTTCAAAGTACCTCTTAAAATTTCTGTCAGAACTACTTGTCTTCCTATTGCGCTTCTTTGCTGTTCTCATCTTTTTCAGGATAGAGGAAGAGCTCCCTCTTCGAGACCGCTTCGGCTATAATCCTGCTAAAGTCGAATTCTGACTCAATCTCTTTCAGCTTCTCAATGCTTGACTTTGTAGCCGGGTGCTTTGGAAGCGCTGTGCAGGATAGAACTTTTGAGATGGAGATGTCATAAGTCCCTATTTTTTTTGAGAGCTCAATTATCTCATTCTTGTCCATTCCGACAAGAGGTCTAAGCACCACATAATCTGCCGCCTCGTTCTCAACTGCCATGTTGGAGAGCGTCTGGGAGGCAACCTGGGCTAAACTTGAGCCGTCTGCAATTGCGTCTGCATGCTCCAGATTTGCAATTTCCGAGGCGAACCTGAGCATGTTTCTCTTGCAGAAGACACATGTGTATCTGTCATCCCTTTTCCTGAATTCCGAAAGGTTCTCCCCGCTCTTTACCACGTATAATTTGAGCATGTCCCCATAATAAAACTCTGAAAGCTTCTCTGCAATATGTTTTACTCTTGCAATGTTTGTCTCGTCTGAATATGGGCTCTGGTCAAGGAAGAGCAGCACTATCTTGCATCCGCGCTTCATCAGTAGCCACGCTGCTTCAGGGCTGTCAATTCCTCCGGAGATGAGGCAGACAATCCTGCCTTCTGTGCCTGTCGGCAGCCCGTTCAGCCCGTTTATCTTTTCTGTGAACATGTGAATCAGCCCTTCCATTATGATTTCTATTCCGACATACAAATCAGGCTTCTCCATCCTGACTTTTGCTCCTGTTTTTTCCTGGATGTATGCGCCTATCTCTTCATTTATTTTCGTAGAATTATATGGGAATCTTTTGTCAGAGCGCTTTGCGACAATCCTGAATGTCTTTGCGCTGTCTATTCCCTTTTCTAATAGAAGTGAGTATGCGTTTTCCTTGAGCTTTTCAAGTATTCCTTGCTCATGGGAGTTGAGCTCTATTGCAGGGCTGAATGAGGCTATTCCGAATACTTTTGAAAGGCACTTGCAGGATTCAGTTGCGTCCTCTTTTGTGAAGACTATGATTTTTCCGTGGTATCTGTTCACCTTTTCATAGGGGACAGAATGCCGCTTGAGGCACATCTTTATGTTGTGGCAGAGCGCCTTCTCGAAGAATGCGCGGTTCTGCCCCTTGAGGAATATTTCATTGTATCTTACAACTATCCTGTTCCTTATGATTGGAGTTTCCATCTGAGAAAAAGGTTTATCTGCCTTTTTATAAATCTTTTATTTTCACCCTTGATTTGGGTATTTCTATCTGCTTTTTCTGCCTGTGCTTTGCATGAAACATTGAGAAGAATCCTATCGCAAGCGAAATTACAAACAGCACCAGCCCGCCTATAATCCAGAAGAGCAGGATTGGCAGCAGGAAAATAAAAATTATGCCTACAATTAAGATAGCAACTATAAGGGCAGCAGCGAATTTTATTCTGCCTCTCAGCAAATTTGCCATGCAAGAATGTTTTTTATAATCTGTTTATATTATTTTCTTCTTTTATGCCTTCGCCCCTTCCTTTTCAGCTTCGGCTTGTATTTCCACAATTTTATTAGGAAGGGAATTGAGACTATGATTATTCCTATGCAGGTTACCTGCCCGAGAGTCAGCCCCATGAGTGTTATATCTGGCTCCCTGAAGAATTCTACGAAAAACCTGAAAGTTGAATAGATAAACATGAATGCCCAGAATATGAATCCGTCCCTGTGGCGCTTCCTGATTGCCTCTTTGTTGGTCATTACAAGAAGCGCAACGAATGTAATCAGGTCAGTTGCTGCCTCATAGAGCTGCGAGGGGTGCCTGAAACCCTCAACCCCGAGAAATTTCACTGCCCAGGGCACGCTTGTTATCTTTCCGTAAAGCTCACCGTTTATGAAGTTCGCAATCCTGCCGAATGCGAGCCCTAAAGCGAGCGGCACAACTGCAAGGTCCGCTATTTTGTAAAGATTTATTCTTTTTTTCCTGCAGTAAAAGTATAGAGCTAAGAATCCCCCGAGAAAGGCGCCGTGGGCAGCCATGCCGCCGTGCCAGACAGCGATTATCTCAAGAGGATGAGCCAGGTAGAATATTGTATTGTGAAGAAGAATGTGGTCAAGTCGGGCTCCGATAAAGCCGAAGAGCACCATGTAAAAGAGCGCCTCGAGAAGGGTGTCCTCGTCAATTCCAATTTTTTTCTTTCTTGCAAGAGCCCTTATCATTAATATGCCGAAAAGAACGCCGAGGGCCATCACAAGCCCGTAGTACCTTATCTCCAGAGAACCTATTTTGAGAAAAACGGGGTTTAAATTTTCTGTGAACATTTTAAAGATAAAAAGAAGAGTTACTTAAAAAAGTTAATTAAAATTTAAAAAAAATCTTTATCCGCAGCTGCCTGATGCGGTTGTTGCTGTTGAATTGACACTTGAATTGCATCCCTGCAGCCCTGCATTGTATTTGCAGAATGCTGTCTGGACTGTCTTTGCATCAATCCCCCCGAACTGGTACCTGTTGTTGGCCAGCCATGTCGGGGATGCTCCTATTTTCAGGGCTTCTGCTATTTTTATGTCCTCGCTGAGAAGCAACTTGCCCTCTGCGCCTGATGAGCACGCCTCAACCTTTGCAATGTCAACCTTTGTCTGGTTTGCGCAGTTGTGCCAGTCGTGCCCGCTTATGCCCTCTGTGCTTCTGCAGTTGAGGTAGTCAAGCCACTGGCCTGGGGAGTATTTCTTCACGCAAAGCTGCACAATGTCCTCTGCTGCCTCATAAGTTCCATGCAGGCTTGAGAAGCTACCGTCAGAGTTCTCAGTTGCTATGTAATGCACCTCATAAGTGAACTGAGGGCTGTTGAATAGAGGCACAAGCTGCTTGAGGGCAATCAGCGCCTGCTTTCCGTATGGGCAGTCGCTCATCACAAAAACCATCAGGCTTGCATTTTTTTCAGGCCTGCACAATAGTGAGCCCTGGCACTCGGGGTCTGCGCAGTCAACAATCCCGTTTCCGTTGTCATCAATTCCGTTGCTGCAGATTTCTGCTTTCGGGTCGAAGCTTGCCCCTATCCTCAATGACAGATAGTTTCCTGCAGTAACAAGGTATTGCTGAACCTGGGCATAATTCGCAGATGTGTTTATTGTATCTGTAAAGAGAACTGCCGGGAGGTACTGCGCTTTAGTGCTTTCAAAAAGTGCCTTCCCATCCTTGCTTGAATAGTCAAGTTCTTTCACAGTTGCTTCTGGAAACAGCGTCTTAAGCTGGCTTACGAGCTGTGTTGTATCGCAATCTGCTCCGCATCTCTTGTCATTAAGGACAATCATTGTAATTCCTTTTGTTTCCTTCTTTCCAAAGCCATTGTATTTCACTGAGAAAATTCCGAATGCTGCCAGTGCTGCAAATGCTATAACAAGCACAATCAAGGTTATTGCAGTGTATTTCCAGCAATTCCTGAATATGTGATGTTTTGCCACATGGAGCTTTTCCTTAAGCCTTGAGTGCTTCTCGACCTTTGGATGCTCCTTCTTTTCCTTTTCTTCTTTTTCCATGTTTCTCTACCCCAGAATTTGAATTTCCAGTTGGAATAACTGGGCATGTTTTTAAACTTTTCCGAAAAACACTATTAATATACACACTTAATATACACACTTTCGTATTTATCAGGTTACAATAAGATATTAATATGCGGCTACAAACACTCCGTCCATGAGATGCTTTGTTGCTGTGGATTTCCCAAAAGAGATAATTGAGGAGATTGCAAATGTGCAGGCAAATCTTTCCGGAATTCCAGGGCTCTCGCTTGCACGCGGCTTCCATCTCACATTGAAGTTCCTCGGGGAGATTGATGAAAAGCAGCTGGAAAGGGTAAGAGCGGCGCTTGCAGGGATAAGGGCTGCCCCCTTTGAGGCGTCCCTTTCTGGCTTGGGGTTTTTCCCAAACAGGAAAAAACCGAGGGTGATTTGGGTTGGCGCTGAATCAGAAGGCTTTTACTCCATGAATTCTGCAGTTGAAAGCGCCCTTGCGGGGCTCGGCTTCAAAAGGGAAAAATTCTCCCCTCACATAACTCTTGCAAGAGTGAAATACATCAGGGACAGGGCAGCCCTTGATTCAGCCCTCTCAAAGATTTGCATAAAAAAAATGCGCTTCAGCGTTTCTTCTTTCTCCCTCAAGAAATCAGTGCTGGCTCCCAACGGCCCGATTTATTCTGATATTGCAGCTTTTCAGTTAAATTTATAAATGAACGCCGGATTCTCCTCTGCAAGACCTAAGCGCAGGCGCTGTAGCCTGCAAGCTGCCAAGGAATTGGCGAAACTGCTGAGGTAAAAAAAATGCAGTGTTATTCTTGCACTGCTTATGTTATGGAGGATGTAAAAAAATGGCGGAGTCGTTTTTGGTGCCGACTAATGACTATCTCAAGTCAGGGATACACATAGGGACAAAGTTCAAGACAAAGTACATGGAAAACTTCATTTATAAGACAAGGCCCGACGGGCTTTCTGTGCTCAACCTGCAGACAATAGATGACAGGATAAAGCTTGCCATAAACCTCATGGCGAACTACGCCCCCGAAGAGATGCTGATTGTAAGCAGGCGTGAGAATGGCTGGAAGGCCGCAAGGCTTTTCGGGAAGATAACCGGAACAAGGATATTAACAGGGAGGTATCCCCCGGGCACGCTTACCAATCCCAGGCTGAAGAATTTCATGGAGACAAAGCTGCTGTTTGTAACAGACCCATGGCCTGACAAGAATGCTGTTCTCGACGCATTTGAGATGGGGGTTCCCGTGATTGCGCTCTGCGACACCAACAATCAGTCAAATTACATAGACCTTGTGGTGCCGTGCAACAACAAGGGAAAGAAAAGTTTAGGGCTTTTCTTCTACATCCTTGCGAAGGAATACATGAAAAAGCGCAGGATGATAAAGTCCGATGAGGAGTTCAAGTACAAGGAAGAGGACTTCTCAGACGAGTAAATTCCTTTTTTTATTTTTTTAATTAGTTCTTCTAAATTTGTTCTCAATATTTTTACTATTTTTGAATGGCTAAAAACCGGAAGATTTAAATACTCCCATATTATTGTTACTTTTTAGTGACAATAATTATTTAACAAGGGGGTAAAAAATATGAACTCAAAAATAAAAAGAATAATCGGCACAGGAGTGATGATAGGGGGATTGCTTGTAACAACAGGCATTGGCTACAACAGGCTGACACGCCCTATACAGTATAAAGTGTTCACTAGCAACGGGCAGGAATACTTCTCAATAGGGGGCATGGGAGGCGGTGACTATACTTGGGAAAAAGAAATTGCGGAGAAGGGCGATACGTATTGCCAGGAGCTGCTTGAAAATGGAATAATCAACAAGCATGTGGTGGAAGCCATAACTGCGCAGAAGAACAATACGCCTGCAGACAGGATAATGCCTGGGCAGCCGCTTTACATAGCTGTTAAGGTTAACAAGAAGGACGTGCCTACAGAAAAAAAGGATGTTCACCTTGAAGAGCTTGTGGGCGGCTATTGATTAATAATCTTTTATCATTTTTTCATTTCTTCCATGCGTAAATTCTCAGGATTTTCGGCGAGTATGAGCTGCCCTCTGCTGATATGAACATAGAGTAGCTTATTGTCTGCTCTGCCGGGATTGCCTGGAGCACAAAGTTGGGGTTTGAAGATACTGAGAATGTGAAGTTGAGCATGGAGAGCCCGTTCTCGTCGAGAAGGTTTCTTATTGAGGAGTTTATGTAAGAGGAATTTCCAGCGAGAACCGCCTGCCTGAATGCCTGTTCTTCTGAGAGCCCTTCAAGGACTGAAAGGTCCTGCCCTGGCGAATATAGCCGCGCGCTCTGAGGTATGGCAAATATCAGGAAGATGAATATGATTGCCACTGCCAGGAACATTTCCAGGGTCTTCACAAATCCGTGCCTACCAAACTGCTTTCTGGACATTGCATCTCTCCATTGTTCCATTTTTGTAAAGCAGATATGCAGTGGCTGATTGCGCATAAACGTCTGTTTCAGCGCTGCTGCTCTCATTTCCATCAATAATATTCATCCCCGGACAGGATATGTTCACAAAGTATTTCTTGGTTGCTGGAAAGCCGCTGCCGAGGGAGACGCTTGAATTTGGGGAGAAAAGGGCTGCGGGAAGCCCGCTTTCATTTCTTGGGATGCTGAAAGCATAGGCAGTTCCCTGCAAATATTTTTCGGGCTGGGTGTAGTTGCCCTGATGCGGGCTTATCCATGCAGAGGCTGTCTCTGAATTAATCCTTGCCGAGAGAATATGCCCCTCAGCATTGAGCAGAATATCTGCCTCGCTTCCGAACAGCAGTGAAACCCCTGTGCTGCTCGAGTTGTCATATAGGTATATGAAGCTTGAATTTGCGGCAATGTTTGAGAAATCGCCGTTCTCCTCATTGTTGATGTAATAGCTGGTGAAGTTGCCGAGTGAAAAATCCATCTCAATTTCCTTGCTGCCGCCTGCGTCAATTCTGTAAAAAATTCTGCTGCTGTTGCAGAATGCTGCATATAGTGAGCTTGTGTTTCCAGAACTCATCTCATAGAATGCTGCAGCATTCATGTTTGAGAATGAGCTGTTGTCCGGCTGCTGACTCTCATTGTTGAGAAGTGCAGATATTCCGGTTATCAGGATTTTTCCGTAATAGCTCAGATTTGAAAGCTGTGAGCTGCTGAAATCAGCCCTTGCGCCTGCTGCTGTGAAAAATTTGTCTGATGCTGAGATTTCGCAGCCGCCGGGCTGCGAATGGTTTTCTGTTGAATGGGCAAGCAGAAGGGGGCTTTCTGAAGCATCTGCGTAAAAGAACAGCATTCCCTGCCTAAGGGCAAACTGCCTTTCCGGCACAAACTGGAAGCTGCTTTCATTCCATTCAAAGGGGAAATATGCTGCCTGCGGCTCCATCCCTGAATTGTTTGAGAATATGAAAATCTTGGTTTCCTCAACCTGCCATTCTGAATCTTTTATGTTGCTGTCTATTATTGAGGAAAGCGAAGCGATACTTTCCTTCGGCTCGGCAAACGGCCTGAGGAATATGAAGAACCAGGCGAGGAAAACCAGAAATATTGCAAGGCTTATCACCATGTCTATGTTTGAATCTCCTCTTTTTCCCGCTAATCTCATATTTTCCCAGAAGGAGCCCTGTCTTTTAAATTTTTCCAAGTGTGTAAATGAGAAGCATTGCCATGAAAAAAGCAAGCATTTTAAGAGAGAGGTCAAGGGCAAGCTGCCCTGCGCTTTTTATCCTCCCTAACTGCATCCTTCTTGAAAGGTCGCAGGCGTATATGTAAATGAAGGCTGCAAAGGCGATGAAGAAGTAAACTGGAAATCGCGCTGCAAAGAGCCAGAGCGAGAAGAAAGCAAGAAGTGGAATGAATATTTGGATTGCCTTTTCAGTCGGCTTCAGAAATTCCCCTATTTTTTCAGCGTTCATCCTGTCCGTAACTCTCTTTTAACGCCCTCTTGAAATCATCTCTTATTCGGGACTCAAAGTCAGAGACCCGCTCGCCCTCCTTTTTCTCTGATGAGAGGACTGTCATCAGCGCCTTGATGAACAATTTGGATTTTTCCTCAGAGATTTTCCCGAAGCGCATCTTAGCTGCGTTCTCGCTTATCAGCAGCTCCTCTATATTCTCCACTGAATCTGCAGAAGATGTCACCTGCTCAAATTCATCTGTTTTCAGCGCATTGGTGTTCTTCATTACAAAGAATGCGCCCCTGCTGTAGAATTGTGAGAAGATTTCTGAAAAGTTTATGTCAGAGCTTTTTCCCAGGGAGAGCTTTCCATAAAGCCTGATTAGCACTATTGTGTTTATGAACTCCCTGCCTTCTGCTGCTGCGAGGATTAAAGCCCTTGCCTGCTCTGCGCTCTTGCCCTCGCAGTCAACTGAGATTGGGTAGACATTGTAAAGTATTATCGGGCGGTAGCTTGCCTTTATTTTTTCCCCGCCCTCATCTACAATGTAGAAGCCGCCGTTCTGCAGCGCCTCCATCTCTGAAAAACTGTTGGGAAAGAGCGGCCCGGGATAGGAGAAAATGCCATATCCTTCAATCTTCTTTGAAAGCACTGTATGCACATGCCCGCCCGCATAGTAATTGAAGCCCTTTGGGAAGAAGGATAGTGGAGAGGAGTCAAATATTGCTCCTTCAGGGCAGAGCTCCTGCACTGGGCTGTGGAACATGAATATCTTGAACCCGGGCTCCTCTTCAAGCGATTTTCTGTCAAGGTTCTCGTAATAGGACTGCTCAAGCAGACCTCTCCTTCCAAGGATTCCTGTTATCTTCGCCCCTGTTTTCCTGTCCTCTGTGAACTTCAGCTTCAAAAGCCCGTTCTCAACCTTTCCCCTGAATACGTTTGTGAAAAGCCGCGCATTTTCAAGGACGTCAAGCATGGTCTTTCCAGAGGGGCTGAAGTCATGGCTGCCCGGCACTACATACGCTGGAATTTCTGCATCCTTTAGCTCCATCAGTTTCAGAACAACCTCTTTCAGCCCGTCTATTCCAGGAAATGCTGTATTAAAGAGGTCTCCGGAAATGAGAATGAAGTCAACTTTCTCTTCAATGCAGATATCTATTGCTCTGAAGAATGCCTGCAGGTTTGCCTCCCTGAGCTTCGGCTCCCTCCAGGCGCCTATGTGGCAGTCCGCCATGTGGGCAAATTTCATGGAAATGACTAAAATGGCGTAATATAAAAAAGTATTGAGTGTTTGCCATTTGGCACTCAGTGGAAATTTTCCGGCAGCTCGTGCGGCTTTAATAAAAAGTTTTATATATAACTTAATTATTGTGATTAACAAGGATTAGAGATAAAATCATACTATCTTTTGAAAGGTGAGCAGAACATGGCAGGAGAAGAAAAGAAGATAAGCGCCCAGCTCTTGGGAAAGACCGTTGTCAGCAAATCAGGCAAGAAATTCGGAGAGGTAGGCGACATCATATTTGAGACAAAATCCGGGGAGCTTATACACCTGGTGCTGAAGAACCCAACCCCTTACACTGAGAAGATGGAGCTTGAGAAGGACAAGGAGGGGAACATCCTTATACCCTTCAGCGCAGTCATCGCAACAGGCGACTTCCTTGTTCTTGCAGAAGAGGACATTGTATAAATTAATTTTCAATTATTTTATCTGCTTCTATTTATTTTCAATTGGCTAAAAGAATTTCTTAAAATAGGTCGAGAGAAGCCCTATCACTATGAGCGCAAAGAACATCCAGTTTATCACTTTCCATATGAGGTCTGCCCTCTTCTTGTTTGAAATAGTGTCCTCAAGCGCCACCTGCAGCATTCTTGCACCGTCTGTTATGAATATTGGGAGAAGGTTGGTAAGCCCTATGAAGAAATTCAGCAGGAACAGCCATTTGAAGAGTCCCTTGAACCAGGCAAAAACAGGATATGCGCTTCTGTATTCTGGGGCAACTGCCCTTACATTTCTTAAGTTTTCAACTCCAATGTATGCGCGCCCGTTCCCTGCAGGGCTTTCAATTGTCTTTATTGCATAGCTTGCATTATGGCTGGCAAGGGTTATCTCCTGCCCGGGCTTTGTGCAGTAATAGAGCTGCTCTATGAAGGAATCAGCAGAAGTAACATTTGCTCCATTTACTGAGGTGATGAACGTATTATTGACAAGCCCTGCCTGCCCTGCCGGCATTGAGGCATTGCTTATGGTGAATGAGAAGCCAGTTGGGACAGTCATCCTTGACTCAAATGGCGCGAGCATCGAGTTTGACGAGTCAGCCACGTAGGGCATCAGAGCAAACAGAAGCAGCGCAATCAGCAGGTTTATCATTGGGCCTGCTGCAAGCACTGAGTACTGCTGTATCGGCGGTCTCCTGCGCATCTCTTTTTCATCTGGCTCTACAAATGCAGCGGGAAACAGCGGCGCGATTATCCCAAGCACTGCAAATCCGCTGGACTTTATCTTTATCTTGTGCGCAACAGCAACTATGCCGTGCGCAAGCTCGTGGACGAGCGCAATTGTGAAGAGCCCTATGAGCCAGTACCAAAAAGTAAGATAGCCAATTCCGGGTATGCTGGTTCCAGGATAGATTAAAGCCATTCCCGTCTGTGTTGTCTTCGGCGAGATTATGAACTGAATCATCGTCCTTAGGATGGCATATGATATGAATATCATTCCGGCAAATGCAAAGCCGATGAAGCAGTATGCAATTGTCACTATAATCTGCCTGTGCCTGCTGGAAAGGCGTTTCATGAACCCTATACCGAGCTGTGTCTTGTAAAGAATTATGTAGACAAAGGGATAGAGAACTTTTTGCAGGGACAGCCGCTTCTTGTTTTTGTACATTACAATGCTGAGCATTGCTATAAAAATCAAAAAAGCGAGAATATCATAGTTCATGGCCATGCTGTTTTCCTCTCGGTTTAAAAAAGTTTCGAGAAAAATTATATTTATGCCATAAAGTCAAAACTCAAAATTACTTCTTCCTGACTGGCTTTAATGCCTTGCTCCCGCATCTTCTGCAGGAAATCTTCCCTGCCATGACCTTCATCATAGGAGCCCTTCTCTTTGTCTTGCACTTCCTGCAGACAAACACATTCTTGAACAATCTTGTTTCTGCTTCTGGAAATTTCATTTCTTACACCATTCAAACCTTAAGCTGCTTCATTACCCTTGCGTCAAGGACAACCCAGTATAATATTGAGCATCCGTCTGTAACCTGCCCTTTAAGCTCTTCTGGAATCTCAAGCTCAAATGTCTCAAATGACTCCATGTCCATTACGCTTGCTTTTTCTCCTGAAATTGAAAGCACCTGCGCTGTCTTCTTCTCTATGATTGGAACTTCAACATTGTCGTGCCCTGGGAGAACCATAATCCTCTTCTTGTTGTCTATAAGGCCATTCCCTTCAAACCTTACCTTGGAATGCCCGTGCTTTCCAGGCTTTGATATCTGGACATCAGTTACCCTGCAGGCAGCGCCGTCCATTATCACGTAGTTGCCTTTTTGGAGTGAGTTTGCGCCAACAATTTTTGTGGTCATAATTAATACCTTGGTATCTTGAACGTTATTATTTTTTCTAGGGGATATGGGCTATTTATAAAACTTTTTGTTTTTAAGAGAGGATGCTTGACAGGCAGAAAGATTTAAATTCATCCTAAAATTCCGAATATTCATGGGAATTCTCTCTGAACTTGAGAAGAAGGCAAAGAGGCTTAACAAGAGAATAATTTTTCCGGAGAATGATGATCCAAGAATTATTGAAGCGGCCTGCCTTATTGCAAAAGACAAAATCGCGACTCCTGTGCTCCTGGGAAAGAAAGAGGAGATAGCCAAGAAAATCAATGCCTGCCTCTCAAGGCTGAAAATAGCTGATTCTGCAAAGGAGAAAATCAGGATAATTGACTTCTCTGAGATTGACTATGGCAGGTATGCGCAGCAACTTTATGGGCTGAGGAAAAAAAAGGGGCTTACCATTGATGCTGCAAGGAAGCTTCTTGAGGATAAGATTTATGCTGCTACGATGATGCTCAAGCTCGGCGAGGCCGACGGGGTAATCTCAGGCGCAGCCCACCCCACTGCTCACACTCTCAGACCTGCTTTCCAGATAATAAAGACAAAGCCGGGGATAATGCTTGCAAGCAGCTGCTTTCTGATAATCCACAGATTGGGCAATTTTGTTTTTGCCGACTGCGCTGTGAATCCCAACCCTGATGAGGCACAGCTCGCTGATATTGCAATAAGCGCTGCAGATGCTGCAAGTATGCTCGGTATTGAGCCAAGGGTTGCCATGCTCTCATTTTCAACACACGGAAGCGCAAATCATGAGCTCGTTGAAAAAGTCAGGAATGCTACAGAGATTGCGAGGAAAAAAAGGCCTGACCTTGTGATTGAGGGCGAGATGCAGCTTGACGCTGCAATTGTCCCCGAGGTTTCAGGGCTGAAGTTTCCGGATTCAAGGATTCCGGGCAATGCCACAGTCCTCATATTTCCCGACCTGAATGCAGGGAATATCGGCTACAAGCTTGTCGAGAGGTTTGGCGGCGCAACTGCAATAGGTCCTATTGTAATCGGGCTTGCAAAGCCGGTGAATGACCTTTCAAGGGGATGCAAGGCATCGGACATTGTTGGAATGGCGATAATAACTGCCATACAGGCAGAGAGCAATTGATGATGAAAGCAGGAAAAATGCTTGTTTTTGTTGTGAATGCGGGAAGCGCTACTCTTAAGTATGCGCTCTTCAGGAATAGAGAGGAATTGTGCTCTGGAATTGCCGACAGGATTGGCTTTGGGGATTCTTTTGTAAGCATAAAGCAAAAGAATTTGGGAGAGAAAATTCTCCTGCTTCCATTGGCAAACCACAGGGATGCACTTAGGGAAATCCTCAGGATTCTAATTGAAACCGGCGCAGTTAATGACCTTAATGATATTGATGCAATAGGGCACAGGGTTGTCCACGGCGGAGAGATGTTCTCAAAAAGCGCAGTTATAGACAAAAAAGTCATTTCTGCCATAAAGAAGTATGCAAAGCTTGCCCCCCTGCACAATCCCCCAAACCTTTTGGGAATTGAGGCGTGCGAGAAGCTCATGCCTGGCAAGAGGCAGGTGGCTGTATTTGACACTGCATTTCATCAGACAATGCCTAAAAAGGCATATCTCTACCCAATACCATTAAAGTATTACACTAAGGGCAGGATAAGAAAGTATGGCTTCCATGGCATAAGCCATGAATATGTCGCGCTTGAAGCGGCAAGAGTGCTTAAGAAGAGCATCAAAAAACTCAGGATAATAACGTGCCACATCGGAAGCGGCGCCTCAATTGCAGCTGTGGAATATGGAAAGAGCATTGAAACCAGCATGGGCTTCACTCCCCTTGAGGGGCTTATGATGTGCACGCGCTCAGGGGACATTGACCCGGGAATTATCCTATACCTGATGAAGGAGCAGAAGCTTTCTGCAGATGAGATTGACAATATGCTTAACAAGGAGTCGGGAATAAAAGGCATACTTGGATTCTCCTCTGATTTCAGGGACATCCTTGCAAATCTGGGCAGGAAGGATAAGCCAGAAGCAAAGCTTGCTTTTGACATATTTGCGCACCGCCTCCAAAAATACATCGGCGCCTATGCGGCTGTCATGAACGGGGTTGACGCCATTGTATTTACTGCAGGCGTTGGTCAGAATTCAGGAATTATGAGAAAGGCGGTGCTGGAAAACTTTGGATATCTCGGGGTCAAAATTGACTGGAAGAAGAACCTCGCAAATGATACAATAATCTCACAGCCGGGCTCAAAGGTCAAGGTGCTTGTGATAAAAACGAATGAAGAGCTTATGATTGCTGAGGAGACAGAAAGAGTTCTGAAAAGAAGATAATTTATTAAAAAAAATATTTGATGCCAGGCAGTTATACAAAGTGTTCTATAAACTGTTCTAGAATCCGCTTATACATTTTTTTGTCCTTGAAAAATATGAAATTATTATTCAGCTCAAGCCACCCTGCTGTTTTCTCATGATATTCTTCGTTGTTAAAGCTTTGTCTTACCCACGCGGGCTCCTTCAGGTGAAAAGAGCGCTCGTCGGAGTATAATTTCTCAATCGTCTTTTTAACCCCCTTTTCATCCTCCCTACTGCACAGGTAATACACCTCTTTCTCATCAGGCAGATGGCAGGTTCCTGCAGCGAAGTCATTCGCCGAGAAATATTCTGAAACAGATTTCAGGGCGCGCTGGGCTATGCCGTCTTCAAATTGAGCAGAGCCCATATAATCCCACGACCAGATTTTGGCTAGCGTTTCCTCTGTCTTTTTTTCTAATCCGCTGTATCCTGCTCCAAAAGAAAAAGGATTTACAAGCGCTTTGCCCTTTCTTTCAGCCGGCTCATTTAATCTCTGAATGAGATACGTTCTGTTTGGAAGCAGATATTTCACCATTTTTTCACCCCTGCACTGTAAAAAATGCCCAGATTTATTAACTTATCGGATATCTGAGAACTACACCTATCCCGCTTATGCCGTCCAATCTTGTCCCGGGCCCATTATCAGAGGATATTATGAAAATTTTGCCTTTCATCCTCTCTGCTGACTTCAGGAGCTGCTCAAGATTGGTGTAGGAGCCCTCCTGCCTGGACTGCTGTATAAATGAATCTGTCACAAGGAGCTTTTCAACTGCACCTGACTCGACTGCAAACTTTACCTGCTCGAGCCCGTATTCTGCAAGCCCGCCCTTGGCTATCTTCTCCAAAAGTTCTGAGACAAGGGATTCCTCCATTGAGACGCGGTCCTCGCGAAGCACTGCCTGAAGCTCCGGCCTCTTCATCAGCTCAGCCACTGCTGTCACATCTGCAGAGCTGACTGTTGAATAAATTATTTTGCTCTTCAGCTCCGGCTCTGTTATCTGCTTTGAGAGGTATTCCTTCCAGAATGCAGGGCTTGCAATTATGATTTTTTCTGGGGAAAACTTGCTGTCATAGTCAATAATTGCCTTTTTAATTTCAGCATAGAAGTCGGCGACCTGGCTTTTCATCATCTTCTTCTCAACTTCGCCCTTTAGCTCGAGCAGCTTCTCGTAGCCCTGGGCCCTTGGCATGTAGAAAACCGCCTTTTCCCTCTCAAATATGCATACAATTATTTTGGGCTGGCTGGCTGCGGCCTCCTCTATTCTGCTGAGCTGGAAGTTAAGCCATTCTTTTTTTGCTATCTCTATTTCAGTCCCTGGAATAATATTTAGTGTGTGGTATGAACCCGAGGGTATATCCTCTGCCCCTTCAATTATCTTTCCTGAAACTCTCAGGGTGTTTCCGAATTTCTGAAATTCAACATTTTCAACTGAGATGGACAGTAAAACATCCTTCTTGAAGCTCTCGCTCTTTTCATCTTCTCCTCCCAGCTTTATTTTCCTTACAGTTCTTCCGCTGGCAATGTCGCCCGGCTCTATGATGTTGGACAGCGTCCAGAGGTCATCTAGGGCTTCTGCCCTGAGCCTGATTTTCCCGTTCCTCATGTCTTTATAAATGACTCTCATTTTTCCTCAATTTGCTATGTCCCAATAGAAAAAGATTTATATATAAAGTTATTTGTTTGAAGTGATAATTGTAATGCTTTTCGGAGGAGCACAATGCGCAATCATTTCAGGAAGTCAAAGGCAGGGCAGGGCGGTCCAAACACAGGAGTTCTCATTGGGTTAATCGGGCTCTTGATAATAATATACATACTCTTTCTGCCCGCTGAGACCAGGCAGGAGCTTCTAACAGAGAACACCACAAACACCACTACTGGCACAGAGAAGACCTATGCGCTGCTTTTGGATGAGCAGCCGGGAAAGCTCGAGCCATCCTCAATATATGACAAGTACAGCGACGGGCATTCAATCTCAGATGTTTTTATAAAAGTCACAAGAAATGCCGCTGTGCTCAAGAACATTAATCCATTTTATGTGAAGAACAACATTTTCGGCTCCTCCTCAAAGAGTGTTACATTTGACATTCCAAATGTTGACACCACAGACAATGCTTTATTATCTTTTGCAACGAGCAGCCACTCAGGACGGCTTATAATCAAGCTGAACGGACAGGAGATTTACAACAGCGAAGTTTCAAGCTACAACCCCAATCCTATTGAGCTTCCCAAGGAGTTGCTTGCCAATAATACCAATACCCTTGAATTTTCTGTCTCAAGCCCGGGAATCGCCTTCTGGAGAGAAAACAGCTATGATCTCCTTGACATCAAGATAACCGGCTATGTCACAGACCTTTCAATGCAGTCCAGCAAGAGCTCATTTGACATAGCTTCTTTTGAGAGGAATAATGTGGAAAAATATATGCTTTCCTTTTACGTGGATTGCGCCTCCACTACAACAGGAAAAATGAGCGTTGAGATAAATGACAGAAATGTTGCTGAGTTTGTGCCTGATTGCGGCTCGCCACTGGCATTTGACCTTGCGCCATCATACTTTGTCAGTGGGGAGAATGACATAGCGTTCAGTGCAGATGCGGGCAGATACTCAATCCAGCAGATAAAGATAGTGCCCTCATTCAAGGACATCCAATACCCGACATACTACTTTAACATCAAGAATGAAGAATTCATCAAGATAATTAACGAGACGCTGAAGGCGAGAATGAAGATAAGGTTCGCGGACTCATCTCATAAAGAATTCAACTTCAGGATAAACAACATAATCAAGAGGGTTGACATCAGCAACTTTGAGTACACCTATGAATTTCCCAAGGAGGACCTGCTGCAGGGGAATAATGCGCTCAAGATAGAGCCGATAAACACCCTGGAAATTTCAGAGCTCAAGGTTGAGTATTTCAATCCTTAGATTTCTTTATTATTTTCTCTTTTTTTAGAAAAGAATAAAAACAACATAAATTTAGGTGCCCAGTGAGGAAAAAAAGAGGATGGCAGACGCTTCTAGTATTGCAATAAGCCCAAAGGCGCCTCCTGAGGAAAGACGCTTCTTCTCAAAGCTTGGAAGCCAGATTCAGACAGCATTCAAAAAACTGGGAAGCGGCATAGAATTGAAGCGTGAGATTGCAGACGCTGAAAAAAACAGGCCGGAATTGCAAGGCTATAGAAATAGTATAAGTGCTGAGCAGGCAGCAAGAAGGGCTGAGTGGGCGCAGAGAAAACAAAGTTTCATGGAATCGTTTCCTGCCAAGATTCCCGGGCTTGCAGCTGCAGTAGGCGCCTCAATAGGGCTATATGTTATGGGACTGTCCCCAGTGATATATATTGGAGTTCTTATCGGGATAATTCTGATATTACTTTTCATTCCAGGCAGGCGCGTGCTTCAGTTCATAATAGTCCTTGCAATACTTTTTGTGATATTCTATTTTGTGCCTATATTCTGGCCGCTGGCGCAGTCATATGCTCAGGAGAACAAAGGCGCGCCCGCACTAAAAGGCGGCGTTGCCAGCATAACTGAATTCACGCAGAGCATGAGGAAGCAGCTCTCAAACTATGTGGATACGCAGATACAGTGCGCATCGGGCAACTGCCCCAGGGGGCAAGCAGAGGGCGAGTATGTCGGCATACAAATTTCAGACCCCCAGCTCATGCTTCCTGACAAAGAATACAAGCCGGGAGAGCAGGTTACGGTTTCCGCTGACGTGAGCGGGGTCAACCTGAAAATTTACAGCAGCATAAAGGCAACCACAAACTGCTCAATAATCGGAAATGACGCAAAAAGCGTCAGCCCAAAAACAATTCCATTCGCAGACATAAGCAACAACAAGAGGACGATAACCTGCATCCTTAAAACTGTGAATACAAACTCGGGGATAAATACTATAAAGACCTCAATTTCTTTCCCCTTCAACACAACCTCGGACCTGCCGGTTTACATGATGGATGAAGAAAGGAGAAACATCATGATGGAGATGTGGGGAAGGGACTTTCTCTCAACGCATTACAAGATAGACCCAGACCCCATTGCAACATTCAATGACGGCCCGATGAACATAGGCATAAAGGTCAACCAGGTTCCAATAGGAGTCCAGAAGAGCGGTTCCAAAGAGAGCGTTCCTGCAGAGCTGGTGTTCGCACTCTTTAACCAGTGGGGCTACTACAACGGCGAAATTATAGGCGTTGACAATATTATCATAGAGCTTCCCAAGAATATGGAGATTTACAAGATTGCAGAAGAGAATGACGCCTGCCCCTTCGAACTCAAGCAATCCAACAACTATGTTAACAAGTATGAGCTGGACAAAAAGGATTCTGAAAATTATACAATAAAGACAGTGAGGTCTTATGTCTGCGGCCTGGATGTGAAAATGCCAAGCGAGCAGAGCTTTGAGCCCTGGAAAGGGCACATAAAGATAACTGCCCAATACACTTACCGTATGACTAGCCAGATGGACCTGACGC
>PEXD01000017.1:3845-14138 GCA_002779235.1 Candidatus Woesearchaeota archaeon CG07_land_8_20_14_0_80_44_23 | reverse complement strand
TAAAGTGAGGGGCTTTAAACCCTGCGCAATTTCTTTGTAACAAAAATTCGCAATGGCGAATTTTTGAAACAAAGAAATGTAAAGCATTTCTTTGTAATCAAGAAAACCTTCTGCTTAGAAACATTTAAAAACAACTCGGCGATATTTACAGTCACGCCGAGGTCGCATAGCATGGTATTGCGAAGGATTGCTAATCCTTTGCCTGAAAGGGCTCAAGGGTTCAAAGCACTTTCATAAAAAAAGCAAACGCTTGCTTTATGTGTGTGAAAGTCCCTTCCTCGGCGCCTCATTTTTCAGGGAGAAAATGCGAAAGGCACAAACAGCAGCAGCTCTTACTTTGTTCTTTGCACTAATTCTATGCCAGGCAGCCCTGTCTCAGGAGGACAACTGGGCTGAACTGTCTTCAACAGCAAAAATAAATATCTCAGTAAGCGCTGCAATAATGATTGACAGGGGAAGCAATAGCCAGATAAGCTATGTAACGGCAAACCTTTCATTATTCCCAAAAAATGACGAGTTCCAGAGCGCAACAATAAGCACCTACCCAAATTCATCGCGTTCACAATGCTGCTTTGTGTTCAGGTGGGATTCGCCTAATGAAAAATCCCTAAGTTACATCATTAATGCAGATGTAACTACAAAAAGGAGGGAGAATCCTGTAAATTCAAGGGTGCTTTTTCCTATACTCAACAATTTGTCAGACTACATCCAATATCTCAACAGCAGCGGGAAGATAATAGTAGATGATGACATTGCAAAGAAGGCATCTGAGATAACAAACGGGAGCGACAACCTTTTTGAGGCGGTCTCAAGGCTCAATTTCTGGGTGAATAATAATGTGAAATATGACATCAGTTATGGAAATGTTGTTGAAGATTCTGTTTGGGTATTTGAAAACAGGAGGGGCACCTGCGACGAGTTTGCAACCCTTTTCATAGCGATGTGCAGGTCAATAGGGATACCTGCAAGGTATGTATCAGGAATGGCTTATTCCAGCCTGCCGGAAATCAGCGGGTTCGGAAACCATGCCTGGGCAGAGGCGTATTTTCCGGGCTATGGCTGGCTCTCATTTGACCAGACATACGGGCAGGCAGGGTATGTGGATGCTTCCCACATAAAATTCATGGATTCTGCTGAATCAGATATTGTGCCTGCTTCCTATTTATGGAAGTCATTCAATGCCGAGCTAAGCCCAGGCAAGATAGAGACAAATGCAACTCTTATTGAAAACGCAAAAAGAGCAGAAGAGCTGATGATAAATGCCTCCCTGTTTGATAATGAAATAGGGCTTTCATCCTACGATGTTGTGGAGGCGCAGCTCTACAATCCTACAGACCATTATATAGCAAGGCGGGTGTCAATATCAAGAAGTGATGCGCTGACAATTATTGACGAGCCCACAAAGGACATTGTGCTCGCGCCCTATGAGACAGCCAAGCTTAGCTGGATTGTGAAGACAAAGGAGCTTGAAAGAGGCTCGATATACTCAATACCTGTAAGCATCTACAGTGAGAGTTCGCTGTCAACAGTTGTAATCAGGGCAGATGAGCTCAGCAAAAGCATTTCATATGAGGAGGCAGTAGCTGAGGCAGAGCAGATAGCGAGTGAAAAAAGGCAGCATTACCTTGCGCAGATAAGCGCTGAATGCAAGTCCGCGGTGATTTATGCCGGAGAGAACGCAAGCATATCCTGCACGCTCAGGAATGTCGGCAACACTCCAATAAGCGGTGCAAGCGTCTGCCTGGGAACTGCCTGCAGGAGCGCCAGCTTCTCAATAATGCAGTCGTTGCCTTTCAGCTTTCCTGTATACCCTGAAAAATCTGGCAATTTAACAACAGTGCTTACAATAGAAAACGGCGGGCTTTTTGTGAGCAAAAAAATAAGTTACCTGGCAATAGAAAGGCCTAAAATCTCAATTGTCCTTAACCAAAGCTACATAATATCAGAGCAGAAAAAGAATCCGACAGTTGACTTTGCAGTAATTCGCAATGCAGGGGAGCCGGGGCAGATTATGATAAGAATAATCCCTGACGGCGTATCTGATAATGTTTCGCTGAACAGCGGGGTAAAATTCCCGCTTCTTGTTTCTGCGGAGCTGAACAGGAAACTGCTCATATCAGGCGAGAACAACCTGACCATAGAAATCAGTTTCAGCGACCAGACAGGAAGCACTCAGCTTGAGAGCGCCAAATTCCAGGTTTACTTAAGGAAAAGCATTGCGGAGATTGCAGAATTCTACCTGAACAGGATAGGCGCTTCAATAAGGTCTCTTTTTCTCGGGCTTGCCGGCTGATGCAAAATAAAGCGCTGAGCTGCACAGCAGGAAAAAAAGAAAGGCAAGCGCGCACAAAATGAAAAATGCTGCCCGGTTGCCCCAGATTAGGAACGCGCCCAGCGCAAGAATGCATGCCAAAATTGATGCCTTGAATGATTTTGCCGAGTATGGAATAAACATGGCAGCAATTATGGCGAAAGCGCACATTGCAATCTCAAGCAGGATGCTGGAAAAAATAAAGTATGCCAGCACTGAAAAAAAGGATGCAAAGAGCATCTGGCTGAAAAACGAGACAGAAGAGTAAACCTCTGACTTCTCAACTGCGCATAATTTTGCAATAAAGAAGCCGGCAGGAAGGCCGCTGATAGAGGATACAAATGCCAGAATCCAGATTAAGCACTGCTCCATCATAACCTCTTCAGATATGCTCTTGCCTCTTCAATAACTGCCGCCTTTGCAAAATGGAAAAACCTTACTGTGCCTGCTGATGCATGCCCTCCTCCTTCAATTCCGAACAGTGAAAGCTTTTTTCCAATGAATGATACAAAATTGGGAGCGCTGAATTTTTCAGCATTTGACCTTATTATTATAGAATCGGAAAGGATGAAGAAGAGAATAAGATTATGCTCATTTTTTGAAAGCTCATCAAAGCACATGCCGGCAATCCTGCCTTGAGGGGGATAATCCTGCCTCGCCATCTCTGAAAATTCAACTTGAGCAAGACGTATTTTCCCCAGCGTTTCAACCCTTGCGAGGCGCAGAGCAGAAGCTAGGGCAGCCTCCTTCCTTCTCCTTACCTCGGGAAGGAGAATTGAAACGAGATTCTCCTGAATTTCCGGCTCAAAGAAGATGTCTGAGACAATTCTTCTCGCCTCTGCCTGCCCGAGAGTGTATGCCAAAAAATCTATGCACTCTGCAAGCGACTTTATGAATTCAGCTGAAAATTTTGATTTTGCCCTTTTAAGATACTCATCAAGTTCGGGGCACTCGCTTTTGTCCGATATTCCTGAAAGAGAGGGGAGAAGGAAATTTTCCCCTGTGCCAGTGTTAATTATTCTTGAAAGCTCAAAGGCAAGCATTCCTGCAGTGATGTTTCCATCAAACCCGAGAAAATGCGGATTGAGCGCAGCATCGACAAGCTTTCGGCATTCTACCATGCTTTCACCCTCAAGTCCGGGCTCGTGATGGTCAATGATTATTATTTTGGCATGATAAAGCCTGAGATGGCGCAATATGTAAAGCTCGTCCTTTGAAACCCCGAAGTCGACAAGCAGGATGAGAGGGGGCCTGAGCCCGAACCTCTCGCTGTCTGAAAGCGATGATGAAATGTCCCTTAGCGCATCTGAATAATTATAATATGGGCTCTTGTTTGGAATCCGCTTGTAGTAAATCCATGGGCGCTCGCGCCTGTGGCGTTCTTCTATGAGAGGAAGCATTGCCTGCTCAAGGGAAAGGGCTGCAGAATAGCCGTCGCAGTCAGAATGGTGCCTGAGAAGTATCGGACGGTTTTCAGCTATGGCACGCCTTATTGTCTCTGCTGCTGAAATAAAATCGCCGTGCATTGCTTCCAGGCGCTCTGAACTTATTGAAAAGTTTGGGAAATGCTGATGCAGCTGGCTTTCTTCAGGCGGGTTTGCTTCTGTCATTTTAGCTCGCTATGCCCCCATTGCACGAGAAGGTCTATCTTTGTTCCTGAAAGATTGGGAATGTCGCAGGCTCCAAAGCACGAGCCGCCCCAGATTACAATCTCTGCGCGTGTTTTTTTCTGAAGCGCATCCTGTATATCAGCTGCCTGCATCTTAAGTCCTGCCGGAAGCTGGATGCACACAAGCCTTGCCCTAGCCTTCCTTATTTCAGATGCTATCCCCTCAATTTCCAGCTCATATTCTGATGGTTGCGCCATTGCAAAAAAAGATTTAGAATAAATTATAAAAATCTTCCTGAAAATGCATTAAAGCCCGAGTCTTTTGCACTGCTTTGAAAGCTCAAGCAGATCCTTTTTAAGGGACTCCACCTTCTTGGTGTTGTCCTCGCGCTCCATGAGAGAGCCGCATTCCGGGCACTTAAAATTGAAGTTCATGGCCTGCTCAAAATCAAGCCTGATACAATGGTTTGGGCAGGCAAAAAAGCAGTTGCCGTCCTCCCGCTCAATAAGGCTTTTTGTATGCTGGACCCTCCTCTCATTTATCTTCTTGTAAAGCTCGAAAACCCTCTGTCCGTCAAATGACCAATAGTAGATGTACCATCCCTTTATCTTGTCCTTCTTCCTAATTGAATACACAAGGTTTGACTTGTGAAGAGCATAAAGGAGGTTTCTTGTCTGGTTTATGTCCCGCTTTATCATATTGGCTATATCATACTCTGATATCGACCTTTTTTTAAGCAATATTCTGACAATGGGAATTGTATCTTCGCCTGCAACTTCCCTGACAACATTGAATATTGCCTCCATTTGCCTGTTGCTGAAATGCTGCACATTCTCCTCTTTTCCGCATTGGCGCTTTTTGGCAGGCTGCTTCCTGGCTGCCGCCTTCCTGCGGACTTTTTTAATGCCTACTGCCTTTTTCCTTTTCATTCTCCATTCCTGCTTTGATTGAAGTTTCCTATGAACTCAGAAAATGTGAGCCCTTTTCTTCTGGCAAGCTCCAAGGACACCACAAAGTTGCTCTCGCCTGTCTCGGCGAGGTCCTCCAGGGCTATAAAAAACCATTGCTGCGAGTCAAATCTCATTCCTATCCAGGGCTCTGCGCCGAATTTCTCTGAAAAAATCCTTATTTGGGAAATATCAGAAGAACTCAAATATTTTTTTATGTCATGGATGGTTTTGCACTCAACTGCGACCCGCCTTTTGCGGTTGCCTGCAAGAACATCTGGATTTGGGAACTTGGCGCTTCCTGAGCCGGCAACCCTGATTGCAGCCCAGCCGGCATCCCAGAACATCCTGACAAGCTCCCTTTCGGCATTGCTGCCCTTTGCCTTCCTGTTCATGAGAAAAGGGGGGGAGTTGGCTCAGTAATTTAACCTTTTCGATTTTAGCACAGAAAATATTTAAACCCCAGAGCGCAAATAAAAGCTCATGAAGATAATAATTGATACTGAGAGGGAAACCAAAAAGGGGCTTCTGGCTGCAATCAGGATGCTTCGCTCCCTGCTTGGGAAAAATGAGGATGATGCTGCCAAAATAGCACATGAATTGCCTCTGGCGCCTCTGGCCCCTAAAACAGGTGAAGCTGAGAGGGCAGAAGAAAAGTCAAAGGCAGAAGAGGGATTCATAAACATATTTGCAGGGGAGCTTCCCACAAGGAAAAAAGAGAATGATGAGCTTTCTGAAGATGATTTTGACTTTGAGACATACTGAATATCAAGCGGAAAGCGCGTTTTAAAAAAGGGGGTGAAAGATGGTTCTGGAATATATAATAGGGCCAAGAGGGGCTGAGAAAAAGCCCTGGCAGATGATATTCATAGGCGCCCTTTATGTTGTAGTGGCTTTCTTTATCGCATCCTGGATATTTCCTGAAAATATTGACTTGGTCACAGTTTTCCTCTGCACTTTCGCGTCAATACCAGTAATATATGATGCCGTGCGGTTGGAGGAAAGGGAGGATATTGAAGAGAAGGATGAAATCAATGTGCTCATGCAGCATGGCAGGGCGCTTAACTTTTTCATCTGCCTTTTCATAGGTTTCATGCTGGGATTCACAATACTTTACTGCGTGCTGCCGGCGGCAACTGTTCAAAATGCGTTTATTACACAGATTAAAACAATCAACGCGGTGAATGGCAATGCCACCAGCGAACTCTCCAGGCAGTTCGGCGCATTCATAACAATATTTGTCAACAATTTCAAGGTAATGCTTTTCTGCCTGCTCTTCTCATTTGTTTACGGCATGGGCGCCATATTCATACTTGCCTGGAATGCGTCTATCATAGGGGTGGCGATGGGCAGCTTCATAAGGTTAAACCTGCAGCATTATACTGAAGTCATGAAAATGGCAGGGCCTGCAGCATATTTCAAGGCATACGGCCTGGGGCTGCTAAGGTATTCAATACATGGCATACCTGAGATGGCTGCATATTTCGTGGCAGGGCTTGCTGGCAGCATAATTTCAATTGCAGTCATAAGGCATGATATGGGCACCAAAAATTTTGAGAAGATAATACTGGATTCATCTGATTTGATACTCATAGCGCTTGCAATACTGCTGCTCGCAGCACTTGTTGAGGTTTTTGTAACGCCCCTTTTTTTCTAAATGTTTTTAAATAGCGCTTGGATTCTAGTGCCCATGCCAAAAAAGAAGAAAAATGAGGAGCAGGCAGCTTTGCCCCCTGATGAAAAGCCGAAGAAAGAAAAGGTTAATGTTCAGTTTGCAGAAGCAAAAATAGTCACTGAAAATTCAGATGCTGCAAGGGAGCTTTTCAATACAGGCAGATATGGGACAATTCTCGAGGACGGAAAGCTCCAGCTCTCGCTCTTTGAGACATTTTTCCTGCTTGAAAAATCAAAGATTGAGCTCGTGAACCTGAATGGCAGGGCATTGACCAGGGAGCAATTCATGAAAAAAGCCCAGAAAGCAGAGAAAAGCTTCTTCGTAAAATACGCTGTTTTCAAGGACCTCAGAAACAGGGGCTATACTGTAAAGACAGCTCTGAAATTCGGGGCTGACTTTAGGGTGTATGACAGGGGTGTGAAGCCGGGCGAGGACCATGCAAAGTGGATAGTGTATCCCGTTCATGAATCAGGAAGCTCTACCTGGTATGAGTTTGCTGCCAAGAACAGGGTTGCCCATTCTACAAAGAAGCGCCTTCTCATAGGGATAGTTGACGACGAGGGCGATGTCACCTACTATGAGATAAGGTGGATAAGGCCTTAGGGCTGGCTGCTGTTCAAAAACTTTTCGGCCTTCTCAAGCAGATTTCTTGAATTGGCAAATGTCAGGATAGAAAGCGCCTTCTCATATGTAAGCCAGAAAAAGCCCTCATGCTCATCTGATATGATGACATTTTGGGAGCCAGCTTTTCCCAAAAAAAATATTACTTCTTTGTGAAATTTCTTGCCTTCCCTTGTGTAAAAATAGGATATCTTGTCCTTAAATCCCGCAATAAACAAAAGTTCAAGGCCGGTCTCTTCAAACACTTCCCTCGCCGCAGTTGCTTCTTCTGTTTCCCCTGCTTTCATGTGCCCCTTGGGAAAGTCAAAATGCCCGTCCTTGTGCTTGAGGATTAGGTACTGCCTTTCTCCACCGGGCTCTGCAAAAACTATTGCCCCGCATGACTTCTCTGATGGCATTTTGGCTGGGTATTGGACAATTGGTATATTATAATTTCTATTGCAACATGCATAGTTTTTTATATGAAAAAAGTTTTAGGGTGCTGCATGAGAGAAAGCGCTTTTGCAGGGCTTTTCTATGAGAAGGGGCCAAAAGAGCTGAACAGGCAGATAACAGAGTGTTTTACAGGCAAGATGGGGCCAGGAGCCCTTCCAATAGAGAAGCGCTCAGGCACTATTTTAGCTGTGCTCTGCCCGCATGCCGGATATGCTTACTCAGGAATGTGCGCTGCCTGGGCATACAAGGCGATTGCAGAGGCAGAACTGCCTGATACATTCATAATAATAGGAACCGGGCATACCGGGCTTGGAAGTGGAATATCACTTCAGGACTGGAAGACGCCGCTGGGAACTGTCAGAACAGACAAGGAACTTGCAGAGCAGATAATCAAAAAAGGAGAAATCAGGGAGAATGAGGAGGTGCACAATGAAGAGCATTCAGTTGAGGTGCAGCTGCCCTTCCTCCAGTTTGCCAACAAGAGTGAAAAGACAAAGGTAAGAATAGTGCCTATTGTGGTTTCTGAAGATATTGATTATAAGAAAGCAGGAGAACATATACGGGCAGCAATCCTGGAATCAAAGAAAAAGGTTTGCATAATAGCAAGCTCTGACTTTACCCATTACGGCTACAATTATGGATACCTGCCCTTTTTTGATAATGTGAAGGAAAGGATAAAAGCGCTTGATATAGGAGCAATAGACCTTATTGCAAAGGATGATTATGAGGGCTTCCTGGGATATATTGCAAGAACTGGAGCGACAATCTGCGGCGCAATACCTATTGCAGTCATGCTCAGGGCAGTCGCATTTAAAAAGGCAGAGACGCTTCAATACTATGCATCCGGCGAGCTTACCAATGACTACAAGAACTCGGTGAGCTACGCAAGCATGATTTTCAGGTGAAAAAATGGACATAGCATGGCAGAAAATAGCAATAATAATCCTGGTGCTGCTATTAATTGGCGCAATTGCAACAATACTGATAAGAAATGTGGTATCAATAATATCAGGATAGGCAGGCAGAATGGAAGAAAAAGTGATTGTGGAAATAATATTGATACTCATTTCAGCAGGAGTAATAGCGTATGTTATTTTGGGCCCTGGAAGTGGCATAGCATCCTCCAGCGATAGGGAAGTGTGCAGGGCAAGCGTTGTTGCGAAATGGGCTGCAACCAAGATTCCTCTGGCAGACGACATTTTCCAGCTCAACTGCAAAAGCCACCTGACTGCAATAAAAGGGGATTCGCTGCCAAAAAGCAGCAGTGCTGCAGAGGACTACATAAAAAGGCAGGTTGCAAATGAGATGTATGACTGCTGGTATGAATTCAACAGGGGGCAGCTGAAGCTGGACAGCGTATTAACTGTGCTGAAAAGCAGCAGTTTTTGGGGTTCTAAAAAGGTGTGCATAGTTTGCGCTGACATAACTTTTGACAAGAGTGTATCTGAGAACTATCCAATAATCACAGGATTCAACAACTGGACAATAAACAATACAGTTCCGGAGCAGGACTACACCTATTATGACTATTTCACAAACAATCTCGGCGAAGATGTAAAGGAGCAGGTGAAGGCGAGGCCGGTTACAGAGGATGAGATAAACACAAGCAGGGACTACCAGGTTGTATTTTATGTTCATGAAGGAACGCAGACGTGGTTACCAAATGCTATTGGAATGATATTTGGGCCGGCTGGCGTGCAAATCGCGCAACTAACACAATCAGGCAAATACACTCCCGCTCTGCTGATGATACCTGTTGAAAATACGCCAGAATACTGCAAGACATTTTATTAAAGAGGCAAAATGAACAGGAAAGCCCTTGAGCAGAACGTGCTTGTTGCAGCGATTCTGATTATAATATTCATAATTGTCATGGCGGTGATAATACCAAAAATTGTAGGAGTGGCAAATGAGGCGAACCAAAAAGAGAAATGCAAGGAGAGCGTTCTCATTTATTCAAGGGCAGCAACGTGGGGGCTGCCGCTTTCTGACTCAATAAAGTGCCCGACAAAATACATTAAAATAAGCACAAACAATGATTATGAGGCAGAGCGCACAATCGCAAATGAGATGTATGACTGCTGGGACAACTTCGGGCAGGGAAAGCAGGAACTGTTTGGCACGCAGAATGAGGATTTCTGCGTCGTGTGCTCAGTGATAAGCTTTTCAGGGAAGGAAAGGGAAATCAGCGGATTCGACGAATTCCTTGCAAATGAAAAAATTCCAACAAGGGAGGAAACCTATCTGGAATTTTTAACTGGGGAAACTCTGGAAAATCAGGGACAGCAGTCACCTAATGCAGACGGGGGATTCAGTATAAACACAGGAAAAGAATACGCTGTGATGTTCACATACGCAAAAAAGTCAAGGATGAGCATCATAGCAAAAACAACAATCGGAGCAGTGAGCGGGGCGGTGCTTGCTGTGGGCGGAGTCATACTGATTGCAACAGGCATCGGAGCGCCTGTAGGGCTTGCCTCCCTTTCAGCTGCAGCTGCTGTTGGAATGAGCTCAGGCTTTCTCATCGGCTCACAGTCAGGGTCAAAAACATCTGAATGGCAGGCGGCAGTAATGCTCGTAAATAGCAGCGATGTGGGAAACATCGGATGCACATATCTCCAAAAAACCAAATAATTTATAGGCAAGGATATTAATATTTGTTATTGCTCACCTTACCTATATCCAGAAGACTTT
>PEXD01000017.1:0-3823 GCA_002779235.1 Candidatus Woesearchaeota archaeon CG07_land_8_20_14_0_80_44_23 | reverse complement strand
GGGAATTAATGTTCATTATTATTTGCCTTGCCTATGTCCAGAAGACTTTAACAAATTTTATGCAAATATTAAAGTCTTCTTGTATCATATGAATATTAAAGTCTTCTCGTATAAATATGCGAAAAAAATGTTTTAAGAGGAGAACTTGATGAAAAAAATATGCGGGAAAAAGGGGGATTTGCTGGAATCAACCCTGGCAAAATGGCTTTTTGCAATAATACTTGCAGTTGTGCTCATTGCAATAATTTACTTGGCAAAGGGCAAGATGCTGGAAATAATGGCTAAACTGAAGGACTCGCTGAGGTTTGGAACAAGATGAAAAATGCAGAGATGAGCTTTGAGACGCTGATAAAATTCCTGATAGTCATAACTGTGGTAGTGATACTGATTTTCATTGCGCGTCCAATGATAAACAACGGAGCAAAATATTTACTGAATTGGACGCCGGGGTAAAAAAAATGACAGACAAAAAATCAAACATTTCAATTGAGCTTGTAATAATAGTGATGATAATATTGGTAGTTGCATTTGTTGCATTAACCATATTTGGAAGGAACTCAGGCAGATTCGCGCAATGGTTCAATTACACTTTCACTAATGAGGCAAAAGCGCAAGAAATTACACAATTTACGGAAAAATCGCTGATAGAGTGCTTTGAAATGGACACTTCAAGCAACATACCCTTTAATGGAGAAAATTTAAGGATTAAACCAGAGGGAACAGAAAATTTCATTACCATAAACGTGTCCAGCAGCAGCGGCAATGAACTTAACTGCGGGAAACAAAACGTCATGCAATTAAATAAGGGAGCAGCGGACTGCTGCGAGAGCCCTGACACAAAATTCTGCGCGCAATTCCTGGGAATTACCTCAACTGGAGAGGAGCCTGACTGCGCGAAGATTGCATACTTTTCAAAGGATGACTGGAAGTTACCGATATCATATCCACTTTGCGCTGATAACAAAGAATGCAGCAACCATGTTGAATTTTGGATTGGCTTAAAGAAATATGACCTGACTTTTGTAAGGGCAACTGTGAGTCCGTTAACTTTCACTAAATATGCCACGTTTAGCGCTGTGACATATGATGAAAAAGGGAACAAAGTCAACGCATGCAATGAAAACACTTTCACTGTTGAAAGCGGGGATACAGCAGCGTGCAGCAATGCAGAAGGGCAAGCATTTGTAGTGGACCTGCAGAAGCTGCCGACTTTTAAAACTCCTAACCAGGTTACAATTTCTATAACACCTGGCACGCCCATGGTGCTTAAGGGAGGGTAATGGCTTTGCACATCAGAAAAACTTCAGGCAGTGCAGGCGCAGGATAAAAAATGAAAGTCTTGTATGAAAGGAAAGCTGACACCAGCTCGCTGAACACGGTGGTGAAGATGCTGATAGCAGTGGGCTGCCTGGTGATAATATTTTATGTTGGCGGCAATGTCTACGGGGCGATACTGGGCAAGGACACTGGGATTTCCAATAACTTCCAGGCAATGGCAGACAAGATAAACGCGATGGCAACAGATGATCCAAAGGAAGTGATTTTTTACCTGACAAAAGGTTATTCTGTTGCAGGGTTCAATAATGATAGTTATCCAATAAAATACAGCTGCGGCTTATCAAGGAATAATGCTGTTGCAAAGCCGAACGTGGCTGCGTGCAAGAACTCTGCCTGCATCTGCGTGTGCTCAAAAAATGGGAACTGCGAGCGCCCAAAAGAGTGCAGGAGCATTCCCGGAGTAAAAAACATTTACTTTAATCCTTATGATGAGCCAAAAGTCAATTTTGATGCCGGAGATGCATTTTATAACAATAATCAGGGAATGCACTACTTTTACATCCAAACAAGCTGTGTTCTAAAAGTCAGTTATACTGCATCTACTACGCTTGAAGTTAAGAAGGTAGCAGAAGGCGCAGACACAAACCTTTATATAAAATATGTGAAGGCATAATGGGAATCCGGGGCAAAAGACAGGGTGAGGGAAGCACTTCTGATATTTATCTCACAATCCTAGCCTATCTCTTAATTTTCGGGCTGCTTTTCCTGATGTCATACAAGTATATTGCGTCAGTGGCGCTGGGAAAACAGTTTGAGAGGACTTATATTGCAAGGGACACTGCACTTTTGATTTCAACGATGCAGGCAAGCCCCGGAGAGCTGGAATACACATATCCGACAAACCTTTCAGCACTAAAAATAAGGGTAAATATATCTCTCGGAAATGTGTCTGCAGATGAAGGCAACAATATTGCCTCATTGTATTATTTTCCCATGATGAACGAGCAGTATCTGCAGGAATCAGTATTTGAAACCAATATCTCGCTGAAAAAAAATTCCACGGGGATATACAAGGAATGAAAAAAAGCAGGAGGGCCCAGGAAGATATAGGATTTGATGCCATAACAATAATTTCAATTATATTTTTCGTGACATTCGTATTCCTTTCCTATGTATTTTTTGCAAACGCGTTTTTCAGGCAGAGAACAGAAACTGCAGAGGCAGAAGCGAAGATATATGCTGAACGGATGGTATTTGCAAGGGAATGCTTCGCCTACTACTCTTTGGAAACAGGACGAACCTATCCTGGAATAATAGATGCCAGCAATTTCACAACAGAGCGGCTTGAGGGCTGCATGAACTTTTCAAATCCTGAAAGGGCTGCGGCAGCTGCAGAGCTTGCATTCGGCACAAACAATAGAGAAGCCTTTTACAACAAGGAAAAATTTGAAGTGTGGAAAAACCTGGCCGGCATTCCCGGAAGCGGCTCATATGAAAAATACCAAATGGTTGTTCCGGTGTCTGTTTTTGACGCGGGAAAACAGCAGGGCGGAATAATAAATATCACAGTTGTGGTTCCGAGAGGATAAGATGAGGGAAAAAAAGGGGGGAGGGCCTGAGGACACGCTTACAATAGTATTTTCCATACTCCTCTATGCCCTCATCCTGATTTTTTTCTCAATTCTCATGTTCTCAAGGGGGTGCAGCAGAACTGGCGCTGATGACATCATTTCTGAGCAGAACACGCAGCTGGAGCTTAACAATTTTCTTATGGGATACCTGCGCTCAAATGTGACAGTTGACGGGCAGCAGTCAGACATTGCAGGACTGATAGGAATGTATATGGCGGAGCCGGCAAAATACAGGGTGCAGCTGGAAAATGAAACAAAAAGAATAATGAACAGCACACTTGGCAGCTGCTTCAGAATACAAATAAGCATTTCGCCTTTTTACAATGATGCAAGAAACCTTAATATGGAATCTGACTGCCTGATGAGCCAGGCGAGAATGACTGAGATTGGCACTTCTGCAGCGCAGGCAATTCCCCTGCAGAAAAACCTCAACGGAATAGCAATAATCAATGTGACGCAGAGAAAATTTGTTTAAGGGGCTGAAAAATGAGATGTGAGATATGCAGGAAAAACATGACTGAAACATTCCTGAAGAAGTTGAACGGAACATATGTCAAGGACGAGAAGGGAAAACTGCATGCCGTCTGCTTTGAGTGTCAGAAAAAGTTTAACTCAAGGGAAGAGCTGCTGAAAAACATCAGATAAAAATTTAAAAAAAGGATAGATTAAAAAATCCTTTTCAACTCCCTTTTTTCTATATGCCCCAGTAGCATAGTAGCCAATGCGTCGCTTTCGTAAAGCGAAGACCAAGGGTGCAACTCCCTTCTGGGGCTTAAAAAACAGATTTTTTGCATTATATGCCTTATGTAAAATATTCTTTTAAAAATAATTATTATCATAAAAATCCGCTGAGAGCGTCCTACTCCGGACTAAAGTCCGGAGTTTGACCGGACGCTCTCTTAATCGCGGATTTT
>PEXD01000065.1 GCA_002779235.1 Candidatus Woesearchaeota archaeon CG07_land_8_20_14_0_80_44_23 | reverse complement strand
GGGAAGCACAATAATAACCCTCTTTCCAGAGGCATTTTTTCAGCATATTGCAATGAGCATATTCCTGCTTTCAGCAGCAGAGCTGGCAGTTCTTGCGGCTATTTCATTCTTATGCATAAAAAGCTAAAATTTCCTAAAGCTTTAAATATTACTATAATTAAGTAGTAACTATGACAAGGGATTATTTGAAAGGGAGCAATTACAACGACCTTTACCCTGAAGACCTGTATGAAAAAGTGAAAAAGGAAAAAAGGGTGAAAAAAGCCAAAAAGGTTTTGCTGGTGGGTCTTGCATTAGTTACAGCTCTTTCAGCAGCAGTCGCTTTCAAAAAGCCATATTACGAGACAAATGCAGGTCAAAAAACAAGTTCGGCTTACAATACTGAAGCGCTCGCTTATCCGGGTTTGGCTGCATCTGCAAATTTGCAAAGCATTTCAACTCAGCATAATTTAGAAAAGGCAGAGAAGATGTCTGTCATCGCTTCATCAGATAGCATATCCATCATAGGAGTTGGTGACATCATGCCTGGAACGAATTACCCTTCTTCACATTTGCCTGGAAAGAATATTTTGGGAAATGTAGAAGATATCTTAAAAGATGCTGATATAACATTCGGCAATCTGGAAGGCACTATTCTTAATAGTGGCGGAACGCCTAAAACAGGCGAAAATTGCTTTGCTTTCAGAATGCCGGATAACACCGTCGATTATTTAAAAGAAGCAGGGTTTGATGCGTTAAGCCTTGCGAATAATCACAGCAGGGATTTCGGAACTGTTGGCGCAACGAACACTATGAATTTATTAGACAATGCAGGGATTCATTACGCAGGCTTGGCTGAATGCCCATACACAATTTTTGAGAAAGAGGGTGTAAAGTATGGCTTCTGTGCCTTTGCCCCTGATTATAGTGGAACGATGCACTTCGCCGATGCCGTAAAAACCATCAAGTATCTTGATTCAAGATGCGATATGGTAATAGTTTCTTTTCATGTAGGAGCGGAAGGAAATGCTTGTCAGCATATAACAAGAAAAACAGAATATTTTCTTGGTGAAAACAGGGGAGATCCTTACCATTTTGCAAGAGAAGCCATAGATGCTGGTGCTGATGTTGTTTTTGGCGAAGGTCCGCATGTAACAAGAGCAGTTGATATATATAAGAACAGATTCATTGCTTATAGCATGGGCAACTTCGCTACTTACGGAATGTTTGATTTAAGCAATGCCTGTGGCGTATCGCCTATAATCAAGATAACAGTGGATAAAACAGGCAAATTATTATCAGGGAAAATATATTCCGTGAAGTTAGAAGGAAAAGGCGTGCCTGTTTTAGACAAAAACAATACTGCCTTGAAAAACATAATTCAACTTACGAAGGCAGATGTTCCGGAAACGCAGTTAATAATTGAAAGTGATGGGACTATTAAAGTCAATAAATAATGACTATTCTATAATATGATGGAGGCATAAAAGGAGTAACAAAACTCGCTGCTCGGAGCTACATAAAAAGCCAATTTTCGAAAGCTTTAAATATTACTACAACTAAGTAGTAACTATGACAGATTATTTTAAGCGCAACCTGGGAAAAGACCTCCAGCTAAGAACAATATATGAGAACACGCTGAGGGAGGAAAGAAAAAAGTCAGGCAAAAAAAGAGCCAAAAATGTAATTCTTGCAGGGCTCGCATCAGTCATAGCTCTTTCAGCACTAGTCGCTTTCAAAAAGCCATATAATGAAACAAATGCGAATCAAAAAACAAGTTCGGCTTACAATATTGAAGCGCACGCTTATGCAGGTTCAGCTGCATCTGCGAATTGCTATCCTGCCAATTTAGAATTAACAGTTGAAAACGAAACCATTGACAATAAAATCTCAACTGCGGCAACTGCTTCCAGAACTGCAAAAACAGAATCTGTGGCCAGTTTAAATTCAATAGATGGGATAATCGGCAGAATAACCCGCGAGATTCCTAAAGAAAAACTTGAATATTATATCAGCAACAAAAACATTGTCCACATGGATGAGAGCTACCTGCCGCTGATACAAAAGTTTGCCAGTAAAATTGACATTGCAAAAGTTGCTGCGATAATAGAGGCAGAAAGCAGATGGGACCCTACCTGCGAGTCAGGCTGCGGCGCCTACGGGCTTATGCAGATAATGCAGAACAGCTCAACTCCTTATGAGTGGAAGAACAAGACAAATCCTGAGTTGAATATATCTGCGGGGATAAGGATATGGAAGGCGAAGGAAAGCGCTTTGAAATTCTGCGAGCCGCCTGAAGAACTGAAAAACTCAGACAGCAAGGCATACTATTCTGCAATGTGGGAGCACTTCAAATTAACGGCAGTAGCATACAACAGTGGACAGTGGCCTGTCATAGATGCACTTGAAATGGCTGCTAAAAAAAATGGCAAGGAATATTGGAAGCAAACCTGGGCGGATGTGGCGCCATATATTGAAACTGCATGCAGCCAATATTACTATTATCCTGGAAGCAAGGCAGAGGAGATAAAGGGCTATGTCAGCAAAGTCACAAAATACTATTCCATATACAGCACAGAATTCACAATTGAAAAAATCGCGGGAAGCAGGGACTCAATTTCAAGCATCACAAGCCAGCTTGAAAAGAAGCTCGGCAATAATAAATGAAAAGAAAGATAATTAAAAAATCAAATTGTCAAAAGCCACCCATCACAGATGGGTAGCATATTTGAACAAGCCAAAATTAACAGCGAGTGGTTTTTGAGCACAAAAAATTGCTTTAGCAATTTTTGTGCAAGAAATCTTCGTCTTCGATTTCTTTGCACACAGAATTCCACTTGCTTCCCAATCAGAGATTGGTGGAATTCTGTTGTTTTGAGAGCTCAAATTCCCTCTCCCTTGCTGCGACATTCTTGCATACTGCCTTGAGCAGCTTTTCAGGGTCAACATTGAACTTTACCTTGCCATCAAGGGTTCTCACTGAAACTGTCTTGCCCTCAACCTCTCTGTCGCCGACAGTGAGAATCAGCGGGATTCTCTGCAGCTGGGCGTCCCTAACCTTGTAGGCAATTGTCTGCGCCTTGGAATCCACCTCTACTCTCAGCCCGGCATCTTCCATCTGTTTGTTCAGCCCCTGTGCATACTCATCATGCCTGTCCGCAACAGTCAGTATCCTTATCTGAACAGGCGAGAGCCAGAGCGGGAATTTACCGGCATAGTGCTCAATCAGGATTCCGAGGAATCTTTCCATGCTTCCATAAATCACCCTGTGCAGCATTGCGGGGCGATGCTTTTTGCCGTCCTGCCCGTCATACCACAAATCAAACTTGATGGGCATCTGGAAGTCCAGCTGGACTGTACCGCACTGCCAGGTCCTGCCCAGGCAGTCCTTTATGTGAAAGTCAATCTTCGGGCCGTAGAATGCGCCTTGCCCCTCATTCACCTTGTATGGCATCTTCAGGTCTTCAAGCGCCTTTCTCAGGTTTGCCTCTGCCTTTTCCCAGAGCGAAACTTCACCCATGGCATTTTCAGGCCTTGTTGAAAGTTCTACATGGTATTCAAAGCCGAATTTCTTGTAGAAGCGGTCAATCAGCTTTATTACATTCTCAACCTCCTTTTCAACCTGCTCCTCTGTAACATAGATGTGCGCATCATCCTGGGTGAAGCATCTCACCCTGAAAAGCCCTGAGAGCACCCCTGAAAGCTCGTGCCTGTGCACCAGCCCGAGCTCTGCAACCTTCATGGGGAAGTCCTTGTAGCTTCTCGGCTGTGTCTTGTAGACAAGCATTCCGCCTGGGCAGTTCATGGGCTTTACAGCAAATTCTCTGTTGTCAATCTTCGTGAAATACATGTTTTCTTTGTAGTGGTCCCAGTGCCCGCTCTGCTCCCAGAGGGACTTTGAAAGGATTATCGGCGTCTTTATCTCAAGGTAGCCAGCCTTCCTGTGCTCTTCCCTCCAGAAATCAATGAGCTCATTCATTATAATCATGCCCTTGGAGTGGAAGAACGGGAAGCCGGGACCCTCCTCGTGGAAGCTGAAAAGGTCAAGCTCCTTGCCGATTTTCCTGTGGTCGCGCTGCTCTGCCTCTTCAAGCATCTTGAGATATTCGTCCAGCATCTTTTTCTCAGGGAATGCAATTCCGTAAATCCTCTGAAGCTGCTTGTTCTTGGCGTCAGCATGCCAGTATGCGCCTGCAATCTTTGTGATTTTCACTGCCTTGAGAATCCCTGTTGAGGGCACATGGGGGCCACGGCATAGGTCAAAGAACTCGCCCTGTTTGTAAATTGAGATTTTGTCCTCGGGAAGCTCCCTTATCATCTCAAGCTTGTATGGGTTGCCCTTGAAGAGCTCGAGGGCTTTCTTCTTCGGAATCTCCTCGCGCTCAATCTTCAGGTTTTCAGAGACAATCTTCTTCATCTCTGCCTCTATTTTCGCAATGTCCTCTGGCTTGAAGGGCTCGTGGTCTATGTCATAGTAGAAACCCTCCTCAACAGCAGGGCCTATTGCAAGAAGCGCCTCTGGAAAAATGCGCTTAACTGCCTGCGCGAGAAGGTGGGCTGCGCTGTGCCTGAATATTTCTTTGCCCTCATCCGAGTCAAACTTGAGAAAGATGATTTTTGCGTTTCCGGAGAGTGTTGTTGTCAGGTCTGAGAGCTGCCCGTCAATCTTGGCAGCAATAACGTCCCTGATGCCGATGCTTTTTGCAATCTCAGCTGCGGAGATGCCGTCTGTATACTCCCTTGCAGAGCCGTCCGGAAAGGTTATTTTCGCCATTTTTTTCACATTTTTACATGTTAGGCATTCTTTTAGGAAAAATAAAAAATCCAAAAAGATAGCCCGGTAAACTAAAATCGCCGAGTGATATATAAAACTTTTGGGCAGAGGAGTGGCGTCACGAGGCGCATTGACTGCCCATTTTTTACAATAAATTTATAAACGATTTTGCCTGCCACAGGATAAAATGCTGGACAAGCTTGGAGACTCACTGAAGGGGGTTCTGAAGAAGATATCCCAAAGCATCTTTGTAGATGAGAAACTCATAAATGAACTGGTAAAGGAAATACAAAGGGCGCTGCTCCAGTCAGATGTTGACGTGAAGCTCGTCTTCGAGCTCTCCAAGAGAATAAAGGAGAGGGCGCTGAGGGAAGAGGTGCCGGGGCTAACCAAGAAGGAGCATCTCATAAACATTGTCTATGCGGAGCTTGTGAATTTCCTTGGGGGAGAGGGCGCGAAAATAGAGATAAGAAAAAAGAATTTCAAAATAATGCTTGTAGGACTATATGCCTCTGGAAAGACCACCCAGGCAGGAAAGCTGGCAAGGTTTTTCCAGAAAAGGGGCTTCAATGTTGCCCTGCTCCAGACAGACATATACAGGCCAGCCGGGTTTGAGCAGCTCTCCCAGCTGGGAAAGAGCATAAATGTTCCTGTCTACGGCGACCTTAGTGTAAAGGATTCTTTGAAGATATATAAGAAATTTGAGCAGGAGCTTTCAAAATATGACCTGGTCATAATTGATACAGCAGGGAGGGACGCGCTTTCAGAAGAGCTGATAAAGGAGGTAAGAGAGCTTTATGATTATGTGAAGCCGGATGAGAACCTGCTTGTCATAAGCGCAGACATCGGGCAGACTGCAATGTTCCAGGCAGAGCAGTTCCATGCAAACTGCAAGATAACAGGAGTAGTTGTGACAAAGCTTGAGGGCACTGCCAAGGGAGGGGGTGCAATCTCTGCCTGCGCAGCGACGGGAACTCCTGTGAAATTCGTCGGCGTGGGGGAGAAAATAGAGGACATCGAAGAGTTCAACCCGCCCGGATTTGTCTCAAGGCTGCTGGGTATGGGCGACATAAACGCCCTGCTTGAGAAGGCAAAGGAAGCAATCTCGCAGGAGGATGCCGAGTCCATCAAGAAAAAAATGCTTAAGGGCGACTTCAACCTGATTGACCTTTACGAGCAGATGCAGGCAGTGAGGAAGATGGGGCCATTGAGCAACATCTTCAATATGATACCTGGATTCAGCCAGGCGGCAATACCGAAGGATATGCTTTCTGTCCAGGAGGAGAAGCTTCAGAAGTGGAAATACATCATGGATTCAATGAGCAGGAAGGAGCTCGAGGAGCCGGACAGCGTGGGCTTTGAAAGGATGGAGAGGATAGCCAGGGGCTCTGGAGCCAGCATAAAGGAGGTCAGGGAGCTTCTGAAGCAGTACAAGCAGAGCAAGAAGCTTGTGAAGGCGTTTTCCGGAGGAAGCTCGAGGAACATGGAGCAGCTTGTCAGAAAGATGGGCAAAATGCAGGGAGTTAAGGGCATGAAATTAAAGTAATGAACAACTAAACTTCTAAAAATTACATCCTTCCAAGGAGGAATCCGAACAGGAGCCCGAGGATTATCCCAATTATGAAATTTATTATGCCCCTCTTGAAGCGCTCGTTGCCCATTTCTTCCTCTATCCTGATTATCTCTGCCTTGACCTTGGGTGATAGTTTTTCGAAATCAATATCCTCCTCAGGAGCTAGCTTTGCCTCTGGCTTTCTCACCTGTTCTGGCCTGCTCTCGGAAACTTTCAGAACAGGAGAGAGCATCAGAGATGTGAGGAATTCTATCCTCTTGTCAACAATGGAAAATAATTCCTTGGCATTTCTTGCAGAGCGCATGCTTTTGGCCAGGCTGATATCGCCCACTGCGATTTCCACCCAGTTGACGAAATCGTTCCTCTTTGAGTTGGCATGATTGTAGTATATGGAAGGGTCCATGTACTTGAGGGCCAGCCGCAGGTCGTAAAGGTTTCTTACAACAACGCCGTTTCTGAGCACCAGCACCTTGTTTGTGTTTTTCAAGAAATCAACTATTTTGAACACCTCTTTTTCAAGCATTGAATAATGACAGCAATATTTAAACTTTTTCAGTAAAAAGAAGTGAAAATCAGAAAAAAAGGAGAATTACCACTCCTCCTCATCAGAGACGCCTTCCTCATCGCCAAAATCATAGCCGGGCTCGTCTGCATCGAGAAGGTCAGTGTCCTTTTCGCTCTCATCAAAAAGGGGGAAGGGCTCTTCCTTGTTTTCATCCTCATCAATGTAGAATTCCTCCTCTTTCGGCCCCTTGCCAAGCTGCTTGAATTTTTCGCGCTTGGACTTTTTTCTGGAATAGTGGGCTGCCTTCTGCGGCCTGGAATGCTTAATCTTCTTCCTTGCCTTGGTTGAAATCTTTTTGGGGGCGGATTTCCTTGCTGCCTTGGCCTTCCTCTTAACATGCCTGAGAGCCCTCTTGCGAGCTTTTTTCTTGGCAGGCCTTTTCGAGACCATAAAACCACCTCTGCCCATTTCTGAATGGCGCCATATATAAAATTTGCGATTTTTTATGCAAAAAAAGCATGGTAGAACTTTCATAAGTATAATGCGGAAAAATCTCTGTTTCTGCTGCAAAATCCGGCAAAAAGCGCTTTTTTTATGCGCGAAAGATTTATAAGGCGCCCAAGATTAGAAAAAGCCCATGGGAACTATAAAAGTCGCCCTGCCGCAGATAATGGCAAGATACAAGGCCACTGCTATTTACAAGCCCCTGTATGAAATGCTTCATGAGTGGTTTCTCGAATATGGATATGCTGATTATGCTGGCAGTGACAGTCATGACAGTTATATGGAGACACTTTATTCAATAGAGGAAAACCCTGGCGGTGATTTAATAAACATCTGGTGGCGGCTGAAGAAAAAGACCTCGAACTCAAGGATAACCTACCACCTGAACCTTGAGTACCTCGGGATTGCGGTAAATGACGTTGAGGTGGCTTTCAAGGACAAGAAGATGAAGGCGCAGAAGGGCGAGCTAAATATGTTCATAACCGCCTGGGTTGAGCTTGACTACAGCGACAGGTGGGACAATTCGCCCATAATGAAGCTGTTTCTGGACTTCTTCAGGAAGCGCGTCTGGAAGAATGAGATGGAGATGCACAAGAAGCTTTTATATGAGGAGGCATCCAAGCTTCAGGGCATAATAAAGAAGTACTTTGACCTGTACCAGTTCATACCTGAAAAGGACCTCTTTGAAGCTGAAAAGGGGTATGAGTAATCTGGAAAAATTGAAAAGCTTTAAAAATGGGCTTTTGAAACCACATGTCATGCCTCTGTAGCTTAGTAGCTAGAGCGACTGACTTGTAATCAGTAGGTCGAGGGCGCACATCCCTCCAGAGGCTTTTTCTGTATAAATCAAATTATAGGTGTTAAAAATGTTTATTTGAAATAGCGCTCAATATAGTCCTCAACAAGGTCCTTTAGAATCGCATATCTCTTGCATGTTGGCTCATAGGAAAGAATGTAGTCCCTTGTTGTCGGAAGGCCCTTGGTCTTTGGGATGCCCTCAGGAATTTTAGTGCCTTTTGAGAACTGCCTGCGGGTTAAGTCATGTTCAATACCATCAATCTTGTTGAAATAGTGCGATATCGTTTTTCCGCGGTCAATAACTTCAGCCCAGACAATCTCCCCGCTAAGGTAGTCCTGAATCACGCATGCAGTCACCGCGCACTGCCCCCAGGCAGGATTCTGGGGAGTCCAGTTTTCCGGGTCTGACGAGGTCTCTTTTATCCAGCATGAAAGCAGTGCCTTTTCAAGTTCTGAAAGCTCTACCATGCAGGTAGATAATTTGTTACTACTTAAAAATGTATTGAAAATAAATTACAGGTGCACTGGGCTGATACCGCCGTCTGGCTGAATCCCATAAAGTATAGATATTTTTGTTGTTTAAAATATTAAATCTTACTTATCTTTTACTAAAATTTTTAAAGCATGACTAATTTGTGCAGGGGATGCATAGGGAGTTCTTCCTCAAGAGATATAAGGAAATCGGCGGGAACATAAGGAATGTGCAGCCGAGGGATTCAATAAGGGTTAATACCTCAAAGATAAGTATTGAAGCTCTGGCCGAAAGGCTTTCAAGGAAGGGAGTTCTTTTTGAAAAAATCCAATTCTGCCCTAACGGGCTTTACTACAAAAGCAAGTTCTCCCTCGGCTCAACTCCGGAATATCTCATGGGATACTATTACTTGCAGGAAGCCGCTTCAATGCTTCCTGTTCTTGCGCTTTCACCCTCTGAAAAGGATTTGGTGCTGGATATGTGCGCTGCGCCCGGCTCCAAGACAACGCAGCTCTCAGAAGCGATGGGCAACAGGGGCGAGATAATTGCAGTAGAAAAAAACCCGGGGAGATGCGAGTCCCTTAAGAACAATCTTGAAAGGATGGGATGTGCGAATGTCACAGTTCTAAATGATGATGTATTAAACATCAATTCAGACGAGATATTTGACAAAATTCTTTTGGATGCACCCTGCTCAGGCAACTATGCAATGGACAGGGACTGGTTTGAAAAGAGGAACTTGCCAGGAATAGAAAGGAATGCTGTACGCCAGAAAAAACTGATTGAAAAGGCATATTCCCTTCTGAAAAAAGGCGGAATGCTTGTGTATTCGACATGCTCACTGGAGCCGGAGGAAAATGAGGAATCAGTCATGTTCGCGCTTTCGCTCGGGCTTAAACTGGAGGATTCAGGAATTAAGGCAGTGGAGCCCGCTGTATCCGGATTTGATGGCAAGAAATTCGACAGAACAATGCTCTTGGCTAGAAGGCTATGGCCCCACAAAACAGGAACCTCCGGGTTTTTCATAGCAAAGTTGAGGAAGAAACAATGAATGCTGCTGAAGGAAATCAGGATGCAAACTCAATAGAGGGCGCAATGGTTGCATTCATACAAAAGATTGGTGCAGAAAACCCCGAGAAGATATTCCATACAAGAATCGAACGTGCGCTGTCGCGCGAAAGCTGCAGCGAGCTTGTAGTGCTAGGGGAAGAGGTCTTCCTCTCAAAGAGCTCCAGCGAGGAGCTTGAGAAGAAGATAGAGCTACAGAAAGTGGTTTACTGCGGCGTCAAGCGCGGCACAATTAAAGATGGAATTTTCATTCCGGGGCCTAATTTCCTGAATGATATTGTTCCTTTCCTGGACGAACTCAATTATGTGATTGTGAACGAGAGGGCGGAATGGCTCTTCCTGTGTGGAAGGGACGTATTCAAGGAGGGAATAGTCAGAAAGAGCCTGAGCAGGGGAAACGCGCTTGTTCTTAATGAAAGGATGGAGTGCCTTGGCTATGGAAAGATAGAAACAAACGGAAGCCAGGTCATAAAGAACATATTTGATCTGGGGGATTTCCTAAGAAGGGAAAGAAAAAGAAAGTAGCTTGGCTTTGTTACAAAGAAATTCTTTTAGAATTTCTTGTTCAAAGAAATCAAATGATTTCTTGAACTGAAAATCTTGATTTTCATGTTCCAAAACCACAAAAATCGAAGATTTTTGGGTCCTAAAAAACAACGGTTTTTTATGGAATTCGCCTGGCAAATTTTTGTTACCTGCGTTTTTTCTTCTTCACTGCTGCAGTATTCTTAATTGGCGCAGAAAACAATCTGTTGAAATCATACCTGAAAAGGTTCATCTCTGCGCGCATCATCCTGACTTCCTCTGTTTGTTCTGTATAGATTCCCTTCAGCTCCTGGCTTAACTCATCAAGATATGAAGTTATCACTATCATCATCACTGCAATTACCCAGACAAGGCTTACAAGAACTGCAGTTGTTATAGCGCTTGTGTTTAAAATAAGCCAGTTAAGGAATGCTACTCCCAAAAGCATTATTATTGTTCCAATTATTATTATCTTTTTTGAAAGAGAACCGAATGCGTCTGCCTGCATAATACCACCTCTTTTAGGATATATCATCTGTGTTGGAATTTAAATCTTTCCATGCCCAAGATGGAATCATAAAAATCCGCTGATTCGCGGATTTTTAGGATGCAACGAACGCAAAAAAATTGTCTAAGCGATTTTTTGCGCAAGACCTTGTCTTTGCGCTTTGCGTTCGTGC
>PEXD01000059.1 GCA_002779235.1 Candidatus Woesearchaeota archaeon CG07_land_8_20_14_0_80_44_23 | reverse complement strand
ATCATCTTGTATTTTGAAAGGGATATGGCCGCAAAGTGCACGCCGCCTGCGAGCGATGAGACGATTATTGCGCCAACTGTAGCTCCAAGGAACATTGTGATGCCATCAATGAGGTTGTAGTAGGCCATGCACCTTACCCTCTTTTTCGGGGTCACGGCATCATAAATATAGTTTGAGCAGCTGAGGTTGTATCCCGCCCAGACAAAACCTGAGAATGCATTTACTGCAAAAAGATAGTAGGGGTTGCTCCAGAAGATGAACAGCAAAGGCACAATGGGTATCATGTAGGCGGTTATCTGGAATATCCTCTTGTTCCCGAATATGTCTGTGTATTTTCCCCAGTATGTCATCACTAGGAATGAGAATATTGCCGAGGCGCCGTTCACAAGGGTGTATGTCCACATATTCATGCCGAGCTCTGAAAGCATGTATGCGGTGAAGAACGGCGATGCAAGGTATACTGCAAAATCATAGACACAGATGAATATTATGAACCTGCCGAAGTTGTTCGTCGGCATCTTCTTGGCAAACTGCCAGAAGCTGAACCTGCTCTTGTTGTCTACAACAAAGGGCCTTTCGTAAAACTTCCTCATGTTGAGCCAGGATAAGAGCTTTGCAACAAATGAGAGGAAGAATATTATTGCAAACCCGTAAAACAAATACTGGGGGTTCTTGTTTTGTGCAAACATGTAGAGAACCCTTCCTGCAACAAGTATGGATATGAAGCTTGTTGCGCCAGTTACCTTGTTCCTGAAGCCGAAGAACTTTCCCCTTGTTTTTTCGTCAACAATTTCCCCCAGCAGCGAGTTCCAGCCTGGCAGCATGAAGGTCTTGAAGGCTATCTCAAGGGTGAAGAGGATTATGAGAAGCGTCGGGTTTCTCAGATAGAGCGCAACGCCTGCCATAAACAGCCAGGTCAGCGCCTGCATCAGGTCTACAGGCAGTATCACCTTTTTCCTGCTCTTGAATCTGTCAATTGCTGTGACGCTGAAAAGTTGGAAGAACGACGCTACGAGAAGGGGAACTGAGTTTACAAAGCCTATCTGCATGTCTGTTGCGCCTATCTTGACTGCAAAGGCGTTTATGTTGTTCTCTCCGAATCCCGACATGACTGCAGTTGCGCAGCCCTCTTTCACCGAGCAGCGCTGGTTCTCAGTCATCTTCTTCTCGCGGGCCTCGTTCAGCTTTTCCAGAAGCTTCTTCTTTTCCTCAGGAGAGAGCCCCTTCTGCCCGGCCTGCTCCTCCTCAGAGATTGGCTCTTCTGCAAATGCTGGCTGGTAATAGTTTGACTCGAAGGACTCCGCAGGGTTTATAGAATCATTTGAGATGTCGCCTGCAAGCGGCTGCTTTTTGTCCTCTTTTTTTTCATCCATTTCTCTTTCTCTTTTTTGCTCACCTTAAACTCTTATCGCTATTTTAAATAGTTTTCCTTTTGCTATTTCGCTTTGTCTGAACTAATGTTTTATATGATAAAAATACAATATCCGCTATTTAATGTAACAAAAAAATCTCGCAGAGATTTTTTGTTCAAGAAATGTTAAGCATTTCTTTGTAACAAAAATCGCCTGCTCGGAGCTTTAGAGCCCTCGCTTTATTGCGAATTTTTGAACATGAAAATCAAAGATTTTCAGTTCAAGAAATCATTTGATTTCTTTGAACTTCAAAAAGCCTTCAGCTTATTTGAAGTAAAAAAATAGAAAAAAGATTTAAAAAAAAGATAATTTACTTCTTTGCAGCTGCCGAGGCTGCCTGAGGCGCAGCGCCAGCTCCTGGCTTTGCAGCGGCCCCAGGTGCTGCTCCAGGAACAGCTTCTCCGATTTCCGGAGGCAGGAGTTCGTTTATTATATCTTCCGGAATCTTCAGCTCGCGCAGCTTCAGCTTTATGACCTTCTTGTCCTTGCCCTGCATAGCGCTGATTGTCTCCTTTGCCTTTGCAATGAACTCATCTCTTCTCTTGACGAGCTCCTCTGCCAGCTTCTTCTTCTCCTCTTCCAGCTGCCTCATATCCTCTGCTGAAAGCTCAGTCTTCTCTGCTTTTATTTCAGCGTCAAATTTTCCAGCATTGACATCTGCGATGCTCTCCCTTGCCGGCTTTCCCTCAACCAGGATTCCCATCCCGTTGCAGGTTCCCATCACTTCCTTGGCCTTTTCCTTCAGGGTCTTTCCAAAGAGGGAGTACTCTTTCATCTTAGCGATTTTTATAATCTGCTCAATTTTGAGGTCGGCAATCTTCTCTTCCTTGGGGTTCTTTGAGCCCTTGTCTATCTTTGCCTCCTTTATGATTAGCTGGGATGTTGGCGGAGTTCCAACCCTTATCTCAAACGCCTTTGTATCCGAGTCAATTATGACCTTCACAGGCACCTGCATGCCCTTGAAGCTTTCGGTTTTCTTGTTGATTTCTGCAACAACCTGCCCAATGTTGACTCCTACTGGTCCCAGCGCGGGGCCCAGCGGAGGCGCTGCTGTCGCCTTTCCGCCTTCAACTAAAACTTCGATTGTTTCCTTTGCCATTTTTATCTTACCTTGAACTTCTTTTTGGATTTTAGGAGATGTTTATAAAGTTTACTGCTCATCCTGGAGCTCATCGTCGCTCTCTTCTGCCGCCGCTTCCTCCTCGCGCCTTATTGTCTTCACAGAATCCATCTTTATTGTGATGGGCACGGGCACAGCCGCCTCAAGAAGCTCGACAACTACTTCCTCCTTGGTCTTGTCTATCCTCATTATCTTGGCCTGCTCCCTTTTGAAGGGACCGGATATTATCTCAACTATGTCATTCTTCTTTATGTTAAGGTCAGCTATTTTCCTCGACTCGAGCATGTGCTCTATTTCCCCATAGGGAACAGGGCTTGGGAGTATCCCCCTTGCGTAGGGCACGTTCTTTGCCCCCTCATCAGCATCCTGCATCCTTTCCGCCTCAAGAAAAAGGTAGCCTCTCATGCCATGGGGCCTTATTACTGAGTAGACTGCTATTCCTTTTCTCTGGACATTGCTTGCCACAAAGTCCATGACCTGGTCTTCCCTGTTTGCAGTAACCCTAAGTGCGAATATGCTTGTTTCTCTTTTCTTTTCTTCTGCCATTTCAAAAACCCTTCATCCCTTGAACAAAATCTGCTTTCCAGTCTGCAGAACAAAGCCAATTGCTCCTATTGCTATCATTCCAAATCCAGCAACCTTCACAATCACCAGGAACTCCTGCTTGCCCGGCTTCTTTGTTGCGTGGAATACCCTCTTGCATTCAACAATAAATGTCTTGGACTTTATTCCAACCAGTTTCAGCTTCTCTCCGAAAGACATTTTTTCACCCCTAATTTATGAACTCAATGCCGAGGTCCCTCTCTATCTGCTTCTTGTGCTCATCGCTTTTGCTCCTTATGGGCCCGAGTATCTGGAGCGACTTGACTCCAGTGATTATTATCATTGTCCTGACTGTCTTGCCGAGGTCCTCGCTTATCTGGGCGCCCCAGATTATCCTTGCGTTCTCATCCATCTTCTCGGCAACATTCTCCACGACCTTCTTTGCCTCCTGAAGGGTGAAGTCAGGCCCGCCGCATATGTTTATCAGGGCTCCGTTGGCGCCTGTTATGTCCACGTCAAGCAGCGGGTTCTTCACTGCCTTATCCACTGATTCTGTTGCCCTGTCCTGGGTGTCTGACTCTCCCATTCCTATAAGTGAGACGCCGCCGTTTGTCATTATTGCCCTAATGTCAGCAAAATCGAGGTTTATGAGCCCCGGCTTTGTCACCATCTCAGCAATGCCCTTTACTGCGTTTGTGAGTATCTCGTCTGCTATCTTGAATGCCGTCTGCACCGGAAGGTCCGGGGCAAGCTCCAGCAGCTTGTCATTTGGTATTACAATCAGCGTGTCAACCACGTTCTCAAGGCGCTCAAGCCCTGTCAGCGCATTCTCAAAGCGCCTCTTTCCTTCCATGGAAAATGGCATTGTGACAATTCCCACTGTGAGCGCGCCTGTCTTCTTTGCGAGGTCTGCGACAATCGGGGCTGAGCCGGTTCCTGTGCCTCCGCCGAGCCCGCATGTTACAAAAACCATGTCAGCGCCCTTGACCGCCTCCTTTATCTCCTGCTCGTTCTCCCTCGCCGCCTGCTCTCCGACTTTTGGGTCTGCGCCGGCCCCCCATCCCTTTGTGAGGTCCCTTCCTATGAGTATCTTGTGGTCAGAGGTTGTGTAGAGGAGGTCCTGCGCGTCGGTGTTTATCGCTATGGTCTCTGCGCCGGTTATTCCTACCTCTGTTATCCTGTTGATTGTGTTGTTTCCGCCGCCTCCGCAGCCGACAACCTTTATCGTTGCCTTTTGCTTCGCGACAAGCTCCTCCAGTTCAGCATCTATGGGAAGGGTTCTTCTTGGCAATTTATTATCAGTTGGGATGTAGGCCAATTTTTTCACCTCTGGTAATCAGCGGGTTCTCCAATTTTTCCTTTGCCTGCCGGTTATTTAAACTTTTCCGAAATTTATTCTTTGCGCTTCTTTTCAGGTTTTTCCTTTTGCTCTTCTGCTGCCTTTTCCTTTGGCTTCTCCGTCTTCTCCTCTTTCGTTTCCCCTTTTGCTTCCTCTTTCTTTTCCTTCATTTCCTCAAAGGAGACATTCTTGAGGGCAACAGTCCTCTTTATCTCCTCTGAAACAACATTCTCTATCTCCTTGGGCAGCTTCTGCTTCAGGGCTATTGCGCAGGACTCCTCTGATATGCTTATCTCTGCGTCCTTTGCCCCTACTCTTATCTTCAGTATTGACGCCACCTTCTCCTTTGCGTCTGTGACAATCCTTATCGGCTTTATTGTGTAAATGACTGTCTTTCCGGAAAGGGGATGGTTCATGTCCACCATGACGCGCCCGCCTGTGGCTGTCTTTACAACTCCGAGAACTCCGTCAACGCTTACCTCGAGCCCTGGCTGGGGAGTTATCTTTTCCCTCGTGAACTTGTTGGCTGCTATGAGGCGTATCAGCTTCGGGTCCTTTTTTCCGAACGCCTCCTCAGGGGCAAGGGTAAACTTGTATTCCCTGCCTGCCTCTTTTCCCTCGAGCTTTGCCTCGAGCCCCTTGAGAATATACCCCTCTCCAAGGCATATTATTACCGGCCCGTATTCAGCTGACTCCTGGAAGGCGCCCTTCTCCTTCGCAACCTTCGCATCTGTTGTGTCAAAAACAGTTCCGTCCTCAAGCGTTCCTGTGTATTCCACTTCCACAAAATTTCCCTTTGAAATCACCATGAAAATCCCTCTTGTTTTTTCAGCATCAAGATTTTATTTTTTCCTATTGCCCTCTACCACGGAAACAATCAGTAGAAAGACAATTTTTGGAAAGGCGCCTTATTTATAAAGTTTTCCATTTTCAAAAGAATTAAGAACACGCAGAAAGAATTTAAATATCAGCGCGTAATTAGATAGGAAAGAAAAACAGAGAGGTGACATTTTAATGGAGAAAAAGGCCTTTTTTCTGATAGCGCTTATCCTCTTCCTAGCATTCTCTGCTGGCTGCTCTCTGATAGGGCGGCATGCTAAAACCGATGAGAAGGTGTGGATAAAATACCAGCCCATGCAGTGCGAGTCCACTCCCTGGATGAAGTGGTATGCCGAGGGCAGCATAAAGTTTTTCAAGCAGCCGACAGACGGGCAGATTATCATAGCCTACTACAGCAACCTTTACAACATCACCCTCTCAAATTACAGCGCAGTGATGAATCCCCCTGACTCCGCAACATGCCAGGCCTGCACTGTCTGCCCCACGCAATATTTTGTAAGGGTTTCTGCGCCCTCCTCAGCGCTTCTCAGGATGGAGCGTCTCGGCTGGCAGAAGATGTGAACTCTTTTTTTCTTCATTTAATTCAAAAACTATTTAAAACGCGGCAGAATTCTCATCAGCAACAGCCCCGTGGTGTAGCGGTCAATCATCCCAGCCTTTGGAGGATTATTTTCCGAGGAAAGCTGGGGACCCCGGTTCGAAACAACCCTTTTCGCTCAGCGAAAAGCGCAAAGACGAAGTCTTGCGCAAAAAATTGCTTTGCAATTTTTTTGCGTTGATGGAAAAGGAAGAAGTTTATCCAATGGCTTGCTTCCTCATTTTTCATCATCGCTAATTAATGATTAAGGTTGACGAAAGTCCGGGCGGGGCTATTTTTTGTGTTTTCCTTCAATTTTCAGAATCCTTCTTTTCCAAGATTTCTCAGCACGGCCCTTATTTCTTCAATGACTTTCTGCTGGTCTTTCTTCTCTGACATCCTGACAAATTTTATGATAAGGTCATTCAGTTCCTGTGTTTTCAGGAATTTGATTCTGTAGCCATCAGTCAGAAAGTAAAACCTGTATTTCCTGTATTTCAGCTCTCTGATAAGAATACTGCCGACCTTATCAATTGCTTTTCCCTTATATGGATTGTCTTCAAGCGTTTGCATCAATGAGAATATCTCTATTGATTCCCGCTTGAATTTCCTGTTGATGTCCTGCTCCAATTTTTTTGTGACAATTACTTGCGCCATTGTTTCCTTGCCCGTTCAAGCGCTTCGCTGACAGGCGTGCTTTCGCTCGTGTCCATCAACAGGTCGTGCAATTGCCTCTCTTTGGCGCTCTTCAGAATTCTTGCAAGTATTTCATTATAGGTTTCTCCCTTGTTTCCGAATTTTTGTATCTCCTCTCTTATCTCCTCAGATACTGCAATAGTGGTATTCATTCAGATTCGCCCTCCTCACTCAGATTTGGTTATAACAATTATAACTATTATAATAATTATATTAATTATATTTAAATCTTTCTGCTTTCACCGCATCTTCAGATAGCTTAGTGAAATTTTCAAATGCGCTGTGTTTTAGCCGGACGGTTCTCCAATTTCATAAAAAAAGCAAATCAGCAATCGCAAGCTTTAAATATAACATATCAATACCTATTGATATGAAATCTGTTTTGCCGTCGGATTTGAATCTGTTTAGGGCATTGGGTGAGGAAACAAAGCACAAAATACTCCGACTTCTCCTGTTGGGAGAGCACTGCGCCTGCAAGATTCCAAAAAAAATTGGAGAGTCCCAATCAAATACTTCCATGCATCTTGCCAAGCTTCTTGAATGGAATCTCATAAAATATCGCAGGGATGGAAAACTGATTATTTACTCTATAAAGGATGAAAGAATTTTCAGGATATTCAAGATGCTCTGCAAAGGGGATTTCCGCATTATGAGAAAAAGGTGCTCTCCAGATTATGCGAGATGCAAAAAATTGTGAGGAAACAGGATGAGCGATAAGATTGTGGATGAGAAGTTCGCCAAGTGGAACGGCATTGACAGGCTTAAAATAAAATGGAATCCTAAGATTGATACTGATAAATGCATTGGCTGCGGAATGTGCGTCACGAGCTGCGGAAGGGATGTTTTCAGGTTCAACTATGAGAGCAGAAAGGCGGTTGTCCAGAAGCCATACAACTGCCTCGTCGGCTGCACCTCGTGCGAGTCGTGGTGCGTTGCCAAGGCGATAAGCTTCCCTGACAAGGAGTATGTAAGAGACATAATCAAAAAGGATGGGCTTGCCGCCAAGTCAGTCCAGGAAGTTAATTCCAACAAAAGCAAGTATGAGGTGGAAAAATGAAGATAGAAGTGTTGGGCTCTGGCTGCCCCGCCTGCCAGAAGCTTGAGCAGAACGCAAAGAAGGCAGTTGAGGAGCTCGGGCTGAAGAACGTGAAGGTGGAGCACGTCTACGACGTGAATGAGATGATGGAAAGGGGAATCACCTTCTCGCCAGCAATAATGGTTGAAGGGGAGATAAAGGCAGAGGGCAGAATCCCTTCTGTTGAAGAAATAAAGAAATGGTTGAAGTAAGTGGAAAAAATTATTGAGAAAAAACTTACAGGAGAATAAAAGCCATGGTAAATAATGCTATTATTTTTGCTGTTGTTACAGGAATTTCTTTGCTTGTTTCATTAATATTTGATAGGAAAAAAACTCTTCTTGGGTTAAAAAAAGGAGTTAAGATTTTTATTGGAATGTTGCCTCCTTTTCTTAATATACTTATTTTGATAGGTATATTGCTCTACCTTATCCCTCAGGAAGCAATAGTAAAATACGTCGGCCCGAATTCCGGAGCATTGGGTTTCTTCATTGCTGCAATTATCGGTTCAATTACACTTATTCCCGGCATTATATCTTATCCTATTGCTGCAACTCTTATCTCAAAAGGGGCATCTTATGGGGTTGTTGCAGTATTTATGACAACCCAGATGCTGGTTGGAGTGGTTACTCTTCCCTTGGAAATTAAGTATTTTGGCAAGAAAGCTGCATTATTGCGAAATGCATTGAATTTTGTTGCTGCTTTGATGATTGGACTTGTTGTAGGATGGTTGATGCGACTATGGTAAAAAAAACATTAATTAAACAATATGCTTGGGTAATCCTCTTTTTAATACTCTCAATCGGCTCTTATTTTGCCGGATTCAAGCCAGGGCTCACTATTTATTCAAATTTTCAGAAATCTTTTATTGAAATGTTAGTATTCGTCCCTGTTATATTTATTTTGGTTGGGCTTTTTGATGTTTGGGTTCCAAAAGAAACAATTGAGAAGTATATCGGAAAAGAGTCAGGAATCCTGGGAATTTTTTTAGTCACCTTTTTAGCAATGCTTCAGGCAGGGCCGCTATACGGCGCTTTTCCAGTAGCATATATTCTCTATAAAAAAGGCGCAGGCGTAAGAAACATATTCATCTATTTAGGAGCGTTCTCATCCCTGAAAATTCCAATGCTAGGGCTGGAGCTTGGATATCTGGGCTTGAAATATACTCTTGTCAGGTCATTGGTTTCATTGCCGCTATTCATTCTCGTGGGTTTTTTAATGGAAAAACTTGTGGGAGATGATTTCAAAGTCAAAGATGCGAATTAGGAGGCGCTTAAAATGAAAAATAAAAGATTGTATTTTGGAATTTTTCTTATAGTCCTGCTCTTAGGCGGTTTGGTTGTTTACGAATGGTATGGCGCGTTCAAGAAGAGCAGGCTGATTGAGCAGGGAGTTTATCCCAAGGAGCCCTTTCCAATAACTCCCGGAACTCCTGCCTGGCAGGTGCCTCTTCTCACACTTCTTAGTTACGGGCAGAAGGCGTGGCTCTGCCTGCTGATAGCGTTCCTGGTTGCAGGCGCCTTCCAGACATTCATCCCAAAAGAATTGGTAATCAAACATTTGGGAAAAAAGAGCCCGAAGGCGTATCTCATTGCTGCATTCGGAGGTCCTCTTCTTTCTGTCTGCTCCTGCTCAATAATTCCTTTGTTTGCCGCTATTAAGAAAAGAGGGGCGGGCTTGGGACCGGCAATCACCTTTCTCCTGGCCACTCCTGCCATCAACCCGGCGGCAATAATCCTCACTTTTAGTATGCTCTCGTGGAAGTTTGTGGTGGGCAGGATTGTGCTCGCTTTGAGCGCTGCAATAATCACAGGGCTGCTGGTTGAAAAAATCTGGGGCAGGTATGAGGATGACGGAAAGTCAGAGCTGAAGGTTCAATATCATGAGAAGGAGCTGGAGCTCATTCCGGATTTGAAGGAGTGGTTCAAAAATGTCTGGGAGTTTGTCGCGAAGATTCTGCCGCTGGTGTTCCTGGGAATATTCATCATAGGAATTGTGAAGATTTTCCTGATAACAGAGGTCATCTCCAGATACCTGGGACAGGGGCTTCTCCAGACAGCTTTTGCGTCCATTATAGGAGTTGTGATGTATACGCCAACCCTCGTGGAGATTCCATTTGTAAGGGAGCTCATTGGCTTGGGCATGGGAACCGGACCAGCATTGGCATTCCTGCTGACTGGTCCAGCATTAAGTCTGCCTTCAATGCTTGGAGTTTCCAAGGCGGTGAAGTGGAGGGTTGTCCTGACCTATGCCTCAATCATGTGGATTTTGGGGATTATCGGAGGGCTTGTGTTTGCGCATTTTGTCCCCCAAATCCTACTGGTATGAGGATTAATCCGCTCCCAACTTTTTTAGATTTTTATGGATTTTTATGATTTTCCCATTACAATTTCCCTGAACCTTTCAGAGTATTCATCTGGCCTGGTGTTTCTGAAATAGGCGTCTGCAAAGTCAGTATGCGCCTTCAGGTAATCATAATCCTTTTTCAGGAGTATGTCAGCCCTTGACGAGCCGCCCATTAGCATGTCCTTCTCTCCTTGCGTTCCCTTCCTTTGGAACTCCACTACCCCATCGTTGTATAAGTGCTCATTCTTAATAACTATCCCTTCCATCACGCCTGCTTCTCCGGGGCCGAGGTAGCCCTTTGGGTCAACATAGGCGATTATGATGCTGCCGTCGCGGAAGTAATTGTTGGGCTTTAATCTGGCCAAGTATGGCTTTTCATCTGCCTTTCCTGCAAGCTCATAAAGCACCTCTATCCTATGCTTTATGCATGGCTTATCCCATATGCATGCCTCTGCCATTTCCTTCTCTTCTTCTTTTGCCATTGCAACTATATTT
>PEXD01000043.1 GCA_002779235.1 Candidatus Woesearchaeota archaeon CG07_land_8_20_14_0_80_44_23 | reverse complement strand
TTTGTTAAAGTCTTCTGGACATAGGCAAGGCAAATAATAATGAACATTAATTCCCTTGCCTATGAATTTGTTAAAGTCTTCTGGATATAGGCAAGGGAAATAATAACGAATATTAATGTCCTTGCCTATAAATATCAATCCTTGAGCTTTGTCCTTCTCCAGTTCCGCTTCACTGCCGTGTGCCTGCCCGGGTGTATCACTCTTGTCCTGCCGTATTTCTTTGGCACTGTCCAGAATGGAGCCCATCTTGTCTGGGTGTTCTTCTTTACAAGGACTTTCTTTTTTACTGATGTTTTTCTGCTAGCCATTTTGCTCTCGCTTTTTGGTTATTTTCTCGTAATTCTGAATTCCTTGCTTGCCATGGAATTCATCTTCTGAAGCAGCGATTTCATCGCCTCATCGTCAATGATGCCATTCCCTGCCTGCCCGGACTCGATTGCCCGCGCAAGGATTATCAGCACCTGGAGGAAAAGCTCGGGATGCGCAATCTTTATGTTCGCGTACCTCTGCATCGCCTCTTTTGAAAGGCGGGGCCTCACCATCGCCTCGAGGGCGTCTATCTCCTGGGCAAGCTGTGCCTCAGAGTCTTCCTCCCCGCTGTTCTGCGCCTGGAGAGCTCTTAACTTTTCCTGCCTTATCCTCTCAAGTTCGGAATCCTGCATATGATTATTGCGAATGGGGCTGCGGCGCGACCTTCTTCTCTGCTGCCTTGACCAGCTCCACTCCCTTTTTTGTGATTATCCTTCCCTTGTGAATGCCCTTCTTGCCCTTTTCCACGAGCCCTGCTCCCTCAAGCTGCTGGAGAATCTTCCTTGCGATGCTTCCGCTGCCCCTGTAGAAGTGCTCCGGGCTATATCCGTTGTTCTTTCTTCCGCCGTATTTTGTCCTGAGCTTCGATACCCCTACCGGCCCGAGCTTCCCGACTGAAAGAAGCACAGCAGCTGCCCTGATGTGCCACCAGTCCCTCTGCATGGGCGGCCTTTCCTTGTGGACTCCTGTTTTGACAAAATTGGCCCACTGCGGCGCTTTTATCTCGCCGATTTTTTTAAGCTCTTCAGCAACAACAGGTATTATTTGGGATGTGGATGCGTTCTGCGTTCTCATTTTTTATTCCTTTTAATTCCAGCTGATTATGCTGAAAAACGGCGCTAAAACTCGATACAGCGCCGTTTTTGGCATCCTAAAAATCCGCGATTAAGAGAGCATCCGGTCAAACTCCGCACTTTAGTGAGGAGTAGGATGCTCTCAGCGGATTTTTATGATTTTTGTAACTCTGATTCCTTGACGCCGGAATACTCTTAAGAGGAAATGCGGTTTATTTAAAAAGATTGTGGTTTTGAATTTAGAAGGAAAATAAAAAAAATAATTCAGTCCAGAAAATTTATTTTGTTGGAGGGCCTTTTCTTCTTCACAATCTCAATTCCTGCCTCGTCAAAAAGGGGCTGGAATGCATAATCGGAGTAGTCAGTGTATGTGACAAACTTCTTTATCTTCGCATTTACAAGCATCTTTGCGCATATGATGCATGGGCTGTGAGTGCAATATACAGTTGCGCCTGAGATGTCCTGCCCGTGGATTGCCGCCTGGATTATCACGTTCTGCTCTGCATGGACTGCCCTGCATATCTGCTGCTCTGTCCCGCTTTTGATTCCCATCTGGTCCCTGAGGCAGCCGAGCTCTGTGCAGTCCTTCAGCCCTGATGGCGCTCCGTTGTATCCTGTGGCGATTATCTGCTTGTTCTTAACCGCAACTGCGCCCACGTGCCTTCGCAGGCAGGTGGACCTTTCTGCAACAACAGATGCTATCTTCAGGAAATACTCGTCTGCGTCAGGGCGCTGCATCTCCTTCTGTATCAAATCATGCAGCATTATGTCAATCTTTGTGAACAGGTCTTCTTGTGTGGTGTCATTGAGCACAACTGCATCAGCCATTTTCATGCAGTCAAGTATCCTCTGGCTTGCGTCGCTTGTCCCATTAACTTCCGCTGAGTCAATCCTGAGAAATTCCCGCCAGTTCTGGGGTTCGTTCTCGCGAGCCCTTGCCTTTATCCTTGCAAACCTTGTTTTCTTGGGGGCGTCTATTGCAGCCATGAAGAAATCAGCCCTTTTGCGAAGCGCCTTGACCTCGGCAGGGTTCCTGATGCTGTCCACTATGAAATCCTTTCTTCCTGTTTTCTCGTCAGTTTCTATTTTTTCAAGTATCCTCTCTGCCAGAATTCCGAACCCGTGCTTCTCTCTCAGCTCGTTCCCTGTTTTTATGAGGTTGTCCCTTGTGGGCCACTCGCCCCTTTTCGCCAGTTCGTCCCTTATTGCATCAGAAAGTGAGTATTTGGTGAAGCCCTTCTTGGAAAGGTAGTCAGCAACAGTCCCTTTTCCAGAGCCGATAGGCCCGGTCAGCCCGATTATCATCAATGCCTTGTAAAAACAACTTGAATATAAAGTTAATCATTTTAAAGTGGTTAAGAAAGCAAGATTTATAAGTTGGGAATTGTTTGGCTGGGCTGATGATAGAAAAAGTCGGGGCAATGGAACAGCTTGCATGAATTTTAAATGGGGGGAGGAAAAAATGACTTCAGCAATCGATATACCATTGTATAGAAAGCACTTGGAAGATATATGCGACGGCTATGAGAAATACATGAGGTCAGGAAATAGATTCAGTATTCCAACAGACATAACCAGCAAATTCGAATTTAAACCAAACAGCAAGGAAATAGAAGAGTTCAGCAAAATGCTTCCGGAATACAGGAAACTGGAGAACTTCAACTACAGCACTGCCAACTATCTCACTGCGCTGATGCGCTCAAGCAGAGACAAAGAATTTGTCCTGGAGATGAAACCATTGAATGAATATGGCGTAGTTCTGCATAACATTGGCGATGATTTGGCTAATAAAAAGTTTGTAGTAAACGGAAAGGTGGGAGAGAATCTTGGACTTTTTGCAAGAAATTGCAATATAACCTTAAATGGAGACGCACAACAGGATGTTGGGAAATTTGCAAAACATTGCAAAATATTCATAAACGGCAGCTATAGAAGCATCTCGCGCGAGATTAAATGGGGGACAAAAGTTTACCAGTTGCAGGACGGAATATGGAAGAGAGTGCAGCACTGAAAAAAATTGATTAGTGCTTATCGCAAATGCAACTCTGCTGAATTTTTTTTGCAGAAATGATTAACTATAATACAACACTCAGGATGCATATTCACAAAACAAACATCAAACAGCGAGAATTGAGATGAAAAATTAGAAAAAAATGAGAAAAAATTTAGAGGTGATTTTTTTGCCTGATGATTTTGGCGATATTGAGCTGGATTCTCTTGAAGCAAAATTGAATGTTAAATTATTGCAATATACTTCACAGCCTGAAAACCTCATTGCAATGGCAGCAAAACTCACGCAGAGCGACAGCACGATTGAAGAGCTCCTGAAGAAAATATCTGAAAAAGACCAGGCAAAATTCATAGGGGCGCTTGTTGATATGGGACATCTCTCTCCTTTTGAGCATGCCTATTACACCTTTGGGGTTGAGGGAATATCCAGGGCTTGCTCCCACCAGCTTGTGAGGCACAGGATTGCAAGCTATTCACAGCAGAGCCAGAGGTATGTCAATTACAAGAACCTTAAGTTCATAGTTCCTCCTGAGATTGCCAAGGATGAGCAGAAGAAAAAAGAGTTTTTGACAGAATGCCTTGAAGACTTCAGAAAATACCTGAAGCTCGTTGAAGAGGGCTATAGCGAAGAAGATTCCAGGTTTGTGCTCCCAAATGCCACTGAAACAAAAATCATAATTACGATGAACGCGAGAGAACTCCTCCACTTCTATGAGCTTAGAACCTGCGAAAGAGCCCAGTGGGAAATAAGGAATATGGCAAAAGAGATGCTTAAGTTTGCCTATGCAACTGCCCCCAATCTGTTCAAGGACGCGGGACCGAATTGTCTAAGAGGGCCTTGCACAGAAGGAAAATACAAGTGCAAAAGAGAGATTCCAGAGATAAGAGAAGAGTTTGAGGAACTAAAAAGGCAGACAGGATGAATCATTGGAGTAATTAAAATGCCTGAACACAATCTGAACAATCTCATCAATTATGCTGCAAATAAGAGAGGGGTGATAATAGTCATTGACGGCGGGGACGGTTCTGGAAAGGCGCTGCAGACATTGCTTCTTATGAATGAGCTCAACAAATTAAAAGATATCTCAAGCATTCCTCTTGAGATTGGAACCCTTGATTTTCCGCAGTATGGCAAAAACGTGTTTGCAGACATGACAGGCAGATACCTTAGGGGAGAATTCGGCGATGCGGCAACAATAAGCCCTTATTTTATCATCCCATACTTTGCGCTTGACAGGTTCTGCGAGAAAGATACCCTCCTGCAATTCAAAAATAAAGGAAACATAGGGGTTCTCAACAGGTATACCACCTCAAACCTGGGGCATCAGGCAGCAAAGATTGAAGATAATTCTGAAGCATTGAAATGCATCTCACTAATAGAGCAGATGGAATATGACACGCTGGGGCTTCCGCGTCCTGACCTTGTTTTCTACCTGGACGTCCCCAGGGAAATCGGACGGCTTCTTGTTATGATAAAAAAAGAGAGGATTTACACAAGAGGGAGCATTCTTGACGGGCATGAATCATCTGCTAAATATCAGGAGAAAGCGGCGTCGGTTTTCAGGGCTCTTTGTGAGGAACGCGCTCCAGGAAGGACAAAAGTTGAGGGCTGGGTAAAAATTGAGTGCAACAGGCATGCGGGAGAGAACTATTTTAAACAGGCAAAAAAGCTTGAGAATCTCCTTCTCTCCGACTTCTCAAAGAATACAAAAACGATGGTCAGGGATGAAATCTCAAGGGATTTTCTCCTCACCCCCGAAGAAATCCATGAGAAGATTGATTCTGAGACAGAAAAGCATTTCTCACAGTTGTGAATTGCTCCAGCACACCGCAGCACAACTTCGCTAAACTTATTAAGCGGGTGCGTTATTCTTCTGCACTACTGATAAAATTAGGGGTGAAAAAATGAATCCTTTTGAAATCGCGCAAAAGCAGTTTGACGATGTTGCAGAAATAATGAAGCTGGACAGGGAAATCTATTCAACCCTCAGGGAGCCCAAGAGATTCCTCGAAGTGAAGATACCTGTTAAGATGGACAACGGCAAAGTAAGGATATTTACCGGTTACAGGGTCCAGCACAATGACAGCAGGGGCCCATTCAAGGGCGGAATAAGATTCCACCAGGATGTTACTCCAGAAGAAGTCAAGGCATTGGCAATGTGGATGACCTGGAAGTGCGCAGTTGTGGGAATCCCATTTGGGGGCTCAAAGGGCGGCGTCATTGTAAACCCGAAGGAGCTCTCAAAAGCAGAACTTGAAAAATTGAGCAGGGGCTACATAAGAGCCATACACATGATTATAGGAGCTGACGTTGACGTGCCTGCTCCTGATGTGGGAACAAATGCAGAGATAATGGCCTGGATGCTTGACGAGTATGAGAAGATAACAGGGAAGAAGGCGCCTGCAGTTATAACCGGCAAGCCAGTTGAAAGGTTCGGCTCAAAGGGGCGCGATTTGGCAACCTCAAGGGGAGGGCTCTTTGTGCTTGAGAGGGCATTGAAGAATATGAGGGCTGTAAAGCGCAAGGGCGCACTGACAGTGGTTGTCCAGGGCTTCGGAAATGTCGGCTACGGCTTCGCAAAGCTGGCCTATAAAGCAGGCTTCAAGGTTGTGGCAGTCAGCGACTCAAAAGGCGGAATCTATTCTGAAAACGGGATTGACATTGATGCTGTTACAGAGCACAAGAAGAAAACCGGCTCTGTGATAAATTTTGAAAATAGCAGGAACATCACAAATGAGGAGATACTTGAGCTGGATGTTGATGTGCTGGTGCCTGCTGCGCTTGAGAAGCAGATAACAGAGCAGAACGCAGGCAGGATAAAGGCAAAGCTTGTGCTGGAGCTCGCAAACGGCCCCACCACAATAGAGGCAGATGAAATCCTGCTGAAGAAAAACATTCCCGTGATTCCCGACATCCTCGCAAATTCAGGGGGAGTTGCTGTGAGCTATTTTGAGTGGCTGCAGAACAGGAGGAAGAAATACTGGGAAGAGGAGAAGGTCAACAGGAAGCTCGAGAAGCTGATGAAGAATGCGTTTGACGGGATTTACAAGGTATACAAAGAAAAGGGAGTCAGCATGAGGAAGGCAGCTGACATTGTTGCAGTCCAGAAAGTTGCTGAGGCAATCAGGGAAGAAATGATGTGATTATTTCTCATTTTTTCAAATTCCTCAGCATCATGTCGCTGTAAGAAATGTCTATCAAATCATTCTTTTCTATTTTGAACAGATTCATATAATAATTGCACTGCTCAGTCAGCTTTTCTATGCCTATTGTGCCGTTCCTGTCAATGGCCTCTATTTCCACAAAGCTTCCCAAATTCCTGACGTTATCTATGTGGAACTTCACATTGTCAATAAAGTATATCTCCCGCTGCTTGTCCACAACTGCGAGCGTGCCCAATGATTTTTCAAGAATCTCCTTTATCTGGGAATTCTGGGCGGTCTTGTAAAGGATGATGTTGGACTGCTTAGGCCCTTTTTCATTTTTCCTCTCATAATAAATCAGGTCATTTTCAATGTTTCCTTCCCTTAATTTGAGTCTTCCATTGCTGGCTTTGAAATATGTGTCTATCTGAGAGTCAAGCCCTTTGTAGTCGGCATTTTGTGATTTCAGGATTTCTCTTATCTCTTCAGGATTATTGCATCTTGCCTTGATTTCAATGTTGATGTGTGTCATGCCTGAGCATTTGCTGCCTTTTTTTAAATAATTTGTGGTGCTGAAAAAACACTCTTGGTTTTCGCTGAAAAAGAAGGTTAACCCTGAATTCCCTGGCGGCTGTGAATTTTTGAATCTGTGTATAGCACTACTCCATTATGTTTATTAATGGGTGTGTGATACCCTTGCACTAGTGCTAAAAATAATTGGCACTGGAATGAAAAAAGATGATTACATATTTGACAAAAGAAAATTTTGTTTCAGAAGTAAACAAAAGCGATATTCCGGTATTGATAGATTTCTGGGCTTCGTGGTGCATGCCGTGCCTGATGATGGCGCCTGTTTTTGAGGATGTCGCGAAGGAGTATGACGGCAGGCTAAAATTTGTAAAGCTTTCCACAGAGGAGATGCCTGAGATGGCTTCAGCATATGGGGTGCAGAGCATTCCCTCGCTCGTGCTTGTGCACAAGAACAGGGAGATTGAGCGGCTTGTCGGCTACATGCCCAAGCCGGTTTTCAAAGCGAGTATAGAACAACTCATAAAGAAGCATCCTGAAATCTTCAAGAAATGAGGAGGCAATTCAAATTGATGTCTTTTGCTTGCAAGGCAATAAGGTTTGAGGAGCTTTTGATGTGCAGCTTTGACCTCAACAAAACAGATTATTTTATTTATAATTTTATGCTTGAACAAAAAGGAAAAAATCTCACTGTAAATGAAATAGCTGAAAAAGCAGGAAAAGAAAGAACTGTTATCCAAAAGTCAATGAAGCGGCTTTTCGAGAGGAATCTCGTGAAGCGCTTCCAGGAGAATCTTGAAAACGGTGGATACAGGTTCTATTACGCGCCTGTGGAGAAGCGCGAGATAAAGGCCCGGCTGAGGGATACAGTCAGGAAATGGGCTGCAAATGTCGAATCCGCGGTCAACCGCTGGTAAGCCCAATAAATTTTTTGAGGCGATTAATCTTCTTTTTCAGGAGCCGCTTAATTCTCAGCCGAAACATGAAAAAGTGGGTTACATCTCCTGACAGAAGCCGGCAAAATTCATGATTAGAAAGCATTTCCATGCCCTTCACAGCGCGGTCCATGAAATTGTCATCTGATGTCGTTTCCCTGAGGCGGTTCTGAATCTCGAAGGCAAGCCAGTATTTCCTGTAATATTTTCTTTTCCAGTCCCTTGTGTAGTTTTGCAGGAGTTTTGGGCGGTTTTTTTCAAGCGCCTTTCGCACCCATTTTGCCGCAATTCTCGCTGAGTCCATTGCAAACCTTATGCCCTCTCCTACAAGGGGGTTTGCCTGCAGGGCAGTGTCTCCTATTATGATGAGGTTATTCTTGGCTAATCTTTCAAGGGGGGCTCCTGTCCTGAGCAGCCCGATGTTTTTTTCATAGGGCTTGCGCTTGCATCTTTCTGCAACTCTGGAAATGCTCCACATGCTCTTGATGGCTTTTTCAACAATAGGAAAGCGCTCAATCTCCAGGGTTCCATAGCCAACTATTGCCCTTGAATTGTTCAGAGGAAATATCCATCCGTAGCCGCCTTTCAATGAGGACTGAATGAACAAATCAATCTCGTCAGCTCCCTCTTTCAGGGGAACTACATATTCAATGCCTAATGCCAGGAGGGGCTTTTCCTGGGCGAGCCCGAGCATATTGCCTAGAACTGCGCTTGTGCCTGAGCAGTCAGCATAAATCCTCGCCCTCGCTGTTATTCTTCTGCTGTTTTTGGAATAGTAAATCTCCTTTATTTCTGAATTCTCTGTTTTAGCATCCCTGACTTCTGCGGAGTATTCAATTTCTAGGTTCGGATTCTTCCTGCACTCGCGCTCAAGGAAGTTGAGAAGTTTTCTCCTGTTTATCACATATCCGAGTCCCTGCTTTTCCACCCTCTCATTCTTTGAGAAGAGCATCATCTTGTGAATAGGATGGAGCACCTCTTCAGGCAGCTGCCACTGCTTCGGGTTTATGAAGCTCCCGGCAGTGTTGTACTGGACATCATCTGCAGATTTTTTCCTGTCAAGAATAAGAATTTTGTATTTTGAACTTGTAAGCTCCCTTGCAAGCTGAAGCCCTGCTGGACCAGCGCCCACTATTACCAAATCATAAAAATTCTTTTCCATTGCCATCTCCTCATTTGCTTTCTATAACTGTCCTTTCGCTATTTCAGCCAGCCCTTTATCTCAAGGACAGAGGGTATCCTTCCCGAGCATTTGACTATGCCATCTATTGCCAGGGCAGGAGTTTTCAAAGCCCCGTATCCCGCGATTTCAGCTGTGTCTGTCACGCTGTTTATCTTGGCCGCTATCTTCAGTTCGCTTACTGCCGCCTTTGCATTCTCCTCAAGCTGCTTGCATCCGATTCCAAGCACATCAACCTTCTTTATTTTCATTCCTCTCACCTCAGCTTTTCCCCAGGGTCTGTGCAGTTGTATTGCGTGCAGAATATTATCTTTGATTCAATCTGCGATTTTATCGCATCGCTGAACCCCACAAAATATGATTCTCCTATAAAGGTCATGGGCACTCCATCAGGAGAAACCCCATAGGCAGCAGCCATCTTCCTGAAAATCTCCATGCTGCTCTGGTTGTGCCACACCTCATATTTTTTTACATCAAGATTGTAGTTGGGCGCTATCTCCAAAAGGAACTGCTCTTCATCTGCGCAGTGCGGGCAGCCCTCGCCCCAGAAGAGGTAAACCAGAACAGTGCTGCCGTTGATTTTTGGCTGCGGATTTACCGGGCTTTTTGAGCAGCCCGCTGAGAGCGCAATCATTATCGCCAATGCCGCAGCAGCAATAATTTCCCTCTTTTCCATTTCACACCTCTTCCACAAAATCAGCTGCATTTATCTCAGGAATTTCAGAGAGGGCATTAATCATCTTTATCGCCTTCTCGCTTGAGAGAGAGTAATAGGCCTTTTTTCCCTGGCGCCTTGATTCCACAACCCCTGCATTCTTTAGATGCGAAAGCTGTATTGAGATGTTGGACTGGCTTTTGCCAATAAGGGGAGTTATTTCAGAGACGCATTTTTCGCCAGATAAGAGCAGTTTAACTATTTTAAGGCGGGTTTCATCAGAAATTGCCTTTAAAATTCTCAAATCTTCATTCATATTCATATATTTATATTTATTAATATATAAATATTTGTTTTTCATTCTTAATTTTGTAACTATTTATTAATGGTAAAGAAAACAAAAGTTTATAATAACAGCAGCATTTCTTTGGCACGGGTGGTAGGGAGGAGTTCAAAATGAGCTTGAAAAAAATTATTGCACTCTCACTGGCAGTAGGAATAGGTGTTGGAGTTTTAGGATTTTCTCAGGCAAAAAGCAGCATGAACCCAAATCTGGAGCAGATGGTTTCTGTGGAGGCAAATACGCAGGAGCTGAACCCATCCAAAAAGGTTGATGTATCCAATAACAACCAGAAATACGAACTTAAAATCATAACTGGCTACATAAAGTCAATTGACGAGGATTCGCTGCCGGTAATCTCCTCTGGCTGGGCAGATGTTTACAACAATGAAACAAAACAAATAGAGTATCAATTTCTGGTTGAGCCAGGAGATTTCCAGTTCGAGCACATGAGGATATATTCCGAGGCAGACAAGAAAGTATATAACATGCTTTTCCCAGGACCCTCAAACTACCAGGTCGGGGACCATGTGAAATT
>PEXD01000053.1 GCA_002779235.1 Candidatus Woesearchaeota archaeon CG07_land_8_20_14_0_80_44_23 | reverse complement strand
ATGAGAAGCATTCAATGAGAGAGCTTATTGCCCCAATGATTACTACTGCAATCGCCAACCTGATATCTGGTATTGCTGTTTTGTTTGAGAGGTAATATACAACAATCTGCTTTGAAAAAAGAATTGTGAGAACAGTTATTGCCGCTCCTACAATTCCCTGTATTAGAGCAACAGTTATTATTGTTGACTTTACAAGGTTTTTTCTATTCTTCGCGAGAAATTTTGGGATGAAGTGTATTAGAGAATAGCTGAGCCCGAGCTCACGGATTATTGCGAATACCGCAATCAAGTCAAGCACAGCATAGAAAAGTCCAATGTCCACAAGAGGTATGCTTCTATCATAAAGTATCCTTACCAAATATCCTAAGGGCGCAGACAGCACTATGAACAAGAAATTCCAGAATACTCCAGAAACTGCCTTCTCCTTATAGCTTTGCCCCACCATCCATAAAATTATTTTATTTTTGTTTATAAATGTTTAGTGTTTTTTCTGTATTGTTTAAAATGCCACTTAAAGGACAAAACTCAATCAAGAAAGCTAGCGAGTGCGTTGCGGGGGGTCGTCCCTTACGGGGACGCAGCACCTTTGAGAATCTCTGCGAGAGTTTTGGAAGTGACATTTTCTTTTTTTGCAAAGATTTATAAAAATGCCAGCTTCCCACAATACAATGAAAATCTGCATCCTTCTCGGCACAAGGCCCGAGATAATCAAGATGGCGCCTGTTATACGCGCCTGCATAAAGAAAAAGCTGGATTTCATTGTTGTACATTCGGGGCAGCACTATTCCTACAACATGGACAGGGTTTTCTTTGAGGAGCTTGTCCTTCCTGAGCCGAATTACAATCTTGAAGTTGGCTCAATGCCCGGCTATGCCCAGACAGCCGCAATAATTGAGAAGTTCGGGCATGTGCTTGAGATTGAAAAGCCGGATGTCGTTCTTGTGGAAGGGGACACAAACACCGTGCTCGCAGGGGCGCTTGCTGCCAAAAAGCTCAATATAAAGGTGGGGCATGTTGAGGCAGGGCTTCGCAGCTATGATGAACGCATGCCTGAGGAATGGAACAGGATTCTGACAGACCATTGCTCTGACTTCCTTTTTGCCCCTACAAAACTGCAGAAAAGGATTCTGAAAAAAGAGGGTATAAAAAAGGAGAGAATCTTTGTCACAGGCAACACAATAGTTGATTCTGTGCTCCAGAATATTGAACTTGCCGACACTGAAATCCTGAAAAAGCTTGATATAAAAAAAGATAGATATATCCTCTCTACAATACACAGGCAGGAAAGCGTTGACTTAAAGGAAACGCTTGCTGAAATGCTGAAGGCGTTCCAGTTGATTTATGAAAACTTTCATCTTCCAATAATTCTTCCCATCCATCCCAGGACAAAGGCGAATATTGAGGAGTTCCGCCTGTCAGTTCCGGAAGGAGTAAGGATAATAGAGCCGCTGGGCTTTCTGGAATTTCTTAAATTGGAGTCAGATGCAAAATTAATAATAACTGATTCGGGCGGCATACAGGAGGAATCCTGCATCCTGAGAGTTCCGTGCGTCACAATGAGAAAGTCCACAGAGCGCCCGGAGACAGTTGAGGTTGGCGCAAATGTTGTTGCAGGCACAGAGCCGGATAAAGTTTTAGATGCATCAAAAAAGATGCTTGCAAGCTCCCGTTCCTGGGACAATCCGCTTGGAGATGGAAACGCTGCAAAGAGGATAATAAAGATAATAACAAAATAATTAAAGCTTTGATTTAGCCTTCTTTTTGATTTCTTCTATGGCATCCTTTATCTCTTCTTCTTTTTGGGCAAGGAAAGATTCTCCTATGCTTTCACCATAATAGCTTATCGCATTTCTCTTTTGCCTGAGCTCATCAAGCAATGCTATCCTGACCTGCCCAATTTCAGGATATTTTTCTCTTAAGTAATTTATCATCTCAACATGACTTGTCGTCTTGAATCCGTCCATGTACATTATCGCGATTATAACCTCTTTTGCAGAGTCGTAATATATCTCAACAATTCTCTCTTTTGAGACAAGCTTTCGTATCTTATTCATTTCTTGAAGTCGCGTCTCTGCTGCCTTAAGAAGCGACTTTGCTCTTTCCTTGTTTTTCCTTACTGAGAACACAGATTCCATTTAGAACGCCTCAAGATAGCCGTAAAGGAGGATGCCGTTCACTATCCCATTTTTCATCTCTTTTGAAAGTGAAGGGAATCTGCTTATTTGCTCGATGCTTATCTTTCGCCCAAGCAATCTTTCAAATTTTGAAATCTCAATCTTTTTTTCTAACTCATGATGCACAATTACTGCTATGTCAATGTCGCTTTTTTCGGTATCTGTCCCTGTTGCATACGAGCCGAAGAGTAATATTGCCTTCGGCGATAACGCTTTAGCTATTGCTTCAACCAGCCCGGAGTTTATCAGCAGAGAGATATTTTTTGCCTTTTTCATCCTTATGAACTCCAAATTTTCCCTGTTTGCAGAGTAAAGCACAAGCCCTCCTTTTTTCCCTTCTTTATATATCAGCTCTTCTGATTCAAGGCTTTTTAGATTTTTCGCGACGTAATTCGGAGAAATTCCGGTTTTCCTGACAATCTCGCGGAAGTAGTGTTCTTCCAGTGGTTCATTGAAGAAAACATCCAGCACTTCATATCTGTGTTTCATGATGCAAGTAAAGCAAAGGTAATATAAAAAAGTATCGATTGATATAAAAAAGTATCAAAAGATTCAGAAAAGTATCATCTCTTCCTTTTCTTAACTGTTTCATCAATCGCAATCTTTCTCACAACCTTTGTCACGTCCTGCTCTATCTTCTCCATTTTCACATAGAGACGGAATATCAGGTAGAAGAGTAGCACAACGCTGACATATACTATTAGATCAGCGCCTCTTGCGATGCCGAGAATTGAAGAAAGCTTCATTGTCCAGCCCTGAAAGAAGACAGCTGCAAGTATAATTGTCCAGATTGCGCTCCAGAAGATGAATTGCTTTCCGGAGAGCTTCATGTCCTTGAACCTGCCTAGGGCTCTTGTCCATGCAAAGAGCACGAAAACCAAAACCATTATTTGCAAAAGCATTTTTTTCACCTCACGCCAAATATATGATTCCTAATGCAAGGGCAGCAGTTGCAGCCCCTGAAATCATAATTCTCCTGTCTTTAAACATTTTTTCAGGATTTCTTGCAATATCTGAGCCGGAATCAATTAGATAAAGATATCTGAATATTATGTATAATGCAAATGGTATAGTTAACATGAGCTTTGGATAAATGCTGAGAAAGCAGTAAAGCGAATATGAAATAATCAAAAGGGTTGCAGATATTCCTGTAAGCACCTTAGTCAAGCTAGGATTATACATGGAAAGATTCTTTCTGTGCACTAATGCCATTGAGCCGAATTTCTTCAGCTCCGCCTCCCTTTTTCCAACTGCGAGGAAAAGCGCAAGGAAGAATGGGCAGAGTATCAGCCAGGGTGAGAGCCGCACATTTGTTATGAACACTCCTGAAACTGCCCTTATGACAAAATTTGCGGATATTACTATCACATCAGCAAACGCCTCATGCTTCAGCCAGAGAGAGTATGCCAGTGTCAGCAGGAAGAGCGCAGCAACAGAAAACATGAATGCTCTTGATAGGAATACTGAAATTACAAGAGCAGATATTCCGAGCACAGCAGCAAGAAGCCAGGCAGAAGGAACGCTTATCTTTCCAGCGGCAACTGGCCTGCTCTTCTTTTCAGGATTTTTCCTGTCGGCTTTCCTGTCAATTATATCATTTATTGCATAATTTGCTGATGAGATTAAACAGAGTGCAATAAACCCAAGAAATGTCTTCCAGATTCCGTCCAGTAAGAGATATTTTGCGAATATTACCGGCAGGAATATTACCAAGTTCTTGTACCACTGCGCTATCCTCATCAGCTTAAAGATTTCCTTCATCCAAAAAGCCACTCCACGAAAAGTTTGAATGCTATTTTGAAGCCGTTCAGGTTTGTCTGCCCCTTTGAGAGAGAGTATTTGCTGTAAATTGCTTTTATCGGCACTTCCCTCAGCCTCAGATGGTTTTCTGAGATAAGGCTTATTATCTCAGAGCTTACCTCCATCGTGTTTGTCTGAATCCTCATCTTGGATGCCGCATCTCTTGAAAATGCGCGCAGCCCTGATTGGGAGTCGGTTACCATTTTTCCAAAAAGCAGGAATGTTATTATGTTGAGCTGCCAATTCCCGAATCTTCTTATTAAAGGCATTCCCTCAGGATTTATGAGGCGAGAGCCGATTACAGCATCTGCTTCACCTGAAAATATCGGCTCAACAACTTTTTTTATGTCAGAAACATCGTGCTGCCCGTCTGAGTCAAATGTGACAAACACTTGTGCAGAAGTGAATTTTAAGGCAGCAGAAATTCCTGTCCCAAGCGCTCCACCCAGTCCCCTGTTTATGAAATGGTTTACAACAATTGCCCCGGATTTTTCAGCTAATGTTGATGTTGCGTCAGTGCTCCCGTCATTTACTACAATTATGTTATGATATCCGGATTTTTTCAGGGCAGAAATCACAGAGCATATTTTTTTTGCTTCATTATATGCAGGCATTATTACAGCTACATTTTTCTTTTCAAATCCGCTTTTTTTGCCGCCTTCCATTTTTCCAGCATTCTTTTTTAAAGGAAAAATAAGCTTATTTGGTTCCGTTCCAGTCCACTTTCCATACATAAATCTCTGAGCCGGTTATCTCTGTCTCATGGTCGAACAGGATGAAATGATTTAACCCAGCCCCGTTCATGAAAAACAGCCTTGTGAAGACGCTCTCTGAGAGCTCCGGCGAGGCAATCACTGTCTCATGATTTGGAGTGAGTATTATTGAATAGGGGAAGTCCGGTTTTTCATACTTCTCCTCAATCAGGCTCCCGTTCTCATAATAGACAAATGAGTATGGCTTCAGGAGATTCTGTCCTGTATAAAGCCCTGCGCTGACTGCGCTCATGTTCGTCCAGTTTATGAGCACCATTACGTTCTGCCCCTGCAAGTTGTTACTGCACAGAGTAATGTTAGTGTTGTTCTGTTCCTGGCAGTAGCCGTTTGTTGCGAAATAGCCGGGCCATGGCGAAACCCAGTTTTCTTCATCCCTGCTTGAGGCAAGCGAGCTTATGTTGTATATTGTCTGCTCTATCTGCGCGTTGCTGTAATTCATCTGCTTCATAAGTTCAGTTGCATATGACAGATTAGAGGTCTTTACCTTAACCATCAGCTTCGCCTTGTTGAAGTCCCAAAGCCCGAAGTGGGCCCAGACTCCTGCCTTTGACACCATGTCCCCGCTGGTTATGAAATAGTCCTCTGGCGGGCTGCAGTCAATGTTGTTCAGCACTGCTTCAACATCACTCTTGCCAAGGTATTGCGAGATGTATGCTTCTGCATCAGTCCTGTTCATCATCATTGCTTTTCTGAGCATCTCTATTGATTTTGCAGTATCATTGTTTGTCTTGTCAATTATCTCAAATGCAGTGTTTGAGCCGCAGTCAAGCATCCTCAGGACTGCAATTGCCTCGTGCTCATCATTTGTAACAAGTATCCTTCCAAGCCAGTATGCCTGCGGGCTGTTTTGGGATGCCCCGTCAGCTGTAACCGCCCTGTTTGCCACATACTTGAACCAGTGCCCGAAGTCCCACCACGAGTTTATTATCGCATTTGGCGCTGATTCGTTCCTTATTTTGGTGAGGGAATTGTACCAGGCGTCATTCATTGATGGCACATATGATTTTCCTGCAGCATATCCTACCTTTATCTGGGGCATCAGCACTAACCCGAGGAGCACCAGCAGTATTGCATATGAGATATACTTGTGTATCTTTAATTCCCTTGTTGCAAATTTGCGTGTTATATCAAAAATATTTCCAAGGGCAACCCCTGCTGCTATTGCAAATGCAGGAACCACAAGGAGCGAGAACCTCACTCCCTTGAGCGTTGCATATGAGGTGCCTGCAAACCATATAAGCAGCAGCGCTGCGGTCTGTACATCGTAGTGTTCATTTTTGTCTTTTTTCAGGAACGCAAATGCAGCGCCTGCAATTGCAAGCAGGAAGAACAGCCACCCTCCCATTACGCTAAGTGTGGTGCTGAAGCTTCCCGGGTTGAGTTCTGCAACAGTCAGGTAAACATTCGGCCATAATGTCTGGTGCACAACTTCTTTTAAGTTCATAACCTGAAAAGGCCCGTTTATGAATGCAGTAAACCCTTGTATTGAACTAAATAGGCTTACAAAAAGTGCGCTTGAAGCAAAAAGTATTATTGTAATAACAATAGTGTTTTTCAATTGTTTTTTTGCATTGTCCTTTTCGTGCTTGTCTTTTCTTCTTGTTTCAGCCAAGAGATATATTATGTATGCGCCTATTGCAGCAATCATGAAGTCAAATATGTACCACCAGCCCATCCATGCCAACGAGAATATTCCTATCAGGAGCCCTGCAAGCCCTGCGAATATCGCCTTATTCCTGTTTTTCTCTGCCTCGAATGCTTCTATAATCATCCAGACAATTAGCAGGGGAAACATCAAATTGTAGACGTCTGTGTCAGAGCCCATTGTCCTTGAGAGGAACATTGTGTTCACAGAGACAAGCACAGACGCTGAGAGCCCCGCCATGTTGCCTGCCAGGCGCTTTCCTATCATGAAGGCGGCGATTGCAGCAATAACTGCGCACACCAGCGGCACATAGAATGACGCTTGCATCGGGGTTATGTTCTTATTGAATAATCTTAAGAAATTATACAAATATGCAATTGAGTAGGGATGCATTGTGGGAGTCATTGCTGCGCCTATTGGTGCAACCATGTGATTATCCCAGTTTGTCCCGTTTCTTATTTCATCTGCCTGTTTTCCTGTTTTCAGGTAATTCTCAGCATATCTCAGGAAATAATATGAATCAAGGTCTCCAAGGTAGGTGTATGAGGCGCCGTTTACATCATACTGCATTTTTGACTTGAAATAGGCGGCTGTCTGCTTTATCTGGTTGTCTATTGCTGCAGAATTGCTTTTCAGGTATGCCTTGAACTGCTGGTCCACAAGGGTCTGCTTGTTGGCGTCAGGCAGGTTTGGATACATTGAACTGACCTGCTGGGCGATGGAATTCTTGTAAACATTATAAACTGTGCCTGTTGCCCAGTCCTGGGTTATTGCGAGGGTGTTCGGCTGAATCCTTATTGTACTTGTGAGAATTATTGGTATCAGGATGAGGAGAACCCAGAGCCAGCGCGCATCAAAAATCTTTGCTGCCTTCTTCCAGTCTATTCTCACTTCTACTTCATTCTCTTCTTTTTCTTCCTCGTGCTTCTTTGCAAAAAGCCCGGCTTTTCTCTTTTTCTCCTCTCTTTTTTCTTTTTTCTCTTCCTTTTTATCTTCTTTTTCTTCTTTCTCTTCTGCCTTTTCCTCCGGCTCCCTGCTTTCCTCTTTCTCTTCGTTTTCTTTAGAATCAGAAATTATTTCTGCCTCGACAACCTTATTATTATCATTATTATTATCCTCTTCCATTAAAGCACCCCACTAGATACTTTTGAAAACAGCATTATATTTATAAACATTATTAAAAATTTCAGCATCAAATCCTCTTCAAGAAATACAGCAGTTTCGGCTCATTGGCCATTGCCTTGAGCCCTAGGGGGAGCATCCTGTCCCTGCTGTTTGCGAGCAGCACGTCCTTAACTTTTTTCTCGCCCATCAGGGTGACAAGCCGGTCTATCTCATCAGGACTGCACCTGTCAATTATCCTCCTGACGACAAAAGATGCATACAGGTCCGGAAAGACCTTTGCAAGATACCTTATAGTATAGCTTGCCCCGCCCTGTATGGCCGCTGAAAGCGCCTCTGCTGCCTTCATGCCAGGCACAATCCCTCCCATTGTGGTTGCCTTAACCTGAGTTGCAGCATCCCCGAGAAGGAATATGCTCCTCTTCTCCACTCTTTGGAAGGGGGAAAATTTTGGAATCAGCCCGGCCACCTTTTTTTCAGAAGCTTTCTTTCTGTATTTATCCCCGAAAACCTTTTTTAGAAAAGCATTGAATTCTTTATTGGCATCTTTCTCAAAAGCAACCCCAATTCTGGCGCTTTCCTCGTCAATAGGGACAATCCAGGAGATTCCTCCCTTTTGCAGGTGGAACTCAATCTCGTTGCTGTTGCTGTATTTTGCAGTTATCTGCATTCCTGTGAAGAACTTCCTGTTGCCGTACATCCCCGCTTCCTTTGCAACAGTTGAAAGCGGGCCGTCTGCTCCGATGACATAATCTGACCTGAAAGTCGACTGCCCCTTCCCCCGCATCCTGAGAAGATATCCCCGGCCTGCGCGCTCAAGTTTTTCAAACCTGGTGCTGAGATAATATTCAGCGCCCTCGAGCGCTGCCTTTTCAGAGAGCGAGAGGTCGAATGCAGCCCTGTCCACTACGATGTTTTCCTTCAGCTCAACCCTCGCCTCTACCTTTCCCGGAGAGATTATCCTCGCTTTTTTTATCCGATTGAGAATGCATTCCCTGGGAGGCCTTGCAATCCGGTTTATCTCCTCTGAAATAAGCCCTGTGCACTGCACAGGCACCCCAATCCTGCTGTTCTCCTCGAACACCTGCACCTTGTAGCCCTTTTTTGAGAGGAGATAGGCAAAATAGTTGCCGGAAGGGCCAGCGCCTATTACAGTTATCATCAATTCCTTCATTTTTGTCTGCATTTTATAATTTTTTCCCTTCTTTCTTCGCTTTAAATGATATTATCTTTTTAGTAGTAACAGAGCGAAAGGTTTATATATTTGAGATATTTTCTATTGCTTAGTGGTAACTAACGGGGGTGTATTTCATGAGTTTCATGAATTGGGTTGCTCATAAAAATCGTAAACAAAAACAGGCGATAAGAATAGGCATTATAGCAGGGGCTCTTACTGCAGCTTTCGGCTTAGGGGTGATTGGAACATGTTCTGTAGACAAATACATGGAAAAAAAATATTCTAAAAACACGCAAGAGCAGACAAAAATAGAGCAGCAGGTTCAGACACCGCAAAGCCCCCTCGAGCAAACTCTTAATCAGTTTGACAACGGATGGAGCGTAAAAAATGAGCTTTCTCCAGAAGAACTGGACTCTTACAGCAGGGACTCTCCAGTAATTGAGAGCTTCCTCTCACGAGATTATGTTAAGCAGTTGACTGCTAATTTCAAGGAATTATCTAACATAAATCAAATTTTATATGATGGCAAACTTGAGAATGGAGAAGCAGCTTCAGCAAGGTTTGTCAATGATGGAAGGCCTTTCAACCTGATTTATGAGATAAAAGGCAAGGATGGTTCCATCTCATACGGCTTTGTGAAGATAACTCCCGAGCATGCTTCAGAACTTGAGAGCAAGGTGAAGGAATATGCAGAAGGCAAGGTTGAAAATTTATTCTCAAATCCGAAAGATGGGCAGACACTTAATTATGACCTGGTGAAAGCCATAATTGAAGGAGAAGGAGATTACAGAATCCAGCCGAGGACCCAGGTTTTCACATATGCTGTTGGAAAGAGCGCAGAGTATGAGGGAAAAAGTTCCTCACAACTCAAAAGCTATCTGAAAAGGCTTGTAGATGCTGATTCAGCAAATGGCGAATTCAACAGCCAGAAGGGTTATGCTGTAAAACTTCAGGAAAACCCCGACGGCACTGGCTATCTCACTTTAAACCTTGGAAAAAAACAGGTTACTCTTAATTATAATGACAAGGACTATTTTGACGAGATGAAAAGAGTTGTTGAAATTGTTGCAAGGGACTACCAGGCAAGGCATCCCAACGAAGACATCTGCACAAACAGCCATAATTATTAGGTGATAATCATGAAAGGCGCTTATAAAATTATGATAATGCTGATGCTGATTCTTGCAGTTTCATCACTGCTTTCCCTTGTGGTGAGCGCTTCTTCAAACTGCGGGAATGGGATTATCAATTCCGGAGAGCAGTGCGAGCTGCCTTTGACCAAGAACAACAATTACTGCTTGCAGTCTAATCATCAGTGCTCGGGCACTCTTTATGGAACCAGGGATTCATACGGGAACTGCAGTTCCACTTGTCAGTGTGTTTATGATTTATTTTCTTATTCGTGCAGTGCTGGTAATTGCGGTGCTGAGTGTGGTGTTGATTCTGATTGTAATGATTTTAATTCTAATACTGCTGATACCTGTGATTTAAGTAATTGCAGTTGCAAGCACACTCCTGTTCAGAGCTGTTCTGGCTCTAACTCTTCTCTTCTTACAAGGTTTAGCCCTTCAAGCTGCACTAATAGCTCTGGCACTTTTTCCAGTTATTGCTCGGGCAATGTGGCATATATGAGAGGTTGTAATTTTGTAAGCGGCGTTTGTGTTGTTACCCCTCCTTATGATTGCACTCCATATAATATGACTTGTTCCGGAGGATATTGCAGTGCTTGCAAGCCAGGTTTTACTTGGGTAAATTCTGCTAATCCCAAAGAGGGTTGCAAACCAGTGTCTGCTTGCGGGAATGGTGTGATTAATTTTGGTGAGCAGTGTGAGTTGCCGAATACTGTGAATAATAATTACTGCTTGCAGTCAAATCATCAGTGCTCGGGCAGGCTTTATGGCTCAAGGGATTCCTATGGGAACTGCAATTCTGCCTGCGGCTGCTCTTATGATTCATTTTCTTATTCGTGCAGTATTGGGCATTGCGGCGCAGAGTGCGATTCGATGAATGCATGCCCAATGACTAATTGCGATTACAAGGATGGTTGTGTTGGGAATGATTATTATGATTATGTGGATGTTTTTAATTCGTGCAGTTCTGGTTGTGAGTGTTCGCACACTGCTTGTGGGAGTCCTACTATTTATTATAGTGATGCTAGGTGTGTTTCTCCGCCTAGTTGTGGCAATGGTGTGATTAATTTTGGTGAGCAGTGTGAGTTGCCGAATACTGTGAATAATAATTACTGCTCTCAGTTTAATCATCAGTGTTCCAATAAGTTATATGGTAGCAGGGATTCATACGGGAATTGCAACTCAGTTTGTGGATGTTCTTATGATTCTTTTACTTATGCTTGTAGTGTTGGTAATTGCGGTGCTGAGTGCGATTCAACGCATGCCTGTTCATTAACTCAGTGCGATTATCTTGACGGCTGCGTTGGCACCACATATTATGATTACTCTGATGTTTTTAATTCGTGCAGTTCTGGCTGCGAGTGCAGTCATAATTCCTGCACTTCATATACGGCGTATCCTAATGATGCAAGATGCGTTTCCTATGAGTGCTACACAGATTCTGATTGCAATAGGTTGGATTCTACTTATTGTAGTGGGGATTCTGTTTTTCATGTTGAGGGTGTCTGCGTGAATCATGCATGCGTTTCAGGTTCAGCCTCTCTTGTGCAGGACTGCAATTCATTTGACAGAAATTTCTGCGAAGGCTCTGTTGTTAAGAATGACAATGGCTATTGTTTTTTCGGAGCTTGTTATGTTTCCACAACTACTGTTAACAATTGCAATGACGGGCTTTTCTGCAATGGCGTAGAATCGTGCTCTTTGGGGTATTGCATCTCAGGCACTGCTGTTGACTGCTCTGCCTACAATATAGCGGGGGTTGCAAACTGCAACAATAATCCCGACTGCAATCCTTTAACATGGGATTATCGTGCTTCATTTACTTCTTCATGCAGTGAGGCAACTGATTCATGCACTGCTGGAAGCTCATTTATTTCAAGCGCATGCAGCGTCTCATCATGCAGTGCCGAGTGCGATTCAAGTCATTCCTGCCCTGCTACGCAGTGTAATTATCTTGATGGCTGCAGGGGAAATGATTATTATGATTATAGCAATGTTTTGAATTCATGCACTTCAAGTTGCACCTGCACTGCCAACTCATGTTCTAATCCGACAATATATCACAATGATGCAAGATGTGTTCCTCAGCCAACGTGCGGAAATGGTGTGATTAATTTTGGTGAGCAGTGTGAGTTTCCGAATACCGTGAATAACAATTACTGCCCTCAGTTTAATCATCAGTGTTCTAATAAGTTATATGGCAGCAGGGATTCATACGGAAACTGCAATTCTGCCTGCGGCTGTTCTTATGATTCATTTTCTTATTCGTGCAGTGTTGGTAATTGTGGTGCTGAGTGTGATTCAACGCATGTTTGTTCTGTAACTGATTGTGATTATAAGGATGGTTGTGTTGGGAATAATTATTATGATTATTCTGATGTTGCGAATTCATGTAGTGCTAGTTGTGATTGTAGTCATAATTCGTGTAGCTCAACGCCTTTTCAGATAATATATAATGATGCAAGGTGCGTTCCTCAGCCAACGTGCGGAAATGGTGTGATTAATTTTGGTGAGCAGTGTGAGTTTCCGAACACTGTAAATAATAATTATTGCTTGCAGTCAAATCATCAGTGCTTGGGCAAGCTTTATGGTTCAAGGGATTCCTATGGGAACTGCAATTCTGCCTGCGGCTGTTCTTATGATTCTTTTAGTTATTCGTGCATTGTTGGTAATTGTGGTGCTGAGTGCGATTCAGGTCATCCTTGTGCTGCTACAGAGTGCGATTATCTTGACAGCTGCGTTGGGAGGGATTATTATGATTATTCAGATGTTGCGAATTCATGCATAGGAGGCTGCACCTGCACAAATAGTGCATGCGGTGCGCCTGTTGTAATCAGAAATGATTCAAGATGCGGCGAATGCAGTGTCAATTCTGATTGCAGCAATCTTGATTATGATTTCTGCAGTGAAAGCTCAGTTTTCCACTCAAGCGGCGTCTGCATCTTAAACAGGTGCGCATCAGGGACCCCTGTTCTTGTAAGAAACTGCAATGATGGGCTTTTCTGCAATGGTGTTGAGTCCTGCTCAGCCGGCAGCTGCGTTGCTGGGACTCCTGTTGACTGCTCTGCATTCAACATAGCAGGGGTTTCAACATGCAATAATGTTCCTGATGGAAATCCATTGACTTGGGATTATCGCTCTTCATTTATATCTTCGTGCAGTGAGGCGACTGATTCATGCACTCAGGGCTCTTTGGCTGTGACTTCAACCTGCGACAAGTCAGGGTGCAATGCATCATGCACTATTGGAGAAACAGACAACAGGAGCTGCGGATTAGGCGGCTACCAGATAAGGGCATGCACTGCCTCCTGCTCATGGAGTGAATGGAGCAATTGTACTGATGAGGGAGAGTGCGCTGCAGGAACAGTTGAAAATAAAACCTGCGGAAACTGCGGCACAAGCCAGCGCATCTGCAAAAGTAATTATCAGTGGGGCAACTGGAGCGCATGCTCTAATGAGGGCGTGTGCGCAGCAGGTTCAATAGCAGCTGAAAGATGCGGCTTCATGCTTACAGGCACTAAAACCAGGAGCTGCAGCGATTCATGCTCCTGGCAGCCCTGGGGAAACTGCACTGGTGAAGGAGAGTGCTACCCTGGAACAAGGGAAGAGCGCGACTGCACAACAGACGGCTATTCCGGAAAGGATGAGAGGACATGCATGTCCAACTTCAGGTGGGGTGCTTGGACAGGATGCACCCTCCCAGAAACCCAAATTAATATTGATTCATTAAGGATAATAAATGATGACTGCGTCCAGCCCGGCGGGGAGCTCATGGCTTCAGTCCAGGTTGGATATTACAGCTATAAGGATGGCAGCATAACAATAACAGCAGTCATACCTGACCTCGGGCTCAGGTCCAGAATCGGGCCCATCGACGTGAATTCAAGGGATGATATTTCACAGCTCCTCATTATGAGAATACCTGATGAAACTCCTGAGGGAACCTACGATGTGAGGTTCACAATAAACGACGACTACAGGCGCGTGAAATACAGAGAGATTACAGTGAGCAGGAGCTGCGGGAAATGCCCTGATTACTGCAGGGTGTGATTCCCAACAGAGCAGTTTTGTAACCACTCAAGCATAACAAAAAAATCGAAAGATTTATATATGCGAGACGGTTACACAGTAGAAGCGGAAAACTCGCGTTTTGCGCCGCTTTGATATTTATATAAACAAAATGGGGGTAAGGAAAAATGAAAAATTATTGGTTAATGATGTTTGTTGTAGCAA
>PEXD01000080.1 GCA_002779235.1 Candidatus Woesearchaeota archaeon CG07_land_8_20_14_0_80_44_23 | reverse complement strand
AATCGCTTAGACAATTTTTTTGCGTTCGTTGCATCCTAAAAATCCGCGAATCGGAGAGTGTCCGGTCAAACTCCGCACGCAAGAAAACTTTTCAAGTTTTCTGCGCACAAGAAATCTCCGAGATTTCTTTGTGCTTTAGTGCGGAGTAGGACACTCTCAGCGGATTTTTATGATATTGGGTGCTGAAAATCTTATAAAAATCACTGGTGTTTATGCATGACTGAAAGCGAATGCGGAGAATTGGACGGAAAGGCTCCTGAACAGCACGACCTCTTCTGGAAGCTGAGAAAGATTGGAGCTACAAAAAAGGAAGCTGATACTCTAAGCATGCACTTGGCTGACTTCTATGCTGTAAGCGAAGGCATTGCGCCAAGAATAGACAAGGTCAGCCCAGAAAGGGTAAGAGAACTCTACCAAATAGTGTTTGAAAGTAAAAATTATTACAAAAATAGAAAATTCTAATTTTTCATTCTTTCAGCTTAAAATAAATTCTCCTGTTGCTCTTGCCCTTGTTCTCTGTGCCTGTTATTGTAATGCCCTTTATCTCAGAAATGTTTTTCAGATGCGTCCCGCCGCAGGCCTGCTGGTCAAGCCCCTCAATTGAAATCACCCTTATCACCTTCAGTGACTCAGGCAGCAGTTTCCTCAATTTTACAAGCCCGGGAATCTTGAATGCCTCTTCCCTTTCAAGAAATTCAATTCTTACAGGCAGCGCCTTTGCTATCTCCTTGTTTGCCTCTTCTTCATACTGCTTTATCTTCTCCTTGTCAAAGTTTTCAAGGCTGAAGTCCATCCTTGTCCTGTCAAGGGCAATCTGGTTGCCTGTTATCTCAACACCCTGCTCTTCCTTTGTTATGACTGCGGCAAGCACATGACAGGCAGTGTGGTATCTCATGAAGGTATATCTCCTGTCCCAATCAATAGAAGCCTTTATTGTGCAACCCTGCTTTATCCCAATCTCTTCTGCTGGCTTTTCCAATTCATGAAGAACCCTGCCGCCCTCTTTCTTAACCATGACAACCCTGGCGCTTTTGCCATCACAGGAAATCTCGCCAAAGTCAGCCGGCTGCCCTCCTGATTCAGGATAGAATGCTGTCCTGTCCGGCTCTATCCTATTGCCTTCCACTAATTCAACTATCGCTTCAAACTCTTTCAAATAGCAGTCCTTGAGATAAAGCAGCTCTGTCATGCTATGTTGGAGCAGCCCCTGATTTATATTCTTTTTCCCAAGATTAATAAATAAAAAAAGATTTCAATCCTGAAATGAGAAAAATCCGAATCCGCGATTTTGACCTGAAAAAGACAGTTGAGTGCGGGCAGATTTTTCGGTGGGAAAAAATCAGCGGATGGTATTTCATAACTGCCGGCGACAGGATAATAAAGGCGAGGCAGGAGGGAAACTTTCTTTTCTACGAGCTTTCAAAGGGAGGGGCCGGATTCATAAGAAATTACTTTTCTCTGGGCGAGGATTATAAGAAAATAATCTCAGGCATAAAAAAAGATGAAAAGATAGGGAAGGCGATAAAATCAGCATACGGGCTGCGCCTGATAAAGCAGGAGCCCTTTGAGTGCATGGTGAGCTATATCTCCTCCTCGGCATCCAACATCCCGAGAATCAGAAGAAACATGAACTCGCTCTCAAGAAGGTTCGGGCATAAAATAAAACTTGGAAACTATACCTCATATTCCTTCCCAAGCCCAGAGGAGATGCTCAAGTGCGAAGATCTTGAGAAGGAAGCGAGAAACTGCGGGCTCGGCTTCAGGGCAAGGTTCTATTCCAAGGCAATTGCAGCGATTGCAGAGGTCTCTGCAGAGGAAAAGCTCTCCGCAAGCCAGTCATTTGAGAACTATTTCTCATGGCTGAGAAGGATGAATTATCCTGATGCAAAAATGGAGCTTATGAATATCTCAGGAGTGGGAAGCAAGGTTGCCAACTGCATACTGGCATTCTCACTAGGATTCAAGGAGGCATTTCCCACAGATGTCTGGATAAGAAGGGCGATAGCAGAGCTGTATTTTTCCCAAAAAAATATAAGCGCGAAGGATGCAGAAAGGTTTGGAAGGGAATATTTTGGGCAAGATGCTGCCTATGCCCAGGAATTCCTGTATTACTGGAGAAGGCAGCCAAAGGCAAAAGATTAAAATATCAAATAATAGCAATCCTGACCAAGATGAAAATCACAGGCATAGTGTTCTCTGGCTTGAAGGAGGCATCTGTTTACATGAGGATGCCTGAGTACAAGGAAAAATTCAATTCGGCGCTCGGCTTCGTCCCCTTTGAGGGAACTCTGAACCTTAAAATCTCTGATGAGGACACGCTCCAGGTTGCAAAGCTTGAACCGATAACAATAGAGGGCTTTTCCATAGGAGAAAAGAAGTTTGGAGCAGTCACCTGCCATAAGGTTATTGTTGCAGGCAAGAAGTGCGCAATCATAGTGGCTGAGAACTCGAGATATAAGAAATACAATATTTCTGCAATAGAAATCGCCGCTCCTGTTTCAATGAGGGAATATCTCAATGTGAAGGATGGCGACAGTGTTGAAGTGGAGCTTCTGGGAATCTAGAAAAGCGAAATTCTCTTCTTGACAAGGAAAACGCCCCTTTCCCTTATCTCAAAAAGCACAGCCCTTCCCTCAGGCATGCTCCTATGTTTCCTAAGGATTGCGCGGTGCTCGTTTCCCTCATGCTGGAGCTCAATCAGGCACTTGCCTCTGTATTTCACTATGTCGCCGCCAACCATCTTCACAGAGTCCTTCTTGTCAAATTCAGAATAGACCTGGCTTGTGACAATAACAGGTATCTTTTTCTTCCTTGCAATCTCGCTGAGGAAATTCAGCTGCTTTCCGAGGGAGCTGTTTATGCCCTTTATGTCTTCCTCTGTCCTGTCAGCGCGGTAGAGCATGCTTATTGTGTCCACAATTATTATTCCTATGCTATCATCCACAAGCTCCTTCAATTTTTCAAAGTCCTTCTTCTGCTCCTCAAAGGTTGCGGGCTGGAGAAAGACAGTCCTTTCCATCACCGGCTTTGAGTTTCCGCATATCTGGGCAAGCCTCGTCACAGAGAATCCCCCCTCTGTATCCATGAATATCGCCTTTTTCTTCCTGGCAATGCTTGCGAGCGCGACAAGGCAGAAATTCGTCTTTCCCGAACCAGAAGGGCCATAAATTACAGTTATGGCGTCCCGCTCGTAGCCGCCTGAAAGCAGCTCATCCATCGCATCGCTTCCAGAGGGCACCTTCTCCTCCTTTAATTCAGCTTTTTCCATCCTGCCGTTTCCGTAATAATATGGCTATAATAATCTTTCTTAACATGCTATCTGAAGATTGAGAGAAATCCCGTCTTCCTTGAGAGTTCCCTCCTCTTTTTTGCTATGAAAATTCCGAACTCCTTCTCAAGTCCTGCTGCATTCTCAAACTTTTCTTCCATTTTCTTAAAGCTGCGGGTGTGGTGGTAGTTCTTGCCGTTCTTGTAGGAGAACTTCATCTTCTTGTGCAGCAACTCGTGGTAGATGAGATAATCAAGCATCTCGGGCTTCGCATCCCTGAATATCTCGCTTACAGTAATCATATCCTCCTGGTAGTCATAGCGCGCCAGCTTCCTGAATGAAACTCCTGAGAATCTCATGTTCGGCTTCTCGAGAAGCCCGCTAAAATAACTATCATTCACCCTCTCAAAGGACTGCTCGAGCAGGGGCTCTGCCTCGCTCTTGCTTACCGAGAGATGCAGATTCTTTACAAAGTTTGAGTAAAGTTCCATCTCCATAGTCGGCTTAATCCTCTCACCCTTCTTTTTGAATATCTTCACAAGCAGCTCCTGGAAAAGCCCTTTTTTTATTGTTTGGGAGACATCCATCCAGCCCCTTCCCAGCCTGAACTCAACCAGGTTGGAAGCCCTTGAATAGGCAATTGAGGCGCTGTATCCCTTCATCCTTTTTTTGTACCTCACAGAACAAGAAACACCATTTTTTTCAGGGAAAAGCTCCCTGAATCCCTCAAGCGCAATAGAATCTTCCATCTTTACGCGTTGCACTCATACCTGAGCATCGCGGCAACCCCGCCTAGCTCCCTGAGCTGGACGCCCTCATTTGTCTCCACAGATATTATCTTCACAGATGTGCCGAATTTTTCCGCCTCGTTTTCAAACTTCTCTATTTCCTCGTCAGAGAGGCTCTCTGAGATAAGCACAGTGTCAACAGCAGCAGCAGAGATGAGGGAAAGCACAGCCTCCTTTCCATATGATACCTTTCCAGGTGTCTTGGCAAGGGCATCGAAAAAGCGCTGCATTGAATTCTTCTCATCCATTATCTCCTCATTGGCAAGCACGTCCTGGCTCTTTTCAAGGAGTTCCTTGACTCCGAAATCATCTGTATAAGTTATATCCTTAATTGCGATTATCTTCTTCTTGACATCATTTGTTATATAATTTCCATCCACAAAATCATATTTGGTGGGGCCCGGGCCTCCAACAATTATCCCCTTCAGCTCCTTTCCGAGAAACTGCGCTTTCATGTACTCTCCAACCTTATTGTAGAAATCCTTGGCAGCCCCCTCCCTCAGGCGCAGGAACCTCATTGCTGACTGCCCTCCTGCCTTGAACTTGCCCGGCACCATTGAATGGGTCCTGACAAGCACGTTTATGCTCTTGCCCTTGAGCATAGCAATTGTGGCTTCCCTCCTGTCTATAACAACAAACCCGTAGCTCTCCTTTGTCTCAAGCATCTCCTCCAAGGGCTCTGTGACAAATGCCTTGTCGCACCTGTATATCTTAACCTTGAGGGGGACCTGCGGCTCAATGCTCCAGACCCTTACATCGTTCTGCCCCTCCCTCTCTGCCACATTCCCGGCGAACAAAGAAAGTCCGTGCGGCGGTGTCTTATGATAGAGCTTCAGGTGCTGCATCATCCTTTCAAGAGCGTCAATAACATTCTTCCTTGTAGAAGTCGACTTTATGTTGGTGGCAGTGCCCTGCTCCTGCGCAAGCTGGGCCATTATCTTGTTTAGGTCATAGTCCTGCGGAATATAAACTGACACAAGCTCGGTATGCCTTCCCCTGTACTGCCCGAGCTCCTTCAAAAGCTTTTTCAGTTTGAACTTCTGCGCCGAATCCATAATATAAAGGGAAAGGCAATAATATATAAAAGTTTGTATAAGACGTGAGTAAACCAAAGATTTAAAAATATCCGCCTAAATATCCGAATGCAATGGGGCTGTGGGGTAGCCTGGCTATCCTTTTCGGTTTGGGACCGAATGACCCCGGTTCGAAACAACTGGTTACGCTCGGTTGACACAAAAAAATCTCTTGGAGATTTTTTGTGCAAGAAATGAAACATTTCTTTGCACGCAAGGTGGAGCGCAAGGCTCCACGACCGCGAAATCAATGCTAATTTTGATATCGCGGAAAAATTGCTGCGGTAGAACATGTAACTACTTGGCGAAAGTCCGGGCAGCCCCACTTTAATTCAGGTTTTATACGAAAAGTTTTTAAAACTGGGCAAAAAATCTATTTTATAGGCAAGAACATCAATGTTTGCTATTATTTACAAAGAAATTCCAAAGGAATTTCTTGTCCCAAAATTCGCCCGGCGAATTTTTGGTACCTTGCCTATATTCAGAAGACTTTAACAAATTTCAGATAAATATTAAAGTCTTCTCATTTAAAAGAATTCAGAGGAGAGCATTTTGGCAAAGAAATCAGAAGCGAAGTCCGCAAACAGATTCGGGACGAGATATGGACGCACCCTAAGGATAAAACTGGGCAAGGTTGAGGCGCAGTACAGGAAAAAGCTTGCATGTCCCTACTGCCACTACAAGCAGGTCAAAAGGGTGGCTCTTGGAATATGGAAATGCAGGAAGTGCAAGGCAGAGTTCACAGCATCTGCCTACAGCATTGAAAAGAAAAAGGCCAAGAAGCAAGAAATTTCAGAGTGATAAAAAATGGAATACAAATGCATGGTATGCAACAAAAAGGTTGCTGACACTTACATAAAGAGAAGGGTCAGGTGCCCATACTGCGGAAGCAAGATGCTTTTCAAGCCGAGGAGCCTTCCAACAAAAGTCAAGGCAAGATAATCTTTTTTTGTATTATGCAGGGAGAGTTCCCTGGTCAAAATGGCTGAAAATTCAGGTTATGGGATAACACTCAGATTGCAGCTGGATTCTAAGTCAAGCAAGGATTTTCTCAGCTCCATAAAGCCCGAGCTGAGCAATGAATATAGAATTTCAGCGAAAGGCAATGCAGTTGAGATAAGGTTTTCAGCAAGGGAAGCATGCGATTTTGAAGCAAAGTGTGCATCCCTCTCAAAATACATAAAGCTTTTTGAGAAGTCGGCAAGGCTCGCCAAGGAATGAGCAGGAGTGAAAAATGGCAAATCAGGACAAGGAAACAGAATCGCAGATTTCAGAGCTTCAGATGATGGAGCAGGCCTTCCAGAACCTCTCCTTACAGAAGCAGAACTTCCAGCTCCAACTGGCAGAGGTGGACTCTGCGCTTGAGGAACTTTCAAAGGCAGAGAAGGCATACAAGATTGTGGGAAACATCATGGTTGCCTCGGACAAGGAAGAGCTGAAGAAGGAGCTTGAATCAAAGAAGGAGGTGCTCTCGCTAAGGATAAAGACGCTTGAGAAGCAGGAGAACAGCTTTCGTGAGAAGGCCTCGGAGCTCCAGAAAAAAGTAATAGAAAAGCTCGGAAAATCCCAGTAACAATTAAAAATAGAAGGCGATTGCAATGGCGGCAGGCAAGAAGAGAAATGAAAAAATTGCTCAGGTGCTTGAGCTCATGAAGGAGCTTGAGAACGATTCCACTGTGCCGAGGAATGTAAAGGCAAAGATAGCAAACGCCGAAAAGGCGCTTTCTGAAGATGCAGAGCTTTCGCTGAGGGTGCACAAGGCATTGAACGAGCTTGACGAGATTTCAGACGATGCAAACATGCAGCCCTACACAAGGACCCAGGTCTGGAACATAGTGTCTGTGCTCGAGAGCATTTAAGCAACAGCAGAAAATCATAGTTTCTTCCTTATCTCAACCTTTGATTTTGATATTATGGAATTTGGGACATAAATCAGGTCTCCCTTTTCGGTCTTTAGGCGGAGCTCCGTGAGGTCAACCTTTATGACATCGCCTTCTGTATGCTCATCTATTTTTATGTGGTCGCCGGCCCTTATCTGTCTGCTGCCAATTATTTTCAGCCCGGATATTATGCTGGGAACAGCATCCTTGACATAAAGGGCGGCTGATATGAGTATGAGCACTATGAAAGCCGCAGCCAGCCACCTGAAGACAGGGGCTGCAATCCCGATTTCCTTAAGCGCAAGTATTATTGAGAGCAGGTAAATCGCCCCTGAGATGACAAAGGATATTGAATCCTGGAGAGGTATGTTCCTCTTGAAAACCTTCTTGGCCAAGCCGTCAAGCTCTATTCCCCTGAGTATCTTCTGGACAAGCTTTCCGATGAACCTTCCTATGAAGAAGCCGCCTGCAAGTATGAACAGGGCTAGAAGAAAGTTGTTGAATATCAGCGATATGTTCTTCAGTGTCCCAACTGTCTCTGCAACAGCGCTCAGGTTGCTCTCATTCATGAAATAAAAAAGGGGAATAATTGTTTTATAAAGGTTTGGCAAAACTATATTCTTAAATATAACTGTTAAACAACATATCTGCTTTTCTGCCTGAAAAAGTTTAAAAGACAACGAATACTCGCAGGGCACAATGGGCGACCAGTTACTTATTGAGCAGATACAGGCGCTTGAGCAGGAGCTAAGCACCACTAAATACAATAAGAGGACTGAGCATGCCATAGGACTGCTGAAAGTGAAGATAGCCCGGCTCAAGGAGCAGCTTGAGTCAAGGCGCACAATAAGAAAGCAGGCACAGAGACCATCATATGCTGTAAAGAGGAATGGGGACGCGACAGTCGCCCTTATCGGATTTCCTTCTGTTGGAAAATCAACACTAATAAACAAGCTCACAAACGCAAACTCCAAGATCGCAAGCTACAATTTCACAACCCTTAACTGCATTCCCGGACTGATGGAATACAAGAATGCAAAAATTCAGATACTCGACCTTCCTGGAATACTTGAGGGCGCTGCTGATGGCACAGGAAAGGGCAAAGAGACAATCTCTGTGCTGCGGAATGCAGACCTTATCCTGCTGCTTGCAGACGCATATGCAGTTGAAGCTCAGCTTCCTGTGCTCAGGAAAGAGATTTACAGCGCGAGAATACGCCTGAACCAAAAGAAGCCAGATGTAAAGATAGACAAGAAGGCGAGAGGGGGAGTCACAATAAGCAGCACTGTAAAACTCACCAAGATAAAAAAGGACGAGATTGTGTCTGCGCTCAAGGAATTCAGGATAATGAATGCCGATGTTATTGTAAGAGACAACATCAACATAAGCCAGTTCATTGACTCTATCACAGGCAACAGGAAGTATGCATCAGGGCTCTTCGTGATAAACAAGATAGACATAGTGGGGCAGCAGGAAATCTCAAGGGTGAAAAAATATATGGCTGAGCTCTCAAAAAAATCAGTTGTACTCAAGGATAAGAGTGGAGTTAACTATGTTATGATATCGGCGGAGAAGGGCATAAACCTTGAGCTTCTCAAGGAGGCAATTTACCAGAAACTCAAATTCATAAGGATTTACCTGCGCGAGGTCGGAAAAGAGGCGGACCTTGACAAGCCCATGATAATGAGGGAGGGCGCGGCAATAAGGGATGTCTGTTCAAAGATACACACAAGCTTTGTGGAAAAGCTGAGGTTCGCGCGCGTCTGGGGAAAATCAGCAAAGTTTCCAGGGCAGAAATTCAAACTGGAGCATGTTCTCAAGGATGGCGACATAGTGCAGCTGCATCTTAAATAGTTAGGGCAAATTCTTAACATAATCCTTTCTAAATGAGAAGCCATGCCTCTTTGCAGCCCGTCTAAGCTCTCTGTCAAAGCCAGAGCCGTACTGCGCAGCCCTCTTCTTCCTCATCGCAAACCTTTCAGGAAGCCCGAGAAATACTGCAGCCTTCCTAAGAATTATCTTCTTTTCAGTTTCACTTATCTTCAATGAGGAAGGCATTGACATTGCAAGCCTTATCACATCCTCATCAAGGAAAGGAGTTCTTATCTCGCATGAAAGCGCCCTCGCAATGGGATAGTCCCGCAAAAGGTCCCTCTTGTACATTGAGAGCAGCCCCTTCCTGCATTCCTCATTAACATCAGCGCCTGACTTAAGCGCCTTGAGATGCCTGTCATAGCCGGCGAATATTTCCTCTGAGCCGAGCCCAGAAAAGAGGATATTGACTCCCTTTGATTTTGCAAGCTTCAGGGCAGAGTAGATGACAGCTCCGATGCTTAGTGTTACAGAGTCATCAGTCCTCAATATTGCTTTTACTTCTCTTATCGCATCCTCAAACTCTTCCTGGGAGAAAACCTTCTTTTCCAGCTGGAATCCAAGCTCGCCTGCCGCAAGCGACGCCCACCTGAGGTCCTCGCTGTTCTTCATGCCGACAGAAAAGCAGATAGGCTCTGCGCCGAGCTTCTTTGCTGCGAATGCAATAAGCGTTGAATCAACCCCCCCTGAAAACATCACTCCAAAGGGACTGTCTGGCAACCTCTTTTTGAGTGCAGAAAATAATCTGTCTGAAAGCTCATTCTCTGCATTATTGAATCTGATTTTCTCTCTGCAAAGCTCAAGGATGCGCCTTTTCCACCCCTCTTCATCAACCAGCCCTGCTTGAGTTTCATACCATTCCATAACTGCCAGGTTTTCCTTTCAGAATAAAAACCTTTTCGCCTTGTATAAAAGCAAAAATTTAAATATTCCCATATAAGAGATTATCTCACAAAAGTGGGGTGCTTAGAATGAAACTTGCTCTTGCAGAGCCAAAATACCTTAAGGATAGCATTTCAATAATCTCAGAACTCGTCAACGAGGCGAGAATGAAGATAACTTCTGACTGCATAGAAATAATTGCCATGGACCCGGCGAATGTGGCCATGGTGGCATTTAAGCTGCTCTCCAGCGCATTTGTCGAATATGACATAGAGAAGCCCACTGAGCTGGGGATAAATCTCTCAAATCTCAAGCAAATTCTAAAAAGAGCCGGCTCTAACGAGACCATGATTATTGAGACAGCAGAAAACCGCCTGAAGATAACATTAGACGGCAACACAAAAAGGACATTCTTAATACCCCTTATTGACCTCGAGGAAAAGGAGCAGAAAGTGCCTGAGCTGAAATTCACAGCCAAGATAAAGACAAGCTCCTCAACGCTGAGCAGCTCCATAGAGGACGCCGACATCGTCGCAGAGTCAGTGACATTTGCAGTGGAGCCGCAGCGCTTCATAATCTCTGCAGAGGGAGACCTCAGCAAGGCGCAGGTTGAGATAAAGGCATCTGAATCAACGAAGATAGAGCTCAAGGGAGAGGCAGTCAAGGCGAGATACTCAATTGAATACCTGAAGAAGATGATGACAGCATCAAAACTATGCGAGAACGTAAGCATCTCAATGAGCAATGACTACCCGCTGAAACTTGAGTATGCAGAGACAGACAAGCTGATGATTGCATTCATCCTCGCACCAAGGATTGAGAACGACTAAGCATTTCTTTAATTTTTTTTACAAAGAAATTGCGCAGGGTTTAAAGCCCCGCACACAAAACGCAAAGACAGGGTCTTGCGCACAAAAAATCGCTTCGGCGATTTTTTTG
>PEXD01000037.1 GCA_002779235.1 Candidatus Woesearchaeota archaeon CG07_land_8_20_14_0_80_44_23 | reverse complement strand
GCGCTTTCTCTTTAGTTTTGATTTCAATTCCTGCATAAACAGAAAAAGTTGCCCTGAAGTTTTTAATTGTTTCTATCCTAAATTATAATAATCACAGCAGCGATTGCAAGCAGAGATAGTGCTATTCCTGCAATTTTTTGCTCTTCAGCCATCCTGTTAATCCACCTGAAGTATGCAAGCCCCACATAGGCAACTGCCGCTATCAGAAGTGCAGCCGCCAGGGTTCTGAAAATTGTCACAGGCGCCCTGAAAAGAAGTTTCAGTGCAACAAGCACTGTCCCCAGGATGGCGCTCACTGCAATGAACTTGCTGTCCCTTCCCTGCACAAGGGGATTGTCATTGGTCTCGACAAAGAAGAGCAGTGCATTCTCCTGGCCCTCCCTAGCAATAGCGTTTACAATGAATTTCCCAATGAATTTCCAGGAGTCCCTAATTGTATTTGTTAAGCCCATCTTCACACACCAAATGTAACTACTAAATAATAATGAATATATAAGCTTTGCGGCTGGAATGCAAAATTACAAGAAATTCTCAGTAGTTTTTGGCAAAATAAACCAGCTCTTTTGCTTCCTTCCCGCATCTTATGCACTTTGCTCCCCTGGCCGGCTTCTCATCAAAGGGTATTAACCTGGTTGTAATGCCTTCTACTTCTTCCCTTATCTTCTCCTCGCACTTCGGGCTTCCGCAGAAAGCAGCTCTTGCCAGCTTCTTCTTGGCTATTGCCTCCTTGAGCTCCCTCATGCTTGAGACATTCTCTATATTTGAGGTTAGGAACTTCTTTGCCTTCTCAAACATCTCTTTTTGGATGTCTTTAAGTGTATCTTTAACTTTCTCTCTTATCCCAGATGCCTTTGCAGTTATTTTTTCGCCGGTGTTCCTCTTTGCAAGAACGCACTCTCCTTTTAAGATGTCTCTTGGTCCAATCTCTATCCTTAATGGGATTCCTTTCATCTCCCACTCGTTGAACTTCCAGCCGGCGCTGTATTCTGTCCTGGAATCAATCTCAACCCTGAACTCGTGCTCAAGTTCTTTCCTGATTTTTTCTGCTTCAGCAAGCACAGGGCTGTCCTTCTTTTCATCCCCAAAGAGTATCGGGACTATGACTATCTGCTGGGGCGCAATCCTCGGAGGCAGCACCAGCCCCTTGTTGTCGCCGTGCACCATGACTATCGCGCCAATCAGGCGGGTGGTCATTCCCCATGAGATATAATGCGGGGTGTGCTTTTTCTTGTCTTTTCCAAGGAACTCAACATCAAACACTTTCATGAAGTCCTGCCCGAGATAGTGGGAGGTTGCTGTCTGAAGCGCCCTTCCGTCAGGCATAAGTGCCTCTGTTGTGAGAGTGTATACAGCGCCTGCGAACTTCTCGCTCTCTGTCTTCTTTCCTGAGAGCACCGGTATTGCGAGCTCTTCCTCCAGCAATGACTTGTATTCATTGAGGTAGAGCATTGTCTCCCTCTCTGCCTCTTCGGAAGTTTCATAAATGCAGTGCCCCTCCTGCCAGAGGAACTCCCTTGTCCTGATAAAGAGCTTGGTCATCTTTATCTCCCACCTGACAATGTTGCACCACTGGTTCACCCTTATGGGCAAATCCCTGTAGCTCCTCAGCCATTTCCTGAAAGAGTCGCAGATTATCGTCTCTGAAGTGGGCCTTATGGCCAGGCGCTCGCCCGAGTCCTCATCCCTGTTTGCAACCCATGCGACTTCAGGGGAAAATCCCTTGGCGTGCTCCGCCTCCTTCTTGAAGAATGATTCAGGCACCAGAAGGGGAAAATAGGCGTTCTTAACTCCATGCTTTTTTATCTGCTGGTCAAACTTGTGCTGTATGTTCTCCCAGATTGCATAGCCCAGCGGCTTTATTATCATGAATCCCTTTATTGAAGAATAGTCGGCGAGCCCTGCCCTGAGCACCGCCTGGTTGTACCACTCTGAGAAGTCATCCTCCTTATTTGCGGTTATCCCAAGGTTTGACTCCTGCTCATCTGCCTTTTCCTTTATAACTTTCTTTCCTTTCATTGCACAAAGATTTTATTCAGGCGTTTTTAAACTTTTCCTAATCAGTTATTTCCAGTTCTGCCTCCTGTATTTTCCCACCAATTATTGTGTATACCTTTATTACCGGCTCCTTGGGATTGGCAAGGGAGACAATAAGGTAAAATGATTTCTGGTATTTTGCATCTTTCAGGTCACATTCTGAAGGAGATGCAGGGTCCTTGGTGTGGGAATGATAGATTGCCAGCATCTCCAGATTTTCCCTGTCTATCTCATCAAAAATCCTGCCCTGCTGTTCAGGGTCAGAAGTGTATAGTTTGTATGGCGTTTCAGAAACATTCACTGTCCTGTAAACCTTCTCTGCTGCGCCGCCAATGCAAGAATTTCCACTGCCGGAAACTATTCCGCACGCCTCTTTTGGAAACTCCTCAATGCAGTGGGCAACTATCTCATCCAGATGCTCTCTCTTAAGGCAGATTTTGCTCATGCCAGAATCAATATGCCACCTGATAACTTAAAGCTTTCCTGCCCAAAGTGTCTTAATGCCTGCCTCATTCACTCTTTTCAAAAGAAGAGAGCGCCTTTTCCAGCTCTGAGATTGAGTTAAAGCTTTTCAGGTTAAAATCACCTGGAACTTCATAAATCTTAACACTTGTATTATCATAATAATGATGGAGATTTCCCCCAAAATAGATGAGGTGGAAGATAACAGAATAAATAATTTGTCCAGAAAGTTCATCGACCTTTTCTGGCTTTCCAGCTATTTTGAGTGTATGCATAATTCCTCCTGCACCCAACACTTGGTTGCAACCATGAATTTTATCTTCCAATAAATTGCAACTATGAGTTTTATGTTCCAATAAACATTCTTTAATATGATATGATTCTTTCAAACTCGGTGAAGAAATAATTCCATCTTCAAACCAATCTCCAAATGGTCTATAATTTTGTAAAATCCTTTTTTCCGATTTTTCATTAAGGAACTCCTCTAATTTGGGATATACTTTCTCAAGATCCAGTGTAAGAGGGCATCCATATTCATCCCACTCATCTGCATGCACATATAACTGACTCCTTTCTTCAATCTTTATTTTCATTTTAACTCCTCGCCGGCTCTTATCAGCTTGTTATGCAATTCCTTATTTCTCACCACATCCAAGCCACCATCAAACTTTGATGTTGGAATTAGTTTTCTTGTTTTTGCAGTTTTCTTATTCAAATCTATATCAGCAAACTTTATTTCACAATTTTTTGCATAAATCACTTCTGCCCTATCACTGTTAGAACTCAAAATTGCAAACCTATAAATGAAATTGTCTTCTGTTGCAAACATGTCAATGAATTTGTCTTCTGTTATAAGCCTGTAAAAGAAATTCTCTTCTGTTCCCTCTATTTTTTTGCCGTTCAAATCCAGATAACACGAACTCGCACATGACAGAACAGAAAAATCATACTTCTTGCCTTTAATTATTGAAGGAAGTTCTGGCAGGATTGTAGCCTGACAAATGTGAGGATTAGGTATGTCATTGTAATGAATTATTTCATCTCCTATTTTATATCTTCCATTGTTTTCTTTAAGTTCTGCAAAACTGTGTTCATTCTTATTATTCGGAAGGAGAGCGTATAATTTGTTCTGAAAAGAGCACAGGGAGGCTATACCCGTATAGTTCCTCTTATCTAATTCGTCTTGTGTTATTAGTGCTTTATTTGTTAATGTCTCAAAAAGCCCATAAGGCCTATAACATCCAGCATCCAGAATCCTTCCGCCAAAATCAATAATCGATTGAGTTATAAATTCTCTCTCAATTGACTGGAAGCTCCCGAACAAAGAACAGATTTCAAGCTTTTCATTTTGAAAGTAAATGTCATCCTGAGCAGCCAACAAAGCCTGCAAATATCCATAAGTTTCTTCTTTTATTTTGTAAATTTTTTCAACTTCTTTCCTACTGTCTAATGTGGCATATTTGATTACATTATTATCAGCAAATAGTATGCCATAGTTTTCTCTTTTCTCAAGAGCTTTCAGCTTCCCTTCCAAACTCTTCTCTTTTTTCCCTGCTGATTGCTTTTCACCCATAATTGCGCCTCTCAGTTTTTCACAGCTTCATCTTTCCGCCTGATTTCAAGAATTCCTCGAGCCTGGATATTGACTCAAATTTTCTCAGGTCAATGCCTTCGTCTGCCTCATAAATATTTTCTTTTGTCTCTATCTTTTTGTATAAGTTCTTAACATTTACATCAGGAGCCCAGAGGGAGCCCCAGATGATTCCCTTTTTAACTTCGGCAATGATATTTTCATATAATTTGTCGACTTCTTTCTCAGGCCCGCCCAATCTCAGCTTGTGGACGCAGTCGCTGGGAATAGTTTCCATGATTTGGGTTTCAAAAAGGCAGTTCTCTTTTGTAAAATAATAGGGGCCAGCTGTAGCTCCATGATGCCATTTACCGTCATAATCAGGGTCAAAAGATTCCATTGACAAATCTTTGGTGAAAATATTTACTATCCTCCCAACTTCTGCTTCATCAATGCGTTTCGCCAGATAGTTATGCAGAAAAGCGGCAAAACTCCAATCTTCAGATTGGAGATAAGCCGCTTTTAGCATCCTAAAAATCCGCGATTAAGAGAGCGTCCGGTCAAACTCCGGACTTTAGTCCGGAGTAGGACGCTCTCAGCGGATTTTTATGATAACCACTCCATAACTCAAAGTTATACAATTCTCCAGATGTGCTGCCATCCAATTCCCAGCCCCCATACTGGTCTATGCTGTAAGTAGCCAGCCTGCCGTGCTGTTCAGCTTTTATGATTTTAATTTTCATCTTTTTATCATCTCTTACTTAGTTTCATCCTTGATTATAATGTATTTTATCTGCTCAAACAGTTTTATCGCTGCCTCCAAACCAATGCCTGCTGTGTTTATCTTCTTGGGACCTGTACAAACCTGCCACAATTCTCTTTTTGTTGAGGGGTTGCATTTCATTGCATAATCAATGAATCTCTTACTTGCATTTTTTTCGCAGTCATCAACAACCAAAAATGGACTGTAGTAATATTCCGGCTCATCCCCCTGCCCCATCAGATAGCATACCTCGCCGACATAGATGTTCTTAGCGAACTTAAATGGAAGCTCATTTTCTTTTTCCATAACTTTCACCTTCCTTCATCCTCCTCTTTTTCATCTTCATTACTTTCCTCATTCTTCTTGATGCTTTTGCCTTGTGCATTTCTTCCTAAGAGCAGTTCAAGGCATCTTTTCTTCACTTTTTCTTTTGGTAGGGAGCCATTTAACACTTCAATGGAATTCTTATCCTTTATTGCTCCAAAATCAAATTCCCTGAATATCACATACTGTCCGGAAATTTTTTCGTAGAAGCATCTGCAGGAAAATACTGAATTTTCTTCCCCAAATTCAACAAGTCCTTTTCCCTCCCTTTCTGAGGTCATTTCCTTTATCCTTTCAGTCACCTCAGAAGGGGCATACACAAAGTTCATTGTTTTCTTGTCTCCTGAGGAGAGTTTTATTGGCCTGAAATTGATATTCACCTTATAGCCGTTTTCCATTTCTTCTGCAGGCGCTATGTCATCCCCGCAAAGCACAATGCCCGCTGTCCTATAATCTTTTTTCAGGAAATATTTCATTGAATTATACATGCTTTTTGCATTATCAAAAACCCCTTTCAGTATATCCCCTACATACGTAAAATAAGATGATTCATCATTCTTCTTGTTAGGATAAGTATGTATGTCGTCATAAAGATACACACATCCATCCTCCTCATCCAAATTTGCTGTGGACTGATAATCATTTAACTCCAGATTGCCGTTATATCCTAGCTCCAGTCTCTTGCCAGCTTCTTGGTGATTAACCATGTTTTCAAGATACACTATTTCCGTTCCTGTTTTCTGCATTTTCTTCTTCACTCGGCCCACAATGTCAGGGATGCATATTGCAAATGTTTTCAGAAACTTTCTCTTTTCCTTTCTTGTCAGTCCCTTGCCATAAGAATCTTTTTCAAGCAAAAGTTCTAGCTCAGATTCGTAGGATTTTTCATTTTCCTTCATTTCGTCACGCTCCAGTATTTTCATTAATTTTTCAGAAGGGTATAAAAGACAGAGTTGTATTTCATAAATAATTATCTGTAAAATATTTTACACAGTGTTGTATTTCTTCAGATTAACTAGACGGAAATACTTCTTATAATACCTCATTGTTATACTGCAACGCTTATTTTTGCAGACATAAAATTATTTAAGCAGCCAACCTTTCACGCCTGCTATGGCCCTTGATTCTGAGACAGAGAAGAAAATCCTTGAATTTGTCTACAAGAAGCCCTGCACCATAAGCGAGATTGCATCCCTGATACAGAGAAACTGGAGGACTGCAGACGCATATCTTGAAATGATATCCCAGCGCTCAGGCGCAATTGCAGTCAGGACATTCCGGAAGGGCACGAGAGGCGCCCTTAAGATTGTCTACTGGAACAACAATGAGAAAATGAACTCCTCTGAGGCACAGGAGCGGCTATTCGGGCAGATAAGGGCAGGAAGGACGAAAAAGGATTTCTCGCCATTCAACATCTACCAGTTTGTAGATTCAAGAAAGAGAACAGCATTTGTTGAGCAGCAGGGCGAGGAAGCAACCACAGTAAAGCAGGACCTCGCAGGAATCCTGAGAAGCGCAAAAAACCAGATTCTAATCTTTTCAGGAAATCTCTCATGGTCAAACCTTAAGCAGGGCAGGGAAAATATAATTGATGTTTTTGAAAACATTGCAAAAAGGGGAGTTTCAATAAAAATTCTCAGCAAAGTTGACATAACAAGCTACAAAAATGTCGTGAAAATGCTTGAGATAAACCATCGTCTGGGAAAGGATGTTATTGAGATAAGACAGTGCGAGCAGCCCCTTCGCGCATTCATCATAGATGACGAGGTTGCCAGGTTCAAGGAAATCCTCAATCCAGAGGACTACGCCAGGGAGGAGATTGACAGGAAGACATACGCCTTCTATGAGATAAAAGACAAGGAATGGATTGAATGGCTTACAAAAGTATTCTGGAATCTTTTCAGGACTTCAATCCCGGCACAGAAGTCGATTCAGGACCTGAAATCCATCAGGGGAATTGAGATAAAAGTGTGAGAATTCTTTGTGAATTAAAAAAATATTTAAATGAACATCTAATCTTTCAGAATTAAGGGGCTGTAGTATAACTTGGCTAGAACCCTAGGTTCGGGACCTAGAGATCCGTGTTCGAATCACGGCAG
>PEXD01000007.1 GCA_002779235.1 Candidatus Woesearchaeota archaeon CG07_land_8_20_14_0_80_44_23 | reverse complement strand
AATTTCAAAGACATTCCCAGTGTAGTAGTCAAGCCCCCTCATCATTCCAAAATCCACCTTGCAGTATTTCAGGAAGCCGAACTGCCCAAGCGCAGAAAGCATCCCGCTAATCTCAGAAAGCCCCTGCCTTCCCTCCTCTGAAAGTGATTTTGCGTCTATCTTTTTCAGCCCTGATTCCATAATCTCTGAAATCCCTGAGAGCTGGCTTTTTGAGAGCCCGAAATCAGAGAGCATTGCAATGAACTCCTTCTCAGGCATCTTGTCTTTTTTGTCAATGAGCTTGAACAATTCCCTGAGATTCCCCTCAGGAATTCCTGCTGAGAGCAGGAGCGCCTTGAGCAGCTTCCTGTTGTTCACCCTCAGGCAGAACTCCTTTTCTGTGAACCCTAATCTGAGCATTATCTTAACTGCGGTTGCGGCAACCTCTGCGTCAGCAGCGACATTCTCAGTCCCCAGAACGTCAAGGTTGAGCTGCCAGAACTCCCTCAGGCGCCCTGACTGGGGCTTCTCATACCTCCAGAACCTCTGGATTGAGAACCACTTTATCGGCTTTGGAAGCTCCCTCTGCTTCTGGGCAACCATTCTCGCCACTGTAGGGGTCATCTCAGGCCTTACAGCCAGCTTCCTCTCTGACTGGTCTGTCAGCACATACATCTGCCTCTCAATCTCCTCGCCTGACTTCTCCCTCCACAATTCTACGGGCTCGAGCAGAGGGCCGTCCACCTCCTCGTAGCCGTAGTTCTCAGCAATCTCTTTCCATACTGCAAAAATGTAGTTCTGGATTCTCTTTTCCTCAGGGTAAAAGTCCCTTGTGCCCCTGACCCTTTCTATCTTGTCTTTCATGATGACCGCTCTCTATCATGATTAAGATTAATTCTAATCAAATTCTAAATATTAAAGTTGATTCCTATTATATATTCTTTATTATTTATTAATGCTTATGTCATAATTCACATTGCACATCCCACACCTCACGCATCCTGACTTCACTCTAGACGCATCGAATCCGACTTCATTATAGTACATACTTATCACCATTAGCTGTTTCTTAAAATTGCTGAACCTCTGAATCATCATATCTAATGTGTCTGTTTTATCCTGACCAATATCTTTCCAGTAAGGATCTTCAAGTCTACTTCCCGGTACTGCTCTACTTATTAGCAATTCAGGTACTGCCTTTCCTTTGCCAATTTCTGCAAGTTTCCTAAAAAAATTGATATAGTCTCTGCTATCTTGCATCTCTGGATAAAAGTTAAGTTGCAGAACTGTGGAGACGCTGTAGTTCAAATCCGTAAGTTTATCAATTATAGACAGGTATTTATCCAGAGAAGGCTTGCCTGGGCAGAGCTGTTTTCTTACAGAGTTCCTTATCATTTCCACATTTATCATAAATGTGTCTACCACATCTAGCCCACATCTCTCAACTGTCTGTTTAATCTCTGCTTCACTAAGTTCACTAAGGAAAGAAAATGGTCCCACTTCTGCAGCAAGAGGAAGTTTAGGATATGTTTCTTTTATTTTTCTTGCGATGTCTCCCACAATTCTCAAGTCTTCTCCCTTTTTCACAGGCTGTCCTGTGTTAATGGTCAGGTTTATAGGGTTGTAACCTATATTGTAGAGTAGTGCTAGCTCTTTCACAACCTGTTCAGGTTTGACAGCTTCTATCCTTTCTGCTCCTGGGAGAGTACAGAACTGGCATTGCTTTCCTTTATCACGAAGAGCGCAACCAGAAAATGCCATCATTCCTACAGTGCCGCTTGCTGCTGGAAGAAGGATGGTTACTTCTTTCGGAACCTTTAATTGGTAGTCAGATGCTTCTATGCTACGATTCAATATCAAATCATGTAATTTGGTTCCATCATAAGTAAGAGGACTTTTTCCTGCTCCTATCATAGAATACTGGGTAGGCAGCTTCACAGGAACTTTTCCTGCAATAAGTATATTTCTCGCTGCACTGAATCCTGTTCTCTTAAGGCTGTTAGGGTTCAAAGGGTCAGTTTTACCTGTTTGGTCCCTTACTCCGAAAAAAAGTCCGGCAATCTTCCACGCAGCAACTTCGCCATATCTCTCAATTAAGCTATCTATTGTGTTCTCGTAAGTCTTTAGATTACCTTCTGTGAACACAACCAGCGCTTCCCTGCGCCTCTGCCTCCATCTGATTTTTGTTTGTTTTTTCTTCCATCTTAATTACCTCCTGCAGTTTTGGATGCAAGCCGTTCTTAATCAGAGATTACATGAATTAATGTAAATTAAATAATGTGAAACGATGATGGTCTGAACCCAGAATCCAGAACTATGAGCAAGAGAGAAGTTCACAGTCTGGAAACAAGTCCAGACCTACAGATGATGAGAAATCATAGAATTAGAACTGGCAAAATCTTTCTTTCTACACAAATTCAGCTTTGATTTTGCTTTCATAATAGAAGGTGTTTTAGAACATATATTTAAAACTTTTGATATTTTGCCAATGCCTAATAATTGTGCATAACCAAGCATTCTGCTTTTCCTCAGGGTAAAAGTCCCTTGTGCCCCTGACCCTTTCTATCTGTGATTTCATTATGGCAATCCAGAATAGGCAGGCATATTTAAAGGTTTTTGCGCAGCTGAATAGAAAACAAATAAAAATAAAGATTAAAAAAAGATTAAAATTCACTTTTTATTGTAATTTCCCACAATATCAACCAATCCCTTATACTCTTCCTGAAATTTTTTATCAGATGATTCGGGGTCATAATACACGATTGCTTCTATCTTAAATATTTTATTTGAGAATTTGTCAAAATCTGTTTCTATTTGCCCACGAACAACGTTGTTGGGCCAATATTCAACAGCCAAATTACGACGAATGTCAATGAGATTTGAGCTATAAATTTTTGCTTCCGTGATTACTGTCTTTAGATTATTGTCTGAATTTTGGCTGATGTATGTGTATTCGTCATAATCTGCTTTCATTTTCCTTCCATGTTCCTTTTCATAATTTTTAATTTTTTCAACGAGTCCTGTAATTAGTTTGTTACTCTCTTCTATACTTTTTGGAATTATTGTTCCTTTTATCGTCTCGTATTCTACGGTTTTGTTTGCCATTTTTCATCACCTTGCTATTGGAATAACTTGGGGTTTATAAATCTTTTGATTATTTTACTACTCCTTGATAATAACATTATAAAAAAGAACAGCGATTTGCCTGAATTATAACCACTATGCAATAGCATATTTTATAAATAAGCAGGGCTATGGCATTCCCATGCATTATGACTATTCAAAGAATAAAAAACTGGAGGAAGTTATAAAGGAGACAAAGCCCCGCCTCAAATACCAGGAGAGGTTTGCTGCCAACGTCGTGGGGCCGATCGCCATTCTCTACAATTGGCTGGGGGGAATTGTTTACAGGGAGAGAGAGGCATCAGGGCTTGAAAACCTGGACAAAATAAGGGACAAGAAATATGTTGTTATAACTTACAACCACATGTTCAATTTTGATGCTGTCGAGATTTTTTACAATATTATACATGCAGGAATACATCCCGCGAATGTTTCAAAGCACGAATTCTTTTCTGACAAAAATATTGGCGACCGGCTTCTCAGATGGCTTATGGAAGGAGGTGGAAGTTTTCCAGTATATCTTGTTTACGAAGAAAAAGACGGCATTAGGACCAGCAGAGGGACTGGCGAGCCTGACAGGAATAAGCTGGACAATTTCTTCAAGCAATTCTGGGCATACCTCAAGCTGGAGAAGCCGGTTACAATCGCAATCAACGGTTCAATAACAAGGGAGAGAGTATTTCCAAAGCCGGAGAAAGGGCTTGCCCACGCTCTTATTCGCGCTCCTGAAAAGATAGGCGCCAAGGCAGATGAGATATACATCCTCCCTGTCGGAAACGCTTTTATTGGAGACCTGACAGAGTATGTTAAAATCCTTTCTGACCATGTGCATTACAAGAATTTTATCTCCCAAACTGTAAATGGGTTGCTGAAAATCCGCAAAAAAATATCGCTCTTTTTAAAGTTTGGAGAACCATTCACTTTAGAATCAGCATTAAAAAATTATCAAGAGCTGAATGCAATTGAGCAGAGAGAGGCTGTTTCAGCAGAAATCATGAGCAGAATAAAAAATGAAATCAGAAAGGCATGGGATGAATTTGACATAGAAAAAAATTACAACAGAAGTGTGGACGATTATTTTAAGGAAGCATGATTTTAAGAATAAATTGCATTGCAAAATTGGTGTTGGGGGTGCAAGCATTTGCCATACGAGTATCTGAAGCCGAAATCCCTTGAAGAGACAATAAAAGAGACAGAAGGGCGCATAAGATATCAGGACAGATTCATGGATTTTTTAGTCCAGCCTTTTGTCACTCCATTATACCTGGGGCTGAGCAGGGCTGTCTACAAGGAGATAAGATGCTCAGGGCTTGAGAATCTGGATGAGATTAAGAAATCCAGATGTGCTGTTATCACTTACAACCACATGATTGATTATGATGCTGTTGAGATTGTATGCCGGCTGTTCAAGGCAGGGATACATCCTGCAAGTGTTTCATACCAGGACCTCTTTTACAAGAGCTCAAAAGCCCTCAGGTGGCTCGTTGAGGGCGCGGGCGCATTTCCTGTTTTCAACAATGAAGAGCGCTTTGAGAGGACCAAGCTGGAGAACTTCTACAACCAGTTCCTGGCTTACCTCTCCCTCAGGCGCCCGGTCACCATAGCGATAAACGGGGAGATAACAAGGGAGAGGAGGTTTCCAAAGCCGCGCAACGGATTGGCGCATGTTCTGCTCAATGCCCCTGAAAAAATACACGTTTCTGCTTCTGAAATAAAAATAATGCCAGTGGGCGTCGCCCTTATTGCAAAGATGAATGAATACAACAAAGTATTTTTTGACGAGAAGCACTACAGGAACCTTGTGGTGAGGGCAGTTGCTGCATTCAGCATGCTTTACAAAAAGAGCTCATTGTATCTCAGTTTTGGAAAGCCATTCACTCTTGAGTCAGCGCTGAAAAATTTTTCTGCAGAATCTGAAAGGGAAGCAAGAAATCTTCTTTCTGCTGAGATTATGAAAGGCATCAAGAATGAAATAAGCACAGTATGGAAAGAGTTTGATTTGGAAAAGAGATACAACGTGAGTTCGGCTGACTATCTTAAAGAAGAGTAAAAAAATCTTAAGAAGATGATTCCTCAAAGGCAAAAATTTAAATACTGCGTTTATTAAGGTTTGTAATAGGGCTTATGCTCAAAAAAGAGGTGTGGAAATGCCAGTTTCTAAGAAGGCTAAAAAACCAAAGGTTTCCAGCGCAGACACTAAGGGTCCAAGGGTGAGCAGCGGCATACCTGGCCTTGACAGGAGAATAGGCGGCGGCTTCATAAGGGGCTCAGTCAATCTCCTCTCAGGAGGCGCTGGAACAGGAAAGACAATATTTGCACTGCAGTTCCTCCAAGACGGGATCCAGAAGGGCGAACTCGGGCTTTTCATCTCAATGGAGGAGGACCTTTCAGAGCTGAAGGAAGACGCCAAATCCTTTGGATGGGATTTTGACAGGTATGAGCAGCAGGGCAAGGTGAAGTTCATGTATTTCTATCCTTATGACCTTTCTGACTTCCAGAGCCAGCTCATCTCAGAGATAACCAAGACAGGCGCCACAAGGGTTGTGATTGACTCAACAAGCGTCTTCGGAATGGCATTGGAGGACGAATACGAAGTGAGAAAGCAGCTCTATGCATTCGCTTCCCAGCTCAAGCGCCTGAAGTGCACCACAATCCTCACATCTGAGATTGTCGGGGAGCCCTCGCTCTCCGCCTCAAGCTCGCTCTCAAGGTTCGGCGTGGAGGAGTTCGTCTCTGACAGCGTTATAACCCTTTACTACGCAGGGCTCGGGGGAGAGAACGACAGGGCGCTGCGCATAATAAAGATGAGAAGGACAAACCAGGATAAGGGCGTGATTCCATTCAAGATAGGCACCAAGGGAATAGAAGTGCTTTCAAAGGAGAAGAACTACAAATAATTAGGAGGCGGTCAGATGATTAAGAGAAGCATAAAGACGCTCGCGATGAGGAAAATCTCAGACGCGGAAAAAGAGGCAATCCTGATAGAGCTCGAGCTCTCAAAGCTGAGAAGGAGCAGGGCTACTTTGGTTCTGGCAATGGGCGTGCTGATGTATTTTGTGTTCATAATGGCCGCAGTAATCGGCTTTGTCAACAGGCTGATAAGCCAGACGCTCCTCAATGTTATGGTGCTGATGGGGCTCTGCATCCTGATTATAGCCCTCTGGCCCTACATGAAAACAGTCAACGAGGAAGAGGCGCAGCTGGATGAGATGATAGGCGAGCTCTTCAGCTAAAACTCTTTACATAATTTTTTTACATCATAAAAATCCGCTG
>PEXD01000056.1 GCA_002779235.1 Candidatus Woesearchaeota archaeon CG07_land_8_20_14_0_80_44_23 | reverse complement strand
GAAGCTAAGGAAAAAGAAAAGAAGCAGGAAGCAGAGCCGGAAAAAAATGATGCAAAGAAAAGTGCAGAACAACCAAAGCCCGAAAAGCCGTCTGCAGCCAAGAAGCCGGATGAAACTGCTGAGTCCCATGAACAAAAAAATGAGCCCGCTCCTAAAGCAGCGAATACAAGGCAGAAGCCAGTTTCCCAAAAGAAAAAGGACAGAAAAAAAGTGAACAGCCATGATAAAAAAGCCAGGGCGCCAAAGGTTCTTTCATTAAAAGATGGAGAGAAAGTGAGCAGCATTCAGGAGCTTAAGTCAGCGCTCAAGTCAATGAAGGCAGATACATTCCACCTTCACCTGAACTTCCAGAAAAACGACTTTGCCGACTGGGTCGAATCAGAGCTGAAAAACAAAAAGCTGGCTTCAAGAATGAGAAGAGCAACATCAAAAAAAGAGATGATGGAGATGATAAAGGATGAGTAAAAAGCCAGTCAGCGCAAAAAAAGCCAAGATGAAAAAGATTAGCAAAATTAGCGCTTCATCACGCAGAACAAACAGGGCGCTTAAGACAAAAGCCAAGAAAAATCCAGCACACCTCAAATTGAAGCAGAGCAATAAAAAAATCAGAAGAAACCTCCCTGACAAAGCAGCCAAAACAATAAAAAAAATCCCAAAAGTCAAAGCCACAGGAAAAAGCCCTGTTCCAAAAACAGACAGATACGAGAAATTGCAGCAGAAAAAATCCGCAGAGCTTCCTGTTGAAAAAATTGAAAATGAGTATAATGAACTAAAGATGCTGCTTGTCCAAAAGAGGAAATCAGGTGTTGACACCTTAATTGAGGAGCTGAAGCTCTTCACCATCCCTTCAAAACTGCAGCTGCTCAAGGCAGATTTCAGCCAGAAGGACTATGACAAGATTCAGTCAACCCTGTCAGAAGTGCAAGCATCCCTTGAGTCAGCAAAACCAACAAGCACTCCCCTTGACACTCCAATGATTGAGGAAAATCCTGAAAACCCGTTCAAGGGCATCAGCACTGCTCATGAAGAGCATCCCCTTGCAGAAGATGCCAGGAACTATGCCAAGGAGCTCAGCACCAAAAAGTTATCTCTGTCGTCAATAAAAGAGAAAATCTCAATCCTGTTAAAAAAAAGAGGTGGTAAATAATGTTCCCGTTCAGGAGGAAAAAGAATGATGACGAAGACATGCCAAACCAGGATTCGCTTAATGAGGATTTGACTGCGCCCACTGCAGCCAAGCAGACAGCAGCCATAAAGCCGGGGCAGGAATCCTTTGCAGCAGATGTTGCAAAGTTAAAGGCAGAGGTTGAGGCATTCTCTGACGTCAGAAAAGCCACAAACGAAAAGTTTACACGGTTGAGCGAGCAGATAGGAGAGCTGCGCGCCATGATAGCAGACAGGGACAGGATGATGAACCAGCTTGAGCTCAAGGCGACAAAGGCCGCCGACCTTGTTGAAGCAGTGCATCCTGAGCAGCAGATGGTTGAGATAAGGAAAGAGGACGCAAAGGTTGAGGCCCTGAAAGCCAACATTGAGGGAAACGAGCTTCTTATGAAAAAGGTGCTTGACGAACTTAAGACAATGAGAACTCAGATTGCCTCATTCAGGGGCGTGGAAGAAATTGTGAAGATGAACAATGAAGTGAAGAGCGAAATAGTTGAGATAAAGAAGGTTGAAGTGAACATTGAAAAGCATTCTGACAAGGTTGAAACAATATTTGCTGAGGTTCAAAAGCGCTTTATTGACATTGGAAAGATTGATGACTCTATCGCTGCTAATTCCAAGCAGATAACAGACCTCTCAAAAAACCTTGATTATGCAAGAGTTAAGGCAGAGAGTGCAGCGCCAAAGAAATCTGTTGACGAGCTGCAGGCAAAGTTCAACGAGCTTAAAGGGCAGCTCAATGACGTGATAACAGTTCTCAACAGGCGCTTCACAGAGCTTGAAAACAACAACAAGCGCGCTTTTGAAGCATTTGAAAATATCCTTGAAAGAAAATTCAACCTTAGCAAGCAGTCCCTGAACGATGCGGTTTCTGCACTTCAGAGCATAAATCCGGATGATATTGTGAAAAAGCCAGCAGACAATCCTCAAACGGCATCGCCTGCAAACAATGCGCAGCCCCAGCAGAATCCCCAGCCGCAATCTGCATCACAGCCAGCACTCCCTGTGCAGAAGGCAGAAAAGGCAAAGCCAGGCGCAGCCAAAGCCGCAGCAAAAAGGAGTGCTCCAGGGAAGCCCTCTCCTAAAAAAGCAAAAAGCCCTGAAGAGGAAATAAGGGAAGCCGCAAAGTATGTCGAGCAGCTGAAAAAAAGAAAAAAGAAATAATGAAAAAGAAAAATGTTATTGGACGTAGGATTTGCGCTCTCATTATTGCAGTATGCGCTCTCTTGATTTTTCAGGCAGTGCTGTCAAATGCCGAGGACATCCGGCTGATTTCATTTGGCGATTCTTCTGCCTTTATTTCAACTGACAAACCCTCTTATTCTTTAGGAGAGATTGTTACAATAACAAGCACTCTCTCAGAGCAGCAGCTCAATTCCTTAAAAACGCAGATAGTCTCCCCAAGCAATACTTATGTGCTTATGGACTGGGCAGGACAATCAGCTAACTTTGTTCCGCGCGAGTTAGGAATGCATTTTGTGCAGCTTATTTCACTTGACGGCAGCATAATCTCCTCTGCTGCATTTGATGTGAATGTAACCAAAAATCAAATTCCGGAGAATCCCAAAATCGAATTTCCAAGCCAGCAGAAAAATGCAAGCATAATTGCCAGAAACAGCAGGGGCATTGCCCAGCAAATAATTTCACAGAATTACAATCCTATTTCAAGGCGCCTTTCAATCAGTTTCAGTTCCCTTGCAGTGTCTGAGATTGACTTTGACAACATAAGCCAGTCGCCTGCAGAGCTGAGAATTGAGGATGTGCCTTCCTCAGATGTTGAAAATTTTTCTGGAAAGGCAGTAAGGTCTTTTGCAATAGACCCCACCTCAGTAAATTTTACCTCAGCAGATGTGTATTTTACTGCAGCAGGAGACGAGCTTTGGAAGTGCCGCGACTATGATTTTTACTCAAGAAAATGCATGGGACGCTACGAGAAAATATTGGACACAATTCCGGGAAATCAGTATATACTAACTCTTACAAAAGAGGATCCGCTCTATACAGAAGTATGGAACAACCTCACCTGCACCTGCCAGAACACCGGGCCCGACAACGGCTGGGCATACTGCGAGGTCTTCTGCCAGATTAATGTGCCAGTTCCCAAAAATGCTACAGACGGCTACCTCTCAGTAGTGGGCTACAATGTGTCAATAACAACATCCTACTCTGCAGGAGGCGGAATAACCTCCGGCTCAGGAAGGCACTACAGCTTCTTTGACAGGGACCAGACAAAGGCGAACTCAAACGAGTCATTCATAGGAGTCATAGCATATGACGGGCCAGGCACCACAACCCAGGTGATTTACAATTCCAGCATGAGCCCCTCTGGAAGCGCCTCCTTCAGCAGGGAAAACTGCCCCACCTGGAGCTCAGGATACTGTACTTGGTATATATTCCTGAATTCAACTGCCAAGAGCAGCAAGACAAACAGGCCCGTAACTGTGAACATAACCCTGAACAGCATCAACTGGACCTGGAACTACACAAGCCCAACTCCCTCCAACATCACGGTAAACCTGACAAGCCCCTCAGACAATGCGGCCCTCAACTTCAGGAATGTCAACTTCACATACATTCCCGTCTCCTCAACTCCAATCTCAAACTGCAGCTTATACCTAAACCTAAGTGGAAGCTGGGCTCCTGCCGCGCTCAACACCTCAATACAAAACAACTCTGTAAACAGGATAAACTACACCTTTTCAGATGAGGGAATCTATCTCTGGAACATCAAGTGCTTCTCGGGCAACAGCAGCAGCTTCGCCATTTACAACAGGACTATTACAATTGACACCAGCGCGCCTGTGCTCAATCTCATCTCGCCTCCCGACGGCAACTTTTCCAGCGATTCAGTAGTCACTTTCACCTACAATGTGACTGACAACTTCAACATCGCCAACTGCTCCCTTATAATAGATGGTGCCGCTGTTTCAACATCCTACTCTGTCCAGAAGAACACGCCCCAGAACATAACATACGCGCTTTCCAACGGAGTTCACAACTGGAGCATAAACTGCACAGACCAGGCAGGCAATATGAATGCTTCAAGCACAAGAAGCATAAATGTTTCAGCCACCCCCGTAATCTGGGAGAGGCGCTGGTATGAGACCTCAACATCAAGCTACACTTCAACAGCAGGGATAAGCCTTTCCAACACAAGGGATTCAACAGAAAACAATGTGGTTGTAAGTGTGCCTCCAAGCAATTCATACACTCTTGTCAATGCGCTTTCTCCATACATTAGCAGCAACGGTGCATTTATCCCTGCGGGAACCAACGTGTCATTCAGCTCCGAGTTTTCAACAAGCCCTGCTAACAAGGGGCTTGTAAGCTGGTTCCTCTACAAAACCGACGGCTTAACAGACACTCTTCTCTGCAATTACGGTGATGGAGGTTCAGGTGGATACGCAGTCTCATCAACTTCAACAGGGCTCTGCACCATATCATCTGATACAAGACTTCTTCCAACAGAAATGCTCAAGCTTGTAATAATAGTTTACAACAACTTTGGAAAAGCAGTAACATTCACTCACACCTGGGACAACCTGAGGCTTTCATATGTTGAATTCTCAAGTTTCATAACTCTCGGAACTTTGAGCGTGGAGCTGACTGCCCCTGCCTCAAACCTGACAATAGGGCAGAATGAATTATTCAACCAGAGCTGCAACGTCAGCTGCTACGGAGGAACCTGCCTTAACACAAATGTCTATGCGCAATACAACACAAGCTCTCTCTCCTGGACAGCAATAGGCAGCTCGGGCAATCTCATACTAAATACAGGCGAAACAAACCCGCATTCAATAGGCACTGTCAATAACAGCAATATCACAACATTCTCAGTAAAAGGGAACACAGCATCGTCAAACAATATCAGATGCATTGCAGTATCCTCCTATTCAAATGCCACCGGAACTATCACAATGATGATAACAATAGGCGACACAACTCCTCCCACAGTCACTCTCGGAAATCCCGCAAACTATTCCTGGCAGAATAATGCAACAGTTGTAATTTATTACACTCCTTCAGATAACAGCGCTGTTGCAAGCTGCTCTCTCTACCTAAACGGGCAATTGAACAAAACAGACAGCCCAATACAGAACGGGATTCAGCAGAATTTCACTCTTGTCGGGCTTTCAGAAGGGCTCTACAACTGGACTGTGAACTGCACAGATGATTCAGGAAACAATGCACAGCCGGCTGTCAAATGGTTCTACATAGACAAAACAAAGCCGGACATATGGCTCAATTTGCCACCTGAATTTTCAGTTGAGTCGCAGAACCTGATATTCTTCAATTTTACAGCGGCAGACAACATGGCCCTCAACCTCTCCTGTAATCTCACAATAGACAATGTGATAAGGCGCGCATACATCAATGCCTCAAACGCAACCCCGACAGTTGCAAATTATACCCTCTCCTTGGGAATGCATTACTGGAACATCTCCTGCGCTGACGATGCAGGCAACATAAACACAAGCGAAACGAGAAGCTTTAACATAACCAACACTCCCCCATCTGTTTCACTTGTTTTTCCCACCGAAGCTTACTGGGACAGCAGTGGCAACATCACCTTCAGATTCAATGCCTCTGACAACAACATGCTTTTCAACTGCTCGTTGATAATAAACAGCGCCATAAATCAGAGCAAGAACTCCTCTGAGCTCATCAATGGGGGAGAGAACAATTTCACGCTTTATGAAATAGCATCAGGAGCATATTCATGGGCAGTAAACTGCACAGATGACGGCTCTCTGACAACTTCAGCAGGTCCAATAACAATTCATGTGGATAAGAGCATTCCCTCTGTTGAGTTGATTTCACCTGCAAATTATCTGAATTCAACATCCTCATCAATCTCCCTCCAGTTCAGGGCAACTGATTTGAATTCTCCAAATCTCTCCTGTAACCTTACAATAGACAGCTCTCTTAATCAATCAGGAATTGCTGCAGTCAACAACAGCGTTGTCTCCAATACAATCTCATTCCTTGACGGCTCCCATTCCTGGAATGTCTCATGCATAGACCTTGCCGGAAATTACAACTACAGCGAGACACGGAGCATAAATGTGTCAGCACTCCCTTCTGTTTCGCTCACCAGCCCTGCTTCCAATGCCTGGACAAACGGAAACATAACATTTCTCTTCACTGCCTCAGACAATGACGGGCTTTTCAACTGCTCATTATTAATAAACGGGGCAGTAAACCAAACGAAGAATTCCTCGCAGCTCGTCAACGGCGGGCAGAACAATTTCACGCTTAATGATATCCCTCAGGGGACAAATAAGGCGTGGACTGTTTTATGCTATGATTTGGGCGACTATTCAAACTATTACCAGCCTGCCACAAGGCTTTTCAGCGTTGACAGGACTGCCCCGTTCATAGCGCTGAATGCGCCCGCATCAAATCTCACTATATCCTCAAATGAGGTAATGCTGTATTTTAATGCAACAGACAACTATGCGGCAAATCTTCTGTGCAATGTAACAGTAAACAATAATGTTGAATATGAAAACCTTTCAGTGCAGTCGGGAGTGCAAAAGAATGCATCCCTTTCAGACCTTGGCGACGGGATTTATTACTGGAATGTGAGCTGCACTGATGCAGTGAAGAATCTTGGGATAAGCGCAACATGGAATTTTACAATATTGCTTCCCCCTGCAGTCACGCTTTTCGCTCCGGATAATAACACCTGGCAGAACTCGTCAAGCATTGCATTCTCATACTATGTGGTTGATGATTCTGCGGTCTCAAACTGCTCGCTTTACATTGACGGCTCCTTGAACCAGACAAATGATTCAATAACAAACGATGCATACAATTATTTTTATGCTGGCGGGCTTTCAGAAGGGAACCACACCTGGAATGTATCCTGTTCTGACCCGAGTGCAAATATTGGGGCATCTCCTGTCTGGATTTTTGGAGTTGACACCCACGCCCCCTGGATAGAGCAGCACTCCCCCCAGAACAACACAATATGGACGAGCAACTACGTGACATTCAACTGGACTGCATTTGACAACCTCGCACAAAATCTGAACTGCTCTCTTTATGTTGACAACAATTTGAAAGAATCAGGAATCATTGCACAGAATGGAACTTCAATAAACAGGACATACATATACTCAGACAGCATCTATTTCTGGAATGTCACCTGCCTTGACCTTGCGCACAATATAAATGCAAGCGAGCTCTGGAACTTCACAGTAAAGGCGCCTCCGAATGTCACGCTTGAGAGCCCGGGCAATAACTCGTGGGGAATCTCGCAGGACCTCACATTCACTTACCTGCCAGAAGACCCGATTGGCATAAGGCAGTGCGTGCTCTACATTGACGGGCAGCAGAACGCTACCGATACAAACATAGAGGCCAACACCAACAACTCCTTCTATGTAACCGGCATTCCTGAAGGCGCTCACACCTGGACTGTCAACTGCACTGACTCTGACTGGAACACCTATGCGCCTCCTCAATATGCATTCTACATAGACAGGAGCGCCCCTGCAATCAGCATCACAATGCCCTCTGAAAACCAGAATTTCTCAGTTTCGCAGGCAGTGTTAAATTTCACTGCAACTGATAATCTTGCGCCAAACCTTACATGCAACATAACAATAAACAGCATTTTCAACAGGACAGTAACAGCATTCAACAACACCCCATACAACTTCACATTAACCGGGCTTTCTGACGGGACGTATTCATTTAATGTATCCTGCACAGACCTCGCAGGAAATTCAAACAATTCTGAATTGAGGCACTTCAACGTCAGCGTTTCCCCAAATATCTCGCTTGTAAGCCCCGCTGACTTTTCATGGAGGAGCGCAAATCCGGTTGTCTTTTATTTCAATGCCTCTGACAACGACGGCTTGCTCAACTGCTCCCTCCTGATAAACGGGAGCGTAAACACCACAAAGTCCTCTGGCCTGTTGAACAACGGACAGAACAACATAAGCGCCACGCTCGGAGAGGGCATCTTCAGCTGGGCAATCAAATGCTTTGACAGCGGCGCATACAGCAACAGCGCAGTTTCATCATCCAGAATAATCTATGTGGACCTCTTCAGCCCGTCAGTGACATTGCTCCTTCCGGATAACGGCGCAACACTCTCCAATAACTCGCCGCTGCTGAATTTCACTGCCTCAGATAATGTCTCCCAGAATATAACCTGCAACCTGACAATGGACAGCATAATAAAGGATTCTTACATAAACCTTTCAAGCGGGGCGGTTTACTCAAAGGAGTTCTCAAACCTCACTTCAGGGCTGCACTTCTGGAATGTTTCCTGCGCTGACTATGTCGGGCATATCGGCACAAGCGCCACCTGGAATTTCACAGTTCCAAAGCCGGATCTGACGCTCAACAGCTCTGACATCTCATTTTACTACAACACAACCAACCCTGAGGAAGGAAAAGCAGTTACAATCAATGCAACAATCCACAATTTCGGGGCGTCCCCGGCAATTAACTTCACCGTGCAATTCTTCGACGGAGACCCATCATCCGGCGGGCTTCAAATCGGGCAGAACAGGACTTTGAGTTTGAGCCCTGATTTACATTCAACTTTGTCTGCGAACTGGACTGCATCCCTCGGCATGCACAACATCTTCATAATAGTTGACCCGCCTCTTGCCTCAAACGGAAGCATTTCCGAGGAGAACGAGAGCAACAACTATGCCAACCAGACAATTCTCATACAGAGCTGGCAGTATGTATACGGAAATCTCAGCGGCGGGCTTGGGCTGGGAAGCCAGTTTGCAAGCTATGTCTATCTCTGGAACCTCTCTGATGCGAACGGCAGCAACATCTTCGTTGCAGACTCTGATAGCAGCATAAACTGGAGCTCGCTTTCAGCAATAGGGCGGACAACTTCAGGGGAGCCCTCTCCTGATGATTTTGCAGCAATAGATTCTGCGCTTTCCATGTCAGCATTCTTCGACTCAGTCAATTCAACATACGCCTCAGGCGGAGAGCCGGTGAAGGTTGAGAACTTCACTGTTTACGGGAAAAACATAGAAAATGTTCCTGTTGCAAACTCAACAAACAATTCAAACTTTGAGACAGGAATCCTTTGGGATTATTCTGACGGAAACACCTATTACAACGCCACCCAGGACCTTGTCTTTGTCACAAAGGCAAACAGCCAAGTCCAGGGCAGGTTCGGAACCTATGACTATGAGATGAGAATCCCCTCAAACCTGAAGGATTACAGGGGCTCAACCCCGAGCGTCTCCCTATACCTCGAGTTAAAGTGATAAAATGCACAGCAAAAATACATTGATGGATTTCAATCCATTGCTCTTTGCAGCTGCCCTTATCATTTTTTCAGCGCTGAACTTCCCAATTGCTTTCGCATCATGCGGGCAGGTTTCAGTCTCAAATGACAAAATTGCTGTGGGCTCACAAATAATAATAAATGTGATTGATGCAGAGCCGTCAGCAGAACTTGTTATAAACTCGCCATCCAACTCTTATAGACTGCTCGGAGAAGCATTCTCGCAAGTCCCGTTTGTGCCCAAGGAAGCCGGTTCCTACTCAGTGGAGCTTTGGAATTCAGGCACGCTGTGCGATTCAAGGAATTTCACAGCTGAGGAAGAAAATCTGAAAGAGCCTGAGAAAACATTCAAGCCGCTTATCCTGTGGACAGACAAGAGGGAATACATTTTAGGAGAGAGCGTGCTGATTCATCTAAACCCTTCTGATTACGGCTATTCACCCCAAAACCTCATTCTCAAGATTGATTCAGGGGCTGAATCCTACACTTTTCTTGACTCTCTCAATTCAACCATAGCATATTATCCGCCTCACACTGGAAATTATACACTTGTGCTCCTGGACACTTCCACATCCTTAATCTGGAATTCAAGCTTCTCAGTTGTGCTGCCTGAAGTTTACATTCCCCAGGCAAGCAGCAGTCAGGTTAGAATTGACCTATCAGGAGTTGAGAATCCGGAAAGGATTTCAAATGTCAGATTCATAATCAGGAGAAAAAATGGAAAGGAATGGAATTACTCACTGAAGCTTTCAGAGGAAAATCAGCAGGGAATTCCCGCTGAGCCGGATTACAACGCCACCATTGAGATAAGCGGCTCTTTCATAAAAAAAATAGAGCTGAAAAAGCTTAAGATAAGAGATGATTTTGAACTGCCGTTGAACGAGCTTTCTGTCGAGAGTATTAAAAACATAAAAACGCAAGCAATCTCCGGGAATATCACAAACGCCTTCAGCATAAACCCCGCGATGCTGAATTTCAGCGAGGGTTACATAACACTCAATGCCTCTGGCAACGAGCTCTGGAAGTGCGCTGACTGGGATTATGATGCACAGTCCTGCATTGGTGACTGGAAAAAGCAGCAGGACATAGTTCCAGGGCAGGAATACACATTTTACTTTAATTCAACAGACCCCGGCTATGCTGAGTTCTCCACTGCAAACATAACCTCTATCGCAGTAACTCCGCTTGGAGAGGACAATTTTGCGGTGGCATACTGCGATGACACAAATGACAGGATTGCATTCAAGGTTTACAGGACAAACGGCACTCTCATAACTTCTGAAACAGTGGTTGACTCAACTGCTGGCGCCTGCGACTACAACTCTGTAAGCGTCTCCACTTTTGACCCCAACCGATTTGTAATTGGATGGTATGATTCGGGAAGCAGCTATGCAAGCTTTGCAGTATACAACAAAAATGGCACTGTGTATACTTCAAGAATTGATGTGGATACAACAGCCGGCACTTCAATGTCTGTTTCTGTTTCTGCGTTCAACTCAACTGCTTTTGTTTTTGGCTGGTATGACCAGCCGGACCTTGAT
>PEXD01000010.1:5189-16225 GCA_002779235.1 Candidatus Woesearchaeota archaeon CG07_land_8_20_14_0_80_44_23 | reverse complement strand
GAGCGTCCTACTCCGCACTAAAGCCCAGAGAAACAAAGAAATTCTAAAAGAATTTCTTGTTCAAGAAACGCCCAAGCGTTTCTTTGAATGCACAGCATTTCTGGGGCACAAAAATTGCTTTAGCAATTTTTTGTGCTAAAAGCGGCTTATCTCCAATCTAAAGATTGGAGTTTTGCCGCTTTTCTGCATAAAAAAAATAATTGAGAAAGCTTTATATAATAAAACATTATATTTTGTTATAAATTATTATGAAAGGTGATTTTATATGGTTCAGGCAATTGTGAATTTAGGGGAGCGTGAAGACAGGCTTTTAACAATTGTTAAAGGCAAGTTCGGTCTTAAGAATAAATCTGACGCTGTGAATTTTGTCATTGGTAAATATGAGGAAGAGCTTCTGGAGCCTGAATTAAGGCCCGAATATGTTCAGAAGATAAGGAATATAGAAAAGAAAGGAAAATTCACCAGTTATAAGAATCTCTCTGAATTAAGAAAAGAGATTGAAAATGCGTAAATTCTCAATAGAAGACGGTCTGAAAGCCAAACTAATCAGGCTTTGCAAGCGGGATAAAGTCACTTATGATGCTCTTATGGGAAAAATTGACGAAATCCTGAACTGCGAAGATGTCAATCATTACAAAAATCTGAGAAAACCGCTTCAGGACTTAAAAAGAGTTCATATTAAAGGGCCGTTTGTTCTGTTGTTTAAATATTTGGAATCCGAGAACAAGGTAGTATTCTACGATTTTGACCATCATGACAGGATTTACCGGAGCGCCCAAGATTCAACTGAGTAAATAAAGTTTTTTCTGAATTGAATTTAACATCGGAATTTAATTTAGAGAAATTCGGGAAAACGCTTGGCATTTTAGCAACATAATTTTCCTTTAAACCCTGTTAAACTCGTTTTCAGTTACGAAGTTCTGAAAACCTGCATTCGCAGATTAAATTTGAAGTCCGTTCTATTAACTGAGTGAAACGATACATAAATAACAAGAATAGAATTATAGTTTTCCGTTTAATCTCTACAAGACCACAAAATCATATCAATCTTTCTAGGAGTCCAAAAATTAGTTCCAAACATATTATTTAATTCTATACTTTTCTGCCTCATGATCTTAATGAGAATTACTCCGTCATCAATTTCTAATTTTTCTGGCTTCATTCTTAGTAATTGCTCTTTTTCCGGAAGATCTTCAATATTTCTTAATGCCTTTACAACAAACTGATCAACCGTTCCAAAATAGTTCGGGAAAAGTAGAGATAATAATCCTGACCGCCCAGGTACTCCCATTCCCTCAATTTTTATTTTAAGACCTAACATAATGTTTTCTTTATCAAAAGCAAATATCTGATTTTTAATGTCATAAAGTTCATTTAGCCTATTTTCTTCTTGATACTTTTTAAAATATTTTGTAGTTGTGGCATACCTATTTGGTTGGTATTTCCATCTAAAATATTTGTTTAGTAGAAAGTTATACCATTCTTGTTGATTCATATTTTGTACATTATTTGGTTCTAGATTATCCATCTCTTGTTCTAGTTGAATATTATTTTCGCCAATAGACGCCCAATAGTTGTCTAACGCGTTTAACCAATCTTTTTGATTGGTACTATACCAAAATTCATTAATGTGCATATTAAACCTTTGTGGATATATCTATTTAAATGTATTTGTATGAAAATTCCTCTCTTCCGTTTCGTTAGAACTTCAAATTTATTGAGTTTAACATTTATTAAACGTACTCTTGTTACGTTTAATACAAAGAATGTATTCTAATAATAAATTTAGAATTTTATCAATAAAAAAATAATTGAGAAGAAAGTTTTACTTTCTGGCCTTCTCTATCTTTCCGTGCCTGAGTGCATCTAAGCTCTGCCCGTTGACCTTCATAACCTGCCACCTGATGCCTGAGAGGTCGCCTTTTGCCCTTCCCATCTTTCCGTTGATGGATTCGATGAGGACCTCGTCGTGCTCGTCCATGAGCTTGATTGCGCCGTCTCCAGGGCAGAATGCCGTTATCTGTTTTCCATTCTTTATCAGCTGCACCCTTACGCATTTTCTCATGGCGGAGTTCGGCTGTTTTGCCTCTATCTGCACCTTTTCAAGTATGATTCCCTTTGCCTGGGACGCTCCCCCGAGCGGGTCTGACTTCCTCTTGAGCTCAAGCATCTTCCTGACATACCACTTCTTGTTCCACCTGAACTTTGCCCTTGTCTTCTTTATCTTGCTTCCCAAAAAAAGCCCTGATGACTTGTGCGTGTGCGACATTCTTTTTTTACCTATATGACCCTTATCTTTTCTATGTTGAAATATCTCTTGATTATCTCCTCATAATTTTTCAGGTTCTGGGAGTCGCGCCCTATCAGCATCCCCCTGACCTTTGTGTCCTCTCCCTTTATGTAAAGCACGCCCTCGCGCAGCTCGATGCCCTCGGCCCGCAGCGGCATGATGAGATTCCTCGCAAATTCGGTTACCTCTGGATTAAACTCTACTATTTTAATCTTTCGCTTGAGGTTTCCCTCGAGCTTCCTTATGTTTGAGCCGCCCCTTCCTATTGCCTTCCCTATTTCTCCCTCTTTCACAACGAAGACGAGCATGCCGCTCTTCTCAAGAAAGCAGTCCCTGGCCTTTGCGCCTGTTGCGTTCTCAAAGAAGCGCATAAAGTTCATGAGCTGAATGTTGTATACAATCCTTTGCATTTTAAACAACAAAATTTACTTTTTTATTCCCACTACAGAGATAAAGAACTGCTTCTTGCAAACTGTTCCAAGCTCGTCGTTCGGGATGGCCAGCTTTTCTGTCGGGCAGCCAATAACTCTTGCATAGCTTGAGATGTCCCCCTCTGTCTTGGCTGAGGGGTTTGAGGCGAAGAATATCTTTGAAAGCCCTCCCTTCTGGAGCTCTCTCATGACTTCCTTGGTCCCTATAACAATCTTGTCTTCCTTGAGGTTCTTCTTTATCTCCGCAATCTGGTCTTCTCCATCTGCCATTTTTTATATTCCTCCAAAAATGATTTTCAGCGCTTTTTGCTCATTCTTTTTTAAATTTTGTCAAAAGCTTTGGAAGCCCGGTGCCGAGGGGCACGGGCTGGTTTATCATGACGTTCTCTATCACAGAGTTCAGGTTGTCCGAGGCGCCGAGCATGCTCGCCTGGGCTATGTGCTTCAGGGGGGTCTCGAATGAGGCCTTTGCAAGTATGCTCGCCTTGTCCTTTATCACGCCGTATCTTGTTATGCCCTTGACAACTCCTGTGGAGCACATTGTGTCGGCGACGAGCATCAGATGCCTTATGTCGACGTTGAGCCCCTGCGCCCTCATGACATTGAGGGTCTCATTTATTATCGCCTGCCTTGTCGCCTCTATTCCCAGTACCCTGTTAACCTCAAATATGTCGTTGCTTGTTGTCTTCTGCCTGTCCACGAAGTCGAGCTCGAGCACCTCCTTGAGGTTGGTGCCCGATGTCATTATCAGGAATTCCTCGCCTCTCTTGACAGGGAGCACATATGCAATTCCCTTTATGCCGCCGAGGAATGTGCCCTTTATCTTGTCCTTGAGCTTGTAGAGCTCGTTGAGGTCAGAGCCCTCCTCCTTGGTCTTGACCAGGATTATGAGCTCGCCGCTTCCCTTATCTTCCCTGCTCTTTACAGAGACGCCCTTTGCAGCTGATTTTATCGCATCCTTGACTTTTTCCTCTGTCAAATTATATTCGGAAAGCGTTTCCCTGCTTATCCTCATCCCCACTGCGTTTTCTGCGATGTCTATTGAGAATTCCTTTGCAACCTCGGAAAGCTTTGCCTCCTTTATCTTCATTGCAATCTTTTTTATGTCCTTGCCTTTGCTGTATGGCTCTTTAAGGTAAATCTCCATCATCGGGGTCTTTATGGTGCCCCTGGCGTCGAGAATTTCTATGACTCTCGGCAGTCCTGTGGTAACATTCATCTCTGCGACCCCAGCGAAGTGGAATGTGTTCAGCGTCATCTGGGTTCCCGGCTCGCCTATGGATTCTGCGCTTACCAGCCCCACTGCCTCGCCAGCGTCTATCTGAGCCGCCTCATATTCCTCAAGGGTTTTTTCCATTATCTTCCTGAGCCTCGACTCCGAGAGAGTCGAGGGCAGGCCTGCCTTAACCTCTTCAAGTATGCTGTTTGGAAGCTTTCCCTGATATTCCCTGATTATCTTGTCCATGAAGCCCACCTTTATCTTACGCTCTCAATTATTTTTTTGACATCCACTTTTCCGGCGACTGACCTTGACACGTCAATGCCGTCCTCGCCGTACTTGAATTGGATTATCCTGTTGTTGGAGTCCCTGACAGTGCCGTCATACTCCGCCTTGAGGTCCTGCATTGCGTTTGCAAGACGTCTGTAAAGGTATCCTGATTTTGGGGTCCTGAGGGCAGTGTCCATCAGAGAGTCCCTCCCTGTCATTCCCATGAAGAAGAACTCCGCAGGGGAAAGCCCGTCCTTGAATCCGTTCCTGATGAAGCCCCTTGCCCTGCTTCCCAGGTCATTCTTTTGGAACGCTGAAAGTGTCCTCCCATCGTATCCCTGGTTTATCCTGTTGCCGCGCAGCGACTGCTGCCCCACAAATGCCGCCATCTGTGTTATGCTCAGGAAGTTTCCCCTGGCTCCTGACTTTACCATCACAAGGTCATCTGTCTCGACGCTTGACGCGTTTACCACAATCTTTCCTGTCTCGTTCCTTGCCTTGTTGAGCACCTCGAGGATTTTCAGCTCCACACTCTCCTGGACTGTCCTTCCAGGAAGCGCCTCGAGCTCCCCCCTCCTGTATGTCTCCACAAGGGTGTTGACGTCTGCATCCGCCTTGTCAAGCAGCTTCCTTATCTCCTCCTTGACTGGCTCTGCAAGGTCCATGTCTGATATCACGCTTGAGAATCCGCGGAAGGTGAGGGTTGCAACCCCAAGCTTGAATATTCTCTCAAGAATCTTCAGCGCCTCGTCCCCATACCTCTTATTCAGCTCCCTAAGCAGAAGCCCTGACTCCTCTCCGAGGTTGTTCTTGTCCATGACACCGCACACGAGGTTGCCGTTCTCTATAAGCACATAGCCCTCATTCTCGCACTTCTCCTTCATGCACTTCTCATGGTGCTTGCAGAGGCGCGAGGTGCCCTCAAAGCTGAAGTCAGCCGGCAGCACCTGGCTGAATATCTCCTTGCCTGATAGTTCTGCTTTCTTTGGAAGGCGTGAGATGTCATCCACTCCTGCCGCGAAGAGAAGGTTTATTGCCTTCTCGCGGGGAAGCCTTATGTCCTTTGTAAGCAGGTATGTGCCTGATATTGCGTCCTGGACGCAGCCAATTACAGAGAGCCCGTATCTTGGGCTTATCATCTGGGTCCTGACTTCCATGAGGATTTCTGCCTCTGCCCTTGCCTCTTCTGTCTGGGGTATGTGCAGGTTCATCTCATCCCCGTCGAAGTCGGCATTGTACGGATGGCAGACAGCCGGGTTTACCCTGAATGTCTGGTATGGAAGTATCTTAACCTTGTGGCACATCATACTCATCCTGTGCAGTGACGGCTGCCTGTTGAAAATGGCTGTGTCACCGTCCATTAGGTGCCTTTCCACAATGTATCCCGGCTGTATCTCTTCAAGGAGCTGCTCCTTGGTCTCTTCAGTTATCTTCTTCTTCTTGCCGTCGGGCCTCACTATGTAGTTTGCCCCGAAGAGCTTTGAGGGGCCGCTCTCCACGAACTTCTTGAGATAGTCAATGTTCCAGCTTGTCACTCTTTCAGGTATTGTGAGTTTCATGGCGATTGATTCAGGGACGCCGACCTCGTCGAGTGCTATGCTCGGGTCAGGGCTTATCACTGTCCTTGCCGAGAAGTTTGTCCTCTTTCCTGCGAGGTTGTGCCTGAGGCGCCCTTCCTTGCTCTTTATCCTGTCAGTGAGGGTCTTAAGCGGCTGCCCGCTCCTGTGCCTCGCAGGGGGAAGCTGTGCTATGTTATTGTCAAAGAATGTTGTTATATGGTACTGGAGGAGGTCCCAGAGGTCCTCAACTATTATCTCAGGCGCGCCTGCGTTTATGTTCTCGTAGAGGCGCTGGTTTATCCTCACTATGTCGCCCAGCTTGTGGGTCAGGTCATCCTCGCTCCTCTCCCCTGATTCCAGGGTTATGCTCGGCCTCATTGTGACCGGCGGTATCGGGAAAAGCGTGAGTATCATCCACTCGGGCCTTGCTGCCTGTGGGTTGAACCCGAGAAGCTCGCAGTCATCATCAGTAACTTTTTCAAGCCTTATCCTCACTTCTATTGGCGAGAGCCTTTTCTCGTCCTCTATGAATGAGGTCGGCTTCTCTATGCTTATCTTGCCATGCTTTACTTTGCAGTAAGGGCACTTGTCAACTTTCCTTGCGGCTAAGATTGCCTCCTCCACTGCAGCCATGACTGCCTCCTCATCGTGCGTTTCCTTAACCTTCCTTATCTTCGCCCTGAAGAACGCTATCTTTTTCTCGTCGAGAAGTATCCTGCCGCAGCTCCTGCATGTAGCCCTTAGAATTGAGTATATCGGTCTTACATACTTCACGTGGACAGCCGGCCTTGCCAGCTCAATGTAGCCGAAGTGCCCTGTGCATTCCTTGAGGTTGCAGCCGCAGGTCTTGCACTTAAGCCCGGGGTCGATGACTCCCATCCTCGTGTCCATCAGCCCGCCGTCGACAGGGTATCCTTCCTTGTCATAGAGCTCAGGCGTGACAACCTTGACTGCAGCCATCTTTTTTATGATTTTCGGGCTTTCCATCCCGAATACAATCTTGTCTATCTTCTTGTAAAAATAACCGGTTTCATATTCTTCCATTTTATGCCATCCCTCTCATTAAGCGTGAATTTATTCATACTTGCTCTTCAGCACAAGCTTCGGGTAGATGCACATGGATTTCAGCTCGTCGAGCAGCAGCTTGAAAGCATAGCTCATCTCGATGTCTGAGACCTTGCCCTCGTCCCCGCACACAGGGCAGTATGACTTCTTTCTGTAGCGGTCGCTCACTGCTATGAGCCCGCAGTTCTCGCATACAGGCACAACAGTCCTGTCAGAGTCGAACCTTTCCTTGAGGAGCAGGGATGTGCCGTGCGCCACAAAGCAGTCCTTTTCCATCTCTCCCAGCCTGAGCCCGCCCTCCTTTGCCCTTCCCTCAGTGGGCTGCCTGGTGAGGAGCTGTATCGGCCCTCTCGCCCTTGCATGTATCTTGTTTGCCACCATGTGCTTGAGCTTCAGGTAATACATCTCGCCGATGAATATCCTTGCCTCGTAAATCTCGCCTGTCTCCCCGCTGTACATTGTCTCTGTGCCGTTGTCCCTGAATCCCATAGAAAGAAGCTCTGCCTTCAGCTTGCCCTCAGGCTCTGAGTCGAATGTAGTGCCGTCCACATACCTTCCTGACAGCGAGCCAACCTTTCCGCCTATTGACTCTATGAGGTGCCCCATTGTCATCCTGGATGGGATGCTGTGCGGCGAGAATATTATGTCAGGGGTGATTCCAGATGCTGAGAACGGTATGTCAGCAGGGTCAACTATGAGCCCCACAACCCCCTTCTGCCCGTGCCTGGATGTGAACTTGTCGCCTATTTCAGGCACTCTCTGGTCCCTTATGTTGACCTCGACAAACCTGTTGCCTTCCATGTTTTCGGTGAGCATGACAAAGTCGACTATTCCTTCCTCCCCATGCTTCACTGAGACAGAGCTTTCCCTCCTCTCGCTTGAGGAGACGTTGAACTGCTCCAGGCTTGAGAGGAATCTTGGCGGGCTTGTCTTCCCTATCAGGACATCGTCCTCCTTTATTTTTATCTCAGGAGAGATTATCCCATCTTCTTCAAGATATTTGTAAACGTCCTCTGATTTGTATCCCTTGACTTCCTTGTCAGGAATGCAGATGCTGTCAGTGAGTCCGCCGGGGTATCTCAGCTCCTCTGCAGCAGCAGGTCTGTAGTAGGTGCTCCTTCCGAAGCCCCTGTCGAGGGATGCCCTGTTGATTATCACGGCATCCAGCATGTTGTATCCCTTGAAGCTCATTATCGCGACAACTATGTTCTGCCCTGAGGGGTGCTTCTCGTAGTGCGACATCTCTGTCATCATTGTGCTTACAATGGGAACCTGCGGGTAGTGGAGAATATTGGTGTCCATGTCCATCCTTATGAGGAAGTTTGCGGCATAGAGCCCAAGCCCCTGCTTCTGGTTTTTTGAGCCGGCGTTAAGCCTTGCGCTCGGGTCGTGGTTGCCGTAGGGGACAAGCGATGTGCACAGGCTCACCATTGCAATGGGCATTATCTCCATGTGGGTGTGCTCAGGGGTGAGCTCTTCCTCAGAGAATGCGACAAGGCAGTTTTCTTCCTCTGCAGCGTCGATATACTCAATTATTCCCTGCTTTACCATCTCAGCCCAGGAGAGCTCGTTGTTCTGCACCTTTTTCATGAGCTCTTCTGTGAAAAGGGGCTTGCCGTTCTTGACAACAATCAGCGGCCTCCTCAGCCTTCCCCTGAACGCCTCTATCTGCACTTCCCTGGTCCTGTCATTGTAGTAGACGTTCAGCTCAGGGGAGAGCAGCCCCTTTCTCCTCGCCTCTATTACCTGCCCAGCGAACTCCTTCGGCTTCTCCGCCGAGCCGATGAATTTTCCGTTAAGATAAACTTCTCCTGTCATTTTTTCATCCTTCTCCAAAATCTTGATTTTTTTTTATGAGCAACCGGGCTACTTCGCTTCCTTGAGCCCCATGCTCCTTACAACCTTGATTATGTCCTGGTCGGGTACGCTCTGGGATACGCTTGCCATGAGCGAGAGGTTCTTCTTGAGTCCGATGTTTGTTCCTTCCGGAGTTTCTATCGGGCAGAGCCTTCCGAGGTGAGTCGGATGAAGCTCTCTTGCCGCGAAGTTCTCCTGTGTTGCGCTCAGCGGGCTCACAACCCTCTGCAGGTGCGACATTGTCTCGAGGAAGTTGAGGCGCTGTATCCTCTGGCTTATCCCCTTCCTTCCGCCCACCCAGCTTCCTGTTGCCATGCTGGAGTATATCCTCTGGGTGAGCAGCTTGTCCCTTATCACAACCCTGAGCGAAGGGAACTTTCCCCTCTTGACAATCCTCTGGAAGTTGTAGAGCATGTCTTTGATGAGCATGTTGAAATTAACCCTGAAAAGGTCTGTCAGAAGGTCCCCGCTCATCTTCAGGCGCTTGTTGGAGTAGTGGTCCTTGTCGTCAACAGGTATCTCCCCTGCAGAGACCATCTGGAATTTCTTTATCATCTTGCAGAGGTTGTATGCCTTCGCCATCCTGTCCTGCTTGGACGTGCCCAGGTGCGGCAGGAGGAACCTGTCTATAACCTGCTCCATCCTCTCGAGGCGCACCTCCCTCGGCTGTGTTATCCCTGTCTTCTTGGCGAGATAGTCAAGGGCGTCCTCCTGGATGGTTATGTCGGCGAACTGATAGAGGTTGACAAGGAAGTCGTCATACTGGATGTCGGAGCTTATCATCTGCATTATGTCCTGGTCCTTTGTCATGCCGAGCGCCTTTATCACCAGCACAATGGGAACCCTTCTCACCCTCGTGAATGTCAGGTAGAATACCCCGTCCCTCATCTTCTCAACTGTGTGTGGTATCCTGAAAGCGGCGCTCTCAGAAAACACCTTGCCTATGTAAGGGCTTGGGCCTGTATCACTCTTTGTGACGAGGAACTTGTTTGCTGCAAGGTCCTCCACCTTCACGAGCACCTTCTCGCTCCCATTGATTATGAAATACCCACCGCTGTCATCAGGGTCCTCGCCGTGCTCTATGAACTCCTCCCTGTTGAGCTTGCTGAGGTGGCAGTACTTGGACTTGAGCATTATGGGTATATTGCCGATGTATGCATTGAACTCCTCCCTCTGGGTGCCGTCTATATGGACGCTCATGTTGAGGTGCATCGCTGCCGCGTATGTTATCTTCCTGAGCCTCGCCTCGCATGGGAAGACAGGCCTTGTGCTTCCGTCGGCCTCGACGAGCATCGGCATATCCACGCCTATCTTATTGAGCTTTATCTTGTAGCTGTCCACATTGTTCGGGATTATCGTCGGCTCTATCTGCTTGTTCTCGTCGACAATCTCCTGCAGTCTCTTCTCTATGAAGTTGTTGAACGATTCTATGTCCGATTTTACGAAGGATTCCTCCTCAAAATACCTCTTGCAGAGAGTTCTTCCAAGCTCATTCAAGTTTGACCACCCTATAGAAAACTGATTCGCCCGCCGTCGGGCTTTTCCTTGTTATCATTATCACGTCACCCGGCTTTGCATTGAGGTGCGCTATCGCCGGGTCCTTGAGAAGTATAGCCGGAAGCTCGTGTTCGCTTATCTGGTAGCGCTCCAGAAGTTCTTTTTTCTCCTTCTCAGAAATTTTTGTGTGTTCGGGTATGAGCAAGTGCTCGATTTTCTTGGCCATTTTTTCTCTCCGTAACCTATGCTTGAGGCGAATTATTATGGGCCGGAGGGGATTCGGACCCCCGACAACCTGATTAAAAGTCAGGTGCGCTATTGCCCATGCACGTCCTGCCGCTGCGAGCTGCCGTCAGTGCATTCCAGGCTGCGCCACCGGCCCAAAAAAACGCCCTGGCCGGGATTTGAACCCGGGTCGGAGCCGTGACAGGGCTCCATGATAGGCCGCTACACTACCAGAGCATCAAATACTGGTTTTTGAAAGCATCACGACTGCATACTCAGTTCTTATGGCATGTAATCAACAGAATATGCCCCATCATGATAGCGACAAACTCCCGGCGGTTTTTGGTTTTTTTTAGTAGTTTGGAGCTCCTTTTTAAATCTTTTGTTTTTTCAGGAGATTCGATATGCCTCTGCTGCACTAACATACGCCAGCACGGTAAATCAGCAAAACAACAAACTTTATAAAGCGAGTATTTCTCCTAAATTTCGAAAACAGCCCCTCCTAGCTCAACGGTTAGAGCGTCCGGCTGTAGATTCTCGCAGACAACTCACATCGAGGATGGATGAAGGCGAGACAGCCGTCACCGGAAGGTTCCTGGTTCGAATCCGGGGGAGGGGATTCT
>PEXD01000010.1:0-5169 GCA_002779235.1 Candidatus Woesearchaeota archaeon CG07_land_8_20_14_0_80_44_23 | reverse complement strand
CTGAAGAATTTTGTAATGAATTGTCATAAAAATCTCATAACAGAAAGAGAATAAATTTAAAAATAAAAATTTCACTCAAGCCCGAACTCTTCCTTCTTGATGTGCAGCTGCACCGAGTTGGAGCGGACCTTGCTTTCCTTGTTGTTGCTGATGAACTTCACAACAGCGGAGTGGAGCCTGAAGTAGCCGATTATGGTTAGCTTTGACTTTATCCTGTAGCTTATCACGCGCTCCTCATGGGCTTCGAACCTTCCGAGGTTCCACTTGACAAGCGTGCCGTTTGCGATGTTCTTGGTTATGTTGTCCGGCTTTATTGTGCCTGCCTGGAAATTCTCCTCTATATCTGCGATGTCTGGGACTGAGTCCACAACCTTCACATCCTGAATGCTCTTGCTGCTCGTGTTCTTCACATTCAGGATTACCTTGAGCTCGGATATCCCGCCCTCCCTTGTCTTTGTGATTCCTGCCCTCTTCCTTACCTCTATCGGCGGCTTCAGGTAGAAATATGCTGTTACAAGCAGCACTATCACGACCAGCAGAAGCACAAGCCCTCTGAAGCTTACAGCCATGATTATTTGCACTGCCGACTGGGGAGGCACTGTCACCTGCCATCCAAGGTATCTTTTTCCATTTATCTCCACCCATTTTGCAGTGGGCGTTGTCTTTAAGAAAATGTTCTGAAAGAACCCGACCTTTCTTGCAACCAGCTTTGTCCCTGGCGCGTTTCCGGAGTTTGATACTGTGATTGTGGTTGTGGTCTTGAGGAATGACCTCCTGACTGACTCGCTCTCATTAAGGGGGGAATAGGCGATTATATCAAAGTTTTTGTTGTCTATTCTCTTGATGAGCTCGTCATTTGCAGTGAGGAGGCTTATTGTCAGGATGTCTGCAGCAGGGCTCTGTATTGGGTTAAATTCAATATTTATGTCGAAGACATTCTTTCCAAGCGGGTCGACGCTTATGTTCTGCTCCTGGTTCACCAGCCCGAGCGCATCCTTTACTGCAACCTTGAGCCCGCTTCTCTTTACAGGCATCTTGTTTTCGACGCTTATGGTAATCTTCATCGGCTGCCTGGGGTCAACCTCGGCAGGCACGTCTGCTGCAAGCGTCATTGTCATTGCATACTGCTGCTGCTGGTCAGGCACTGTTACAACAACAGGCACTCTCACCTGCTGCTCCAGTCCGGTAGCCGCTGACTTGATATTGAGCTTTATCTCGTAAGCCCCGTATGTCATAGCAATGTTTGGCTTTAGGATTATTGTAGTGGTCTTTGTCTGTTCTGCAGGCACAATCATTCCGGTGAAGTAATCTGAAGCCGGATCTGTCGTGATTGACCAGGTTGGGTCGCTGATGAAGTCGAGGGTGTAGATGTCCTGCTGATTCAGGGAATTATGTATAGAAAGTTCGTACTTCGCCTGCTCAAACATGTTTGCCGTGTTTGTTATTGGGCTAAGCGCAGCAGTGAAATCAAGTGCGCGGGCAAGCCCTGCGCAAAGCAAGAAAACCGACACAAAGATGAACACAAATTTCTTATCCATATCCTCACCCTGTTTTTTGAAAACTTGCCACATTGCCAAAGGCCTTATGGCTCTGTCTTTTAATTTTTAATTTTTAAAATTCCGCTATCATTCCTATATTATATATTTGTATAGCAAAAATGCGCTCCGCAATTTAAATACTTTTCTATGAAAAAGATTAAGAAAATTTTAAAGGTTTATGGGGCTGCCGTGATTCGAACACGGGTTGCATGCACCCCAAGCATGAGTGATACCAGGCTACACTACAGCCCCATTAGAAAAATGCTAATCAGAGAGTTATTTATAAATTTATTCCCGGCGATTAATTTAGAACCCTGCTCTCGTGCTCCTGCTTTGTTATCCTTATCACATGCTCTACAAAGCTCTCTATCTTCGCCTCATGGCTGACTATTATCATCTGCCTAAGCCCCAGCTCGTCAAGCACTGTCCTCACTCTGTCCAGCTGCTCTGATGAGAAGCCGTCTGTTGGCTCGTCGAGTATTATGAGGTTCTTTGTCTTTATTGTGCTCACCATATCATTTATCACGCGGTTGAGCGCCAGGCGGTATGCCAGCGCAACAGCTGTCTTTTCCCCGCCGGAGAGGTTCTCTGCCGAGGTGTCATGCCCGTCCTCTGTTATTATCGGGGTGAAGTCCTCATCTATCCTCGCACTCATGGTTTCTTCCTCTATGAGGGATGAGAACCACTCCTGGAAGAGCTTCCCGAACTCGTAGTGTATTGAGCTCATCACCTGCTTCTCCATCTCTGAAACAAGCGCAGTGAACTTGTCTGATATCATCTGCTCAAGCTCGCGGTAGAGCTCAAACCTTTTCTTGTCCTTGGATTTCTCCTTTATCTCCGCCTCTATTTTCCCGGCATTCCTGCTTTTCAGAGAGGCCTCGCTCTCCAGCGCTGCAGAGAGCACCTCTATGTCCTTCTCGCGCTTCATTGCAGAGTCAAGCTCTGATTTTGCATCCTCCCACTGCTTGTCTGTACTTTCAAGTTCCTTCAGTTCTCCTGATGCCTCAATTTTCCTCTTGTTCAGCTCTGAGACCGCCTTATCTGCCTCGGCTGCCTCTTTCTCTGCAGAAGTGAGGAGTTCCCTCTCGCGGCTGAGCTGTGCTGACACTGCCTCACGCAGCGCTATCCCCGCGTTTCTCTCCCTGGCCTGCTTCAGGATTTTCTTTTGCTCCGCCTCTTTTTCCTTAAGCGCCCCGATTTCCCTTTCTGCATCTGCCTTCGGCATCTGCGCGATTTCTTTTCCAATCCCTTTCAGCAGGGTTTTTTTCTTCTCAACCTCAGAAAGCAATTTTTTTATGGAATCGGTTTCTGCAGAGAGCTTGTTTGAGCGTGCATCCCTCTCAGAGGAGCGCTTTGACTCTTCCTTAAGGATTTTTATCCCTGATTCGAGCTCCTGCTGCTCCTTTGACAGCGATTCTATCAGCTCCCTGTTGGATTTTTTCTTTTTCTCCTCTTCCTCTTTCAGGTGCTCCTTGTAGTCCTCTTTTATCTCCTGCTTGCAGAGGGGGCAGACCTTGTGCTTCGCTATTTCCGCTATCACCCTTTCCGACTCCTCTTTTGACAGCGAGGCCCTCCCCTTATTCTCTATTATCTCCCTGAGCGCCTTTTCCTTTTCTTCCCTCTCCCTTTCTATTTCCTCCCCCGGCTTGCCAGAGGCGAGCTCCTCAAGCTCCTTCTCCCGCAGGGAAAGCTGATTCTTCAGTGCGTCCTCTTCTGCTATCTCCTTCTCAATCTCCTTTTTTCTGAGCAGCAGCATCCTCTCCTTCTCCTTTGCTTCTGCAAGCGATTTTTCTTTCAGAGAGAGCTCCCTTGATATTGATTCAAGCTCATTTTCCAGTTTGCCCTCATCTGCCTTTTCGGCAGCAGGGATTTCCTCGAGCTTTTTTGTGAATACCGAGATTTTCCTGCTGATTGCCTCAATTGCGCTCCTGCGTGACTCGCAGAGTTCTGCCTTCTCGGCTATCGCGCTCTCGTATGATGAGATTGCGCTTTTCAGCCCTGCGGCCCGCTTCCTCTTTTCCTCAAGAATCTCTAATTTTTTTGAGAGTCCCTGCTTTTTTTCAGAGAGCGCTGCAAGCTCCGGCTTCATTTTCCCTATTCTTTCCTGCGTTCCCGATATCTCCTTCATCGTCTCCTCAAGCTCCTCTTTCTTCCTGGCAAGGTCCTCTATCCTTGAGGAGAGCTCCCTCATCTTCTCCCTCAGCGACGATGCAACTATCACTGCGTTTGCCCTTATCACGCCGTATTTTTCTATCCCGAAAATCTTCCTTAAACTGTTGAGCCGCTCCTCCCTCGACTCGAAAAGTATCCTCTTCATCTCCTCCTGCGGAGTGTAGACGGTATATCTGTAGAGCGGCATGCTTTTCTTCTTGAGATATTCCTCAGGGTATCCCAGAAGCGAGAGTGAAAATGCCTTGAGCTCCTCTGCCGACTTTTCTGTCTTGACATTGTTCACAATTACATAGCCGGATGCCTGCGAGAACGATTCCTTTCCGCGCTTGAGGTTCCTTTTTATGATTACATTCTTGCTGTCAACATCGAAGCAGAGCTCAACCGAGCCGCTCGGCTTTCCATTCCTTAACAGCGTCTCGCCTGAAACATCTGTGGAGAATCCGAAGAGCGCAAACTCTATGGCGAGAAGTATCGTGCTTTTTCCTGCGCCTATGTCCCCGCTCAGCAGGGTTGAGCCCTCTGGGAAATGTATCTCTTCGGAAAGGTAGCTCCTTATGTTCCTGAGGCGTATCCACTTTATCAGCATGGAAAAAAAGTTAGCGCCTCTTCCTTAAATATTTGTTTATTTCAATGCCAGAAGAGAATTTAGGAGATGAAATAATTTTATTAGAATGATGATTAAAGCTTTCTCTTCTTGGAAGCGCTCAGCGGATTTTTATGAGCCCAGAAAGTGCCCCGAAATCATAGTTTGAGAGCGCCTCGCCGCAGAGCACTGCCCTGAATTTCAGCAGGTTCCCGCCTTTCAGCAGCGGGCTTAGAAGTTCCCCTTTCAAGACGTCTGTGCCCTCTGTAAGTGTTGAGAATGAGGGCACCACTATCAGATTAAATCCTTTCCACCTGCCTATAAGGAAGCACTTGAAGAGCTCTGCCCTTATCCCTTCTCTTATTGACACTGCAGGATGCTCGTGCCCCATGAGAATATTCTTTATCCCGGAAAGCTCATCCCTTTTTGGAAGGCGCTCCCCATGGATTATGAGCACATCCCCAATCTTCATACTCTCCTTTATCTCAACACCTCTCCTGCCTGCAATCGGGCCGAGAATCTTGTCATGGTTGCCTTTTATGAGCACTACTCTCCCAATTTTTTTTGAGAGAAAGTCAATCACAGAGAGCGCCTCCCTCCATTCCTGCTCAGAGATTGTGCCGAACTCATGCTTTAAGTCCCCTGCGATTATGGCAATGTCAATTTTTTTCTTCTGGAGAGCGATTGCAGATAACGCTTTATCAATCCCTTTCATCATCTCGCGGAACTGGAACCTCTGAATGAGCATTCCCTGCTTGTTCAGGGCTTCCTCGTAGCCGATGTGCAGGTCTGCTATCACAAACGCTGCAATGCCCCCTGAGCTGACAACTGCGCACTTCCCAAGGGCTTCAATCTCTGTTTTTCCCTGCTGGAATA
>PEXD01000084.1 GCA_002779235.1 Candidatus Woesearchaeota archaeon CG07_land_8_20_14_0_80_44_23 | reverse complement strand
CCTAAAAATCCGCGATTAAGAGAGCGTCCGGTCAAACTCCGGACTTTAGTCCGGAGTAGGACGCTCTCAGCGGATTTTTATGATTCTATTCAGAACTTCAGACATAGCTTATCATAAAAAATCGCACAAAAGAGATTGAACAAAGGCAAAAATCAGTTTTTAGAATCCCTTCTCTGGCTCTTTCTTCTCGCTCTCAAGCTTCTGGAACACGAGCAGGTCCTGTGTTGTGAGCTTCTTGCCCTTCTTTATTTTTTCCTCGACAGCCTCCTCCTTCTCCTTGAGCACCTCGCTGTCCTTCCTCTTCCTTTCTTTCTGCTCTGCGCCCTTGATGCTTTCAAGCTTCCTCCTGGACTGGCTTATCTCCATCAGGGTGCTCTTGAGGTTTGAGTTTACTGTGCTGAACTTCTTCTTGTACTCAAAGAACTTCTCGTAGGCGCCCTCCTCCTGCTTTTTTATCTCGTCAACTTCCTTGGAGATTTCCAGCATCCTCTCATGCCTTTTCTGGCTCTCTCCCGCAAGCTCCTGTATCTTCCTGTGGAGCTCCTCAACCTGCGCCTTCAGGGCGTCAATCTCCTTTGAGAGCACGTTTGAGTTCTCCCAGACACTGCTGAGCTTCTTGGCCCCCTCATAGTCCTTCCTGAGCTGGTTTATCAGCTTCATGACCTTCTTTTCCTTATCAAAGGAAAATGCCTCTGTCTCAATGCTCATTTCAAGAGAATCAATCTGCCTCGCTATCTGGGCCGGGTCCTTGGTTATCTTATACTGGACCATTATCTTCTTTTTCTGCTCGTTGATTTTCTTTATCTCAGTAATCCTGCCCCTTATGACCTCGTTGAGCTTGTTCCTCTCCTCCTTGAGCCCCTTCACCTTGGCCGTGAACTCGTCCCTCTCCCTCTTGAGCACCTTTATCTCTGCAATCTTTTCAGCTATCTGCTTGGCGTACTCGTCCTTCTTTGCAAACCAGGATTCCTTCTCCTTGTTGAGGGAGTTGAGCTCGTCCTTCAGGTTTCCGACCGACTTCTTGGCGTCGTCGACTTTCCCGAGAATCTCCTTATTCTCTTCAGGTTTCTTTTCTTCTGCTCTTTCTTCTTCCATCAGCGCTCAGCCCTAATAAGCAAATCACTAATTATAGAGGAAACAAAGTTCCGATTATTAACATGATTTGCTATAATTAAAACAACAAAATTCCACTTATCTTTGATAAATGGTTTGGATAGTGAATATAACATACTATTGTAACACTAAAAAATTTGTGAAACAAATTTTTGGTGCACCAAAAATCCAGCGGAATTTTTTAGTGTTTTATTGTGCTCAAAAACCACACAATAATTGTTTTTTTCCACTAAACATTCATGCCATCAGTCTTTGACTGGTGGTTTTTGACAAAATTTTAGCCGAACAGGGCTCCGAGTCCTGCTGCAGCCATTTCCTCTGTCTTCTTCTCCTCTTCCTTGTCAGCCTTCTTCTCCTCCTTTGCAGGCGCTGAAGATGAAGGAACTGCCGCAGCAACAACCTGCGCGGTCTCTATTGCCTTGTCAATGTCAACCCCTTCCAGGCTTGCAACGAGCGCCTTTATCCTTGTCTCGTCAGGCGATATGCCTGCCGCCTCAAGCACCTTCTTCACAGAGCTCTCGTCGACTTTCTTGCCTGCCTTATGGAGCAGCATTGCAGCGTACACATATTCCATTTTCGATACCTCCGATAAATATCTCCTTTGTTTACTCCTTATCTGGCTTAGCAGCAGACTGAACTGCCTCTGCCTGCCTGTAAGCCTTTCCTATCAGCATTGAAATTGTCTCTTTTGCGGGATAGCCGGCCTCCATTGCCAGGTTGAATGCCCAGGATGCCGCCTTTCTCAGCTGCTCCTGCGTCTTCTTGTCGTCTATGTCAAGGACTTCGCTGTTGTAGATGAGCCCGTTTTCGTAGAATGCCACGAGGTTCAGCCCTATCTCCATGGGCTCTATCCCGAACTTCTGCAGGATTGCCGCTGTCTGCTTGGTTATCTTCTCACCCTTCCTGGCAACAAGCTTGTCCTGCTTTATAACAATCTTGCCCTTCTCAACCCCTGCCTTTATTCCCATCTGCCCAAGCTCTCCGAGCACCGGGCCCGGGCTGAAAGGCGTAGGACCTGCCTGGATTGTAAGGTCCCTGGGCGCTGTCTGTCCCGGCTTTGCAGCAGCAGTTGACTTGCTCCTCTTGAGAGTGACTGCCACCCTGAAAGGGGAGTCCCTTGTGAATATCAGGCAGGGCATTCCCTCAAAATATTTTTCAAGCTCCTTCATCTCACCCTTCTTGCTCTTGGCAAGCGCGAGCTTGATTAGGTTCTTCTTGCTCATGACAATGAGCAGCTTTTCCCTGAGCTGCCCCCTCATCTTCTGGAGCTGCGACGCAGGCAGGTGCTCCATGTTTATCAGCCCCACTGCAGGGTACTGCTCCATGAGTTTTGCCAGCTCTTCCACTCTTTCCTTTTTGTATTTAGCTACATGTGCCATCATGACCTCTCTTAAAAGTTAATCTTTTCAGGCTTGCCCATGGTTGTCTTGAGCATCACTGACTTGATGTTGTTGCGCTCGTTTGGAAGCGCATGCAGCAGCGTGTTGAACACAGTTAGTATGTTCTCTGCGATTTCCTCATCCTTCATGTCCTCTGTGCCTACCCTGCACTGCACCATGGGCGCTGTCTTCATCTTCAGCTCCACGCTCTTCTGCAGCCTCTCCACCAGCGGCTTGAGGTTTGTCTTTGGAGGGACAACGCATCCTGCCTTGGGATTCGGCATCTTTCCCCTCCTTCCAAGGACTCTACCAAAAACCTTTGCAACCGCCGGCATTATGTTCGCCTGCGCAATGAAGAAATCATACTCAACTGCGAGCTTCTTCACCTTCTTCTCATCCCTTTCATACTCGGGGAAACTGTCCTGCAATATCACCTTGTCGCAGTCCCCTGCAGCGTCAACGCCCTCTGCTCCGACGAGCGCGCATATCTTCAGCTTCTTCGGCGGGGCGAAGTTCATCGCCACGAATATATCCTTCTGGTTCTCTGTCTTCTTCAGGTCGATGTCCTTGGCAGTGATTATCAGATCAATGCTCTGGCTGAATTTCCTCTTTTTAGAGTCCTGTCTTGCCTGTTTTATTGCCTTCAAAACGCTTTCCTTGTCCATTATGCTCCCTCCTACTGCCCGAGGCAAGTAGTTCCTGGGTCGCCCCTTGCGAGGCGTCAATTTTTTATTAGTGAAAAATGGAAAAAACTGCTTATTTATAAAGCTTTAGGTTTATACCTTGAGCTTCCTCTTTCTCTTCTCCTTCTTCATCCTCTTTCGCTGCCACTTCCAGCGCATCTGCCTCTTCTTCTTCCAACGCCGTGAGCTTCTCTTCATAAAAAACCTCCTGCACACCTGGGGCATTTAATCCATTTTTAAATCTTACTATGAAAAATATTTTCAATCAAATTAAAAATAACTGCCCCGGACGGGACTTTCACAAGCTTTTTCATTTGATTTTTCCGAAGGAAAAATTCCGAGGTTTTCGCCCGAAGGGAAGAAAACCGCATTTCCCTCAAGGCTTTTCCCGCAGGAAAAGGCTTGTTTTGAACCCGTGTCCCAGCCTCGAAAGGGCCGGATGATTGGCCGAGCTACACTACCGGGGCAATTAGAGGGGAATTTGCAGCCGCTTTTTAAAATTTTTGCTTTAAATAATCAAATCTATGCCGCTATTGTCTTTTTCCTCGGTGCCGCTGCTTTCCTGCCTTTTGCCGGCTTTTTCTCACTTTCGGCCAGGGCAATCTTTTCGAGCTCCTCCTCGACAATCTTTCTTGCAGCAGCATTGTATAAAGCTATCTCAATCTCGCCGAACTGCTCCTTCTGAAAAAGGTCAATCTTCTGCTGCGTGGCGAGGTGCAGCAGCGGCACAAAGGTGTCAATCTTGTCCTGCTTCTTTCCCGAAGGCACAACATCTGAGAACTTGACCCTGCTGCTTTTGAATTTGGAGATGAGCTCCTGCACCCTTGAGTAAACATTGTTTATGAGAAGTGCGATGTCCACTCTTTTCTCTGGAAGCGAGATTTCCGGCAGCGTGGTTCTGAAGGTCCTTCTCTGCTTTACCTCGAGCGCCTTTTGGAGGGCGCTTATGAGCTCATACATTGAGATTTTCCTCTTCCTCGGCTGGGGAGTCCTGGGATAGAGCAAAGGCAGCTCCTGCTCCTGTGAGGAACCGGCATACTCACCCTCAAGCCCTGAGTAGAAGTCATCTGCTCCTAATTCGCCCTCTTCCAGGGGGCTGGCGCTGGCAAACAGACTGTCCAGCTCTGCAATGTCCCTGCCGATGAGCAGCGAAGATTTTATCCTGACCAGGATTGCTGCTGCGAGCACAACCTTTCCAGAAACGCGGAAATTCATCACCTGAAGCTGGCGCATTGTCTCAATATATTTCTTTGTTATTAGGGAGACATTGATGTCCCAGGGGTTCATGTTCTCACTCTTCATGAGGTCGTAGATTATGGCCCGCCAGGTGATATTGTCATCATTTGTCAGAAGCTCAAGAATCCTGTTCTCTTCCATGCTGCTTTATGCTTGACGCTGATGCTTTTAAATTTTTGTATTTTTGTAAAAGAAATTTTTGCAGTAAAGAAAAAAATGCGGCAACCGGGATTCGGACCCGGGTTATGTCCGTGGCAGGGACATGTCCTACCGCTAGACTATTGCCGCATCAAATGGTGGGCCCGGCCGGATTCGAACCGGCGACATCTGCCATGTAAAGGCAGCGTTATAACCACTAAACCACGAGCCCTGGCTGGCTTAGCCGGTGTTTGGTTATTTTGGATTCATATAAAAGGTTTTTGTTTTAAGCCAGAAATAAGAATCATAAGAAAAAATAATTCATTCCTTTTTTTCATCCTCTCCTGTCAGCTTTCCCCAGTATTCCTTCCAGTGCTTATGCCTGCCCTTCATCTCTTCCCACACAGGGTCTGTGATATTCTTAAAGTCCCTGGAATACCTGTCGAGGAAAGCGGTGACCTCCTTATCTGTTACCACATCAAGGCTGCTGTTGTAGGAGGGCTTTGCATTGTACTTCTTCACAATTTTTCTCAGAATCTCAGGGTTGTCAATGAGCGCGCAGGGCATTAGGAGGTTCCCGTTCTCATTGTAGGGCTGCTCATGCCTCAGCGCCTTGAAGAAGGGCGACTCCATGACATCCAGAAGGTGCTTGTTTCTTATATTGTCCACTGAGAACTGCAGGAAGACGCACGGCTCAACGTCGCCCTCGCAGTTTATGTGAAAGTATCCTCCGGGCCTTGCCCCTGCCAGGCAGCCGCCGACATACTCGCCGTCATTCCAGAAGTCGCCCAGGAATATTGGCTTTGTATTCCTAACTTCATTTACCTTAAGGCGAAGGGCATTTCTCTGCTCAGGGGTTGCCATCAGCGAAACATCTGGTTTCCTTCCTATTGGCACATACTGGAACAGCCAGCCGAAAGAGCATTTCTTCGCAATCATCTGGTCGTAGAATTCGTCTGATGTTAGTGTGTCTGCGTTGAGTTTTGTCATTGTGACTGAAAATCCGTGGAGAACTCCTGCTTCTGTCAAATTATTCATAGCTTCCATTACTTTATCATATATGCCTGCTCCTCTTCTATTGTCTGTTTCTTCCCTGGAGCCCTCGATAGATATTCCAGGTGCAACATTTCCAAGCTCAGCCAACCTTTTGGCATTCTTCTTGTTCAGCATAGTGCCGTTTGTATACACCTGGAAATACATGTCATCATGCTTCTTGAACAAGTCATAGATTTTAGGCCAGATAAACGGCTCTCCGCCAGATACTGTTATGAAATATATTCCGAGCTGCTTTGCCTCTGTGAATATCCTGTCAACTTCTGAAAATGGAAGCCCCTCATTCTGCTGATATCCGCCAGCATAGCATCCGATGCACGAGAGGTTGCACTTTGCAGTCGGGCTTATCACGAAGAACCAGGGAAGCCCGAAGCCGAGCTTTTCCTCGAGGGTGTGCCTCTTCTGGTTGCCCAGGATTGCGGTATTTATGAGAAGGTTGTTCACAAGCTTTTCCTTTGCCTTGGGAGAGAGCATGCGCATAGCGTTCCTAGCCATCTGCACAGTCGGCGTGTTTTTCATGATTGCCTTCTTTACGCTCTCCACCTGCTTTTTTATAGTGCTGTCCCTCACAAAGAATCTCTCGCCGCGGCTTATAATACTGACAAGCCCCTCATCAGACATCTCTGATGCAGAAATTATAGCCTTTCGTATCAGCATCTTTTTTGCATTATCAAACATCCTAATCTATCCCCCCGACTCTTATAGGCATAATACTTATAAATATTTTTTGCTGTTAAGGCAAATGCGGCTTTGTGCAGAAAGTAGAAGAAAAGGAATGACTTTTTACAGAGTTATCTTTTCTTTTTGAACCAACCAACAAGAAACATAATTCCTATAAAGAAAGCTATTCCAGAAATCTGCACAACCCAGAGTAAGTAATACAATTCAAAACCTTTTTTGATAGCATTCATTAAAACCCATGCAATATAGAAAATTCCTGCGAGAATAAAACCAATTCCTCCAACAATTTCATGCTTCCATGAGATTAAGAGAACAATCAGCAGGAAAAGTGTTGGAATATTGTGCATAAATAATCCGAGGATTGTTCCCCAAAAGCCATAATTTCCTTCAAAAATATCTAAGGAAAACATTGCTAAAAAAAGTATAAATATGATTGATAAAATTCTTGGCGTCCAATATATGAATTTGCTAATCTTTTTTTTCATATGTAACAATAATGTTTATTTGAGTTTAAATAAGTTGTTAATAATTGCACATACTTTTTCCACAGAAGAAACTTGATACACAACGTGGGCAAATGCAAAACCTTTATATATAACTGCTTGTATACAAATTCCCAATTCAGGGGTGAAAACATAGTGTTTTTCGCTTTTCGCCCCCATGCAAAGCAATTGCAGTTTTGAGGTGAAAAAATGGCACAGCCGCAGATACAGCCGATATTTATCCTGCCAGAAGGCAGCCAGAGGACAACTGGAAAGAATGCACAGCACGCGAACATCATGGCAGCGATGCAGGTTGCAGCAACAGTGAGGACAACCCTGGGGCCAAAGGGAATGGACAAGATGCTTGTGGACACAATGGGAGACGTCATAGTAACAAATGACGGCGTCACAATACTGGAAGAAATTGAGATAGAGCACCCGATTGCGAAGATGATGGTGGAGATAGCCAAGACCCAGGAAGACGAGGTTGGAGACGGCACTACAACAGCGGTCGTGCTTGCAGGGGAGCTTCTCAAGAGGGCTGAAAACCTGCTTGACCAGGGGATACACCCTACGGTAATAGCAAAGGGATACAGGATTGCTGCTGAAAAGTCGCAGGAGATACTTTCTAAAATAGGGATAACAGTCACAGAAAATGATTCGGGCATACTCCAGAACATTGCCGTGACTGCAATGACTGGCAAGGGCGCTGAATACGCAAAGGATAAGCTCGGCAGGATTGCAGTGGATGCAGTGAAAAAGATTGCCAGCAAGGAAGAAAATAATGTTGTGATAAACAAGGATAATATCAAGATAGAAAAGAAAGTGGGCGCAGGTGTTGATGACACTGAATTAATAGATGGCATAGTGCTGGACAAGGAGAAAGTCCATTCAGGAATGCCTTCTTCGGTGAAGAATGCAAAGATTCTGCTGCTGGACTCTGCACTGGAGATAAAGAACACTGAAACAGAGGCGAAGATACAGATAACAGACCCTGAGAAGATGCAGACATTCCTCGACATGGAAGAGAAGATGATAAGGAACCTTGTCGACAAGGTGGTCAAGACAGGCGCAAATGTGATATTCTGCCAGAAGGGCATAGATGACATAGCCCAGCACCTCCTTGCCAAGAAGGGAATATACGCTGCAAGGCGTGTCTCCAAATCAGACATGGAAAAGCTTGAGCTCGCCACAGGCGGCAAGACACTCACAATCCTTGACGACTTCTCGCCAAAGGACCTCGGATTCGCAGGGCTGGTGGAAGAGAAAAAGACAGGGGATGAGTCAATGACATATGTGATGGAGTGCAAGAACGCCAAGGCAGTTACCATCCTCATAAGGGGAGGGAGCGAGCACGTGATTTCCGAGATAAAGCGCGCCATGGAGGACTCAATAGGTGACATTGCAGCTTCAATAAATGTCGGGAAAGTGGTTGGCGGAGCAGGGGCAGTGGAGGCAGAGCTTGCGAAGCAGCTCAGGAAATTTGCTGATTCATTAAGTGGAAGAGAACAGCTTGCTGTCCAGGCATTTGCTGACTCAATTGAAGTGATTCCAAGGACTCTTGCGGAGAATGCCGGGCTTGACCCTATAGACATCCTTACTGAAATAAAAGCAGCTCATGACAAAGGGGAAAAATGGGCAGGAATAGATGTCTTTTCAGGCAAGATAATTGATGCAGTAAAAGAAGGGATAATTGAGCCGCTTAAAATAAAAACACAGGCGATAAAATCGGCATCAGAGGTATCAATTATGATACTCAGGATAGACGACATAATCGCATCCAGCAGTTCAGGAAAGGGCCCATCGCAGATGCCTCCTGGAGGAATGGGCGGGATGCCTGAATACTAAGCACTAAAATTTTTTAATTTTTTTATTAAAAATTGTCGGTGTAATACAAAAAAATCAAAGATTGATTTTTTGTACATAAAATGCTTTGCATTTTATTGTACCTCGGACTTTAGTCCGACAATTTTTAATCCCAAAAATTCGCGATTCAGCGAGGAGCGTAAAACCGCGTGGCTTTAGCCCGCGGATAGCTCCGAGCAGCGAATTTTTGTTATAAATAATTTTAAAAGATAAACTTTTTAAATGGGCGGGCTACACCTAGGATAAAATGGAAGCGACAATCACCAGTTTCAAAAGGAGCAGAAGGATAACTCACAATAACCAGATGATACTTCATGTTGAAGGCGTCAGCACCAAGGAAGCGGCCCAGAAATTAGTCGGGAAAAAGGTTTCCTGGAAGAGCCCTGGCAGCAAGGAGATAACCGGTGAAATCAGGGCTGCCCACGGCAACAGCGGGGCATTGAGGGCGCTCTTTGAGAAGGGCATGCCCGGGCAGGCGCTGTCGCAGAAAGTGCAGATAAAGGAGTAATTCAATATTTTTTAATCATTTATATTTGTTCTAAACTTCTTTTGTTGAGTCAATAATCTGATAAAAACATTTTTAAAGCAATGCCATTTCCACAAACAGGGGTGAGCCAAAGCAATTGCGCTCTTAATAATATGAAAATAGCCAAGCTCTCATTTTATGGAAACCCGAACATAGGGCTCTATGCATACGCCACTGACAGATACTGCCTTGTAGGAAGAGGAGTTGCAGACAGGTTTATCTCTGATATTGAGAAGCACCTCAGAGTTCCTGTGCACAGGGTGAACATAGCGGGCACCTCACTGATAGGCGCGCTTGTTGCAGGAAACAGCAGGTGCCTTCTTCTCCCGAAGATTGTTTTTGACGACGAGATAAAGGAGCTTGAGGCATTTGGGATAACATGCAGGGTGCTCAATACAGACCTCACTGCGCTCGGCAACAACATAGTGTGCAACGACAGGGGAGCAATAATCAGCGCAGAATACAGCGATGATGAGAAAAAGGCGATTGAGGAGGCGCTTGGAGTTCCAGCCGCAAAGATGAAGATAGGGGGCGTTGACGTGGTCGGCTCGTCTGTTGCCGCGAATCAGAGGGCAGGGCTTATACACATAGGCGCATCAGGCGAGGAAAAGAGAGAGGTTGAGAAGATGCTCGGAATCTCGCTTGAGAGGACAACCGTGAACTTCGGCAACCCATACGTGAGCTCAGGGCTGATACTTAATTCCAAAGGGCTTATAATGGGAGAGCCCACAACAACAATAGAGGTTATGCAGATACAGGATGCTTTCACGGAGTGAGCAAGATGGCAGAAGAGAATGATGATAATAAAGCCCATGAATCCGGGCACAATCACAAGGAAGAAGCAGGCGATGCAGAGTTGCAGCAGCATTACCTTGACTTGCAGCTTTTGGAGGCGCAGATAAAGGAGCTCCAGCAGCAGGCAGAGGCGATAAACTCGCAGGTTGTCGAGATGTCGTCAGCCATAGCATCTGTCCAGGAGCTTTCCAGAGACGATAAGCCCAAGGAGGCGCTTGTGCCGATTGCCGGGGGAATATTCGCAAAGGGTGAGATAAAGAACACCAAAAACCTGGTTGTGAGCGTCGGGGCAAATGTCTGCGTGGAAAAAACAGCAGATGAAACAGTGAAACTCATCAAGGAAAGGCTTTACGAGCTGAAGAAATACAACGAGCAGCTTGTAGCCCAGATAAACCAGCTCAGCAGGGCAACGCTCTCTGTCGAGTCAGAAGTAAAAAACATTCTCCGGAAAAAGGGGAGCAACTAAAAAATGTTTGAATTCCTCAGGAACAAGCTGAAAGGGGCCCTCTCAGCATTCTCAAGGAAAGTGGAAGAGGAAGTGGAAAAGCCGGAGATAAAAGAGCAGAAACCCGAGGAAAAAAAGGAAGCGCCAAAAAGAGAAGAAAAAACGATTCCAAAAAAAGAAGAGAAGCCCTCCAGGAAAAAAGAGGAAGCAAAAAAAGAAAAAAATAAAGTTCCTGAGCCAGAGAAAGAGCCGGAAAAAAGGGGCGTGTTCAAGAGATTTTTCCCGTTCAAGAAGCAGGCGCCTGAGGAAAAGCCCGAAGAGAAAAAAGAGGCGGCTGCTGAAGCTCCAAAAGAAGAGCCGGAAAAAGAAAAATCAATTGAAGAAGAGGAGAGCCAGCGGACTGTATTTGGCAAGATTTCTGACGCATTCACAAAAAGGATGCTCTCAAAGCAGCAGTTTGAGCAGCTCTTCTGGGACCTTGAAGTTGTGCTCCTAGAGAACAATGTTGCAGTTGAGGTCATTGACAAAATAAAATCCGACCTTGAGGAGGAGATAGTGGGCAAGCCCCTTTCAAGGGCAGGAATTCAGAAGACAATAGAGGGCGCCCTGAAAAGGAGCATAGAATCCCTTTTTGATGTTCCAAAGATAGACCTTCTCAGGAAAGTCAGGGAGAAGAAGCCATTTGTCATAGTGTTCCTCGGGATAAACGGCTCAGGCAAAACAACAACCATAGCAAAGATTGCAAGCATGCTCAAGGCAAACGGAATAACATCTGTGCTTGCAGCAGGAGACACATTCAGGGCAGCTGCAATAGACCAGCTTGGGAAGCACGCCAACAACCTCGGCATAAGGATGATAAAGCACCAGTACGGGGATGATTCCGCTGCAGTCGCATTCGATGCTGTGAAATACGCAGAGGCCCACGGCATAGATGTTGTTCTGATAGACACTGCGGGAAGGATGCACTCCAACGCAAACCTCATGGATGAGCTGAAAAAGATTGTCAGGGTCTCAAAGCCGGACATGAAAATATTTGTGGGAGAGGCGATAACAGGCAATGACTGCGTGGAGCAGGCGAGGAGCTTTGACGAGGCAGTGGGCATTGACGGCATAATACTTGCCAAGGCAGATGTCGATGAGAAGGGCGGGGCAGCAATCTCAATAAGCTATGTCACAAGAAAGCCAATACTCTACCTCGGCACAGGCCAGAAATACTCTGACCTGCAGGCATTTGACTCAAAAAAAATAGTTGAGAGCATAGGATTATAATTAGAATTCATTCCTTCTCTTTCACAAATTCTATCCTGTCCTCAATGAAAATCCCCTTTGAGAGCTTGACAGGCCGCCAGCTGTCAATCACAAGCTCTGCGCCCAGCCAGTCAGCAAGCTCCCTGGGATTTCCAATTGTAGCTGAGAGCCCGATGAGCTGGAGATTTTTTATCTTGTCCCTTAAGATTGTTATCAGGATTTCAAGAGTGGGGCCTCTTGATGGGTCATTGAGGAGGTGAATCTCGTCGACTATCACAACAGAAACCATGGAAAGCCAGGGCGCCTTGTGCCTTATCAGCGAGTCAAATTTCTCAGAAGTGCAGATTATCATATCATAAGCTGCAAGGTAAGGGTCATCAGAGTCAAGGTCGCCGATTGAGAGCGCGATTTTTATCAGATGCGCATATTTTTTCTTGAACTGCCTGAACTTCTCTGATGCAAGCGCCTTGAGCGGGACAATATAGACGGCTTTCTTGCCCGGATGGTTGAGCAGGTTGTTGAGCATCGCAAGCTCAGCAACAAGAGTTTTTCCCGAAGCAGTAGGAGTGCAGACAAGAAGGTTCTTTCCCTCGAGAAGCCCTGCCCCTATTGACTTGCGCTGGGCTGGCCTCAGCTCGCTTATGCCCTCCCTGTAAAGCGCCTCGTAAAGATGCGGATGAATTTTTTCCCTGATTTTCTCAAGCGTCATTTCTGCCTCTATTCCTGCGTCTCACTTCATGTGATTTGCAGTTCCTGTAAGAATTTCTTATTTTCTTTTCATCAATTTATACCATAATACTGCATACAGTATCACAAAGAGGGCGACAAAATACCAGACATACTGCCTGATAAATGCTGAGATGTAGGCGCCGATTATGATGCCTGCCAAAATAAGCACTGCCTTCACCAGCGCAAAATCACAGATGCTCAATTTCCTGATTTTCTTTTCTGCCCAGCGTATCATTCGCATGAGACCACCTCAGTTTAACTAAATCCTTCCATCTTTTAAACTTTCTGGAGAAATCGCTGCAGAAACTAATT
>PEXD01000058.1:647-12909 GCA_002779235.1 Candidatus Woesearchaeota archaeon CG07_land_8_20_14_0_80_44_23 | reverse complement strand
GCTATAGTTACCTTATTCTCATGACTGAATTAGTTTTCAGTGAGGGAAAGGCCAGGTTTACTGCGCCCAAGGAAGATGTTGTTTCAAAGGAGATGGGCGTCTTTTACAATCCGGCCATGAAGTTGAATCGTGATGTGACTGTTTCAGTTCTGTCTGCCTCTGAATTAATGGGAATTTACGCCTGCGACTTAATGGCTGCCTCTGGAGTCAGGACAATACGGCTTGCTAAAGAACTGCCGGAAGGAAAGCTCAAAAGGATTTACGCAAATGACATGTCTCATGATGCAGTAATGCTTCTGAAAGAAAACCTCAAATTAAATGAGATAAAGTTTGAAGACTGGAAAAAAGAGGAAGAAAGAAACAAAGATGAAGAGCTGAAAGTTATAATCTCAGAAAAGGACGCAAACCTTTTCCTTGACGAGTCGCTCGGCTTCTCGTACATAGATATTGACCCCTTCGGAACTCCAAACCCCTTTATTGACAGCGCAGTAAAAAGAATCTCAAGAAAAGGAATCCTTGCGATAACTGCAACTGACACAGCCCCTCTTTCAGGCACATTTGAGAAAACCTGCGAGAGAAAATACTACGGAAAGCCCTGCAGGAACGCATACATGCACGAAACCGGGCTCAGAATTCTTATAAGAAAGGCGCAGTTAATCGGAAGCCAGTACGGCAGGGCATTAATCCCGATATTCTCATACTACAACCTGCATTACTTTCGCATTTTTTTCAGGTGCGAGAAAAGCAAGGAACTCGCTGACGAAATCATAAGACAGCACGGCTATCTCCTCTATTGCAGGAAATGCCTTACCACAAAAAAGGCAGACTCAATATTCAATGAGAAAAAGTGCAGCTGCGGGGGTGATTTTGAAGAGGTGGGCCCTCTTTACCTGGGAAAGCTGTGGGATGAAACTTTGCTCTCAAAGATGACTGCCCCGGAAAAGCTGGTTTCTGCAATTAAAGATGAATCAAAACTAAATATTCCTTTCTTTTACCTTGTTGGAGAAATATGCAAGAAGAACTCCTTGTGCGCCCCGAAGAAAGCGGATATCATAACTTCGCTCAGAAAAGAAGGATTTGAGGCCTCTGAAACACATTTTGACCCAGAAGGGATAAGAACAGAAGCAACTCCTGAAAAAATTGCAGAAATCATAAGAAGATTGATTGAGAGATAACATATGTGATTTGGAAAAGTCTGCGAAGCGCGATTTTGGACAGAACGAAGTGCAACCGAGCGTAACATCTAAATCAATGTTAGGTTCTTCTGAGCGTTGGTAAGGGACGAGCTAAGCGAAGCTTGGCGAGGAGTTCATTCCGAAGTGCGCATTTTATATACTTAACTGATACTCCATTAAATATGAAAGGAATAGCTGTTGTTATTAAGAAAGGCATAGAATACTTAGTGATTCAACAATCGAAAAAACCATATAAAGGATACTGGGGCTTAGTTCATGGTACAATAGAATCTGGTGAGAATGAAGAAACTACTGTTAAAAGAGAAGTTTCTGAAGAGGTCGGGATAGAAGTTAAAATCATTAAAAAATTGGCAACATCATACGTTGATAACATAGAAACTGGTTGGTGGCTCACAGAATATGAAAGTGGAAAAATTAAACCTGACATATCGGAAATTTCAAAATGTGAATATTTTACATTAAATCAAATATTCAATCTAAAATTATTTCCACCGACCAAAGAATTTCTGCAGAAGCATAAAAATTTTTTATAGCGCGCCTGCGAAGCAAAAAATCCCGAAGAGTTGAATTTAGGGCGTCTTGGATTTATTCCGATTTTTTTCTAATTTATCAACAAATGCTTTATCAAGATCTATTTTTAGGTAAGATGCAAGTTTCAAGGTTTGCCAAAATATGTCTGCGACTTCATCTTCAATGATTCCAGGATCAGTACTATTACTAAATTTTCCTCTTTTGGTTTCTTTATGCAATAGAGCCCTTGAAACTTCCCCAATTTCTTCTACCAAGTGTAAAAAAGCATGTACTGGTGTCGTTTCACTTTTTGTGTAACCTATCTTAACTAAATGTTCATAAACTAAATCTTGTGCTTTTTTAATTTCCATAAATATCACCTAAAAATAAAAATGAATATGCCCTTTATATAGTTAGCCCTAAATTCAATTGCAACTATAGGAAATAACTTTAATATTTGTATATCAAAACATTAGCAAAGTGATTTCCTAATAAGCAAATCACTCATTACAAAGGAAACAAAGTTCCGATTATTAACGAAATTTGCTATAACATCAGATTTTAACGAATATCTACAAAGCGTTCTGCCTCCTGAGCTATTCTTCTTCTACTAATTCTTCTAATTTTAAATTTAAGTCTGACACTTTTACTTTTGATATCGGGGGATATGGCACACTATAATGCCTCGAATAAGTGGTACCACATATTGTTTGATGTGCTATCTTTTTTAGACATGACTCTGGATTCATTGAAAAATACCTGCCTATTAACCAAAATCCTTGTAATTGCCCAGGGTAGTCTTCGTCGTCAGAGGGTGGTAGATACTTTTGTTTTACTCTTCCACTCTCCCACATACCGAACCCCGGCACGAATAAATATAAATGATATGTAAAAAAGTACTTTTCATAAACTTCTTTCATAATGTCATTTTGTTGATAAGTATACAAGTGATGAAGAGATGGAAAATTTTCATTAACTTTATTTTCAATTTTTATATAGCTCTTTACCATCTCTTCGACAACTTCTCTAGAATAAAGAAGGTTTATTAAGTTTTGAGCGAATTCATATTTTTTCATCACCATATCCATTTGGTCTTTAAAAGAGAAACCTAGTCTATTTATTGGTGGTAGTTCCTCTGTCGTTCCATGTACGATTGCCTCTTCGCTTATGACTGGAAGAACTGGAAGATTTTCTTCGCGAAGGATATATTCATTCTTTTCAGGATTTACATATTCACATATGACTATTTTTTTTCTTCCCATTTTTACCACCTTCCGATGAATAGTGTATATCATAAGAAATATTTATATTTTTCTGCTATTTTATCGTAAATATTACGATAGATTTATAAGTATACAAGAAATAGCTGGAATTATGGCAGCAAAAAAGCTGGATGAACAAGAAAGTTTAAGTCAGATTGACGAGAAAGATAGGAAAATTCTGACAATCTTGGCTAAAAATAGCCGTGAAACTCTTGTAAACATAGCAAAAGAGATTAGAATGTCTGTTGATGGCACAAGAATGAGAATAAAAAGATTGGTTGATTCTGGCGTTATAACAGGTTTTACAATATTAAGAAGTTATAAGAGATTAGGTTATTCTTTAAAAGCGGGTGTTTTAGTAAAATTACAAAATTTATCGGAAGAAAGCCTGAACAGTTTTATTAATTATCTGAAAAAATATCCTAAAGTTATTGTTCTAAATTCGATTGCAGGAGACTTTGATGTTGAGATTGTTATTATTGCAAAGAGTTCTTCTGATCTTGCAAAATTTTCCAAAGAGATTAGAACTAAGTTCTCAGACATAATAGTAGATTGGAAAGTCAATATTATAACAGAAAGTCATAAAGTGGAAGAATTTGAAATTTAATGATGAAATTTATCCGATTCCTCTTCTGACGTCAATAACCTGGACTGACTCGACGCCGGGAATCTTTGAGAGCTCAAACTCAAGCAAATCGGTGCTTCCCTTCTGCTCGTCTGCCATCATTATTATCTGAATTGAGACAAGCCCGAATGCTATGGGCACCTTTTCAGCAGAATGCACCTTTATGCCATGGGACTCTATTTTTTCCCTGGCAAGCTTCTCAATGTGCTCCAGGTTCACGTCCGGGTTTTCGGGCATGAGCTTCATCGTGATGTAGACCGTTGCCATTTTCACTACCTAATTCGGGCCCACAAATCCGCATAATGGGCAGGTATACTTTACTCCCCTTATCCTGCAGTCCCTGCACCTGATTAGCTCATACTTTCCGCATGATGGGCACAGGAACCTTGTGGCGCCCGGCTTGTTGGTTATCTTCTTTTTACATGAAATGCAAACGAGTTCTTCAGCCATTTTATTCCTCCTGATTTTTAGCAAAAGCTTATGAGCAGATTGGTAACTTATTAAAAAAGGTTTTGGTTTTAACTGGTTACGCTCGGTTAACACGCAAGGTGCGGCACAACAAAATCTCTGCGAGATTTTGTGTACAAGAAATGCTCTTGCATTTCTTTGCATAAAGCCGCACGACCGCGAAATTGATGTAAAATTGATATCGCGACGACAGGATTTATTCCCATAATTTGTTTTCATTTTGAAATAATAACAAAAGTATATAAAAAGGGCGCGATAAGGTAATGACGAGGAAAAAAGAGGTGAAAGAGTGGCAGATATAGGCAAGGACAACTTGGGCTCTGACTTAGAACTGCCTCCGCTCCCAGGGGGGCTGAGCGCGAAACAGGAAGAAAAAAAAGGATTCTTTGGCTCATTTTTTGGAAAGAAGGCAAGCGGGAAGGAACAGCCGAAGGAGCTGCCGCCTGAAACCTTCGCGCCTCTAGAGGAAATGCCTTCTGAAAAGCCCCCTGAGAAAAAGAAATCAGAATTCACCTGCAGTATCTGCAATGCCGAGTTCAAGAATGCCAAGGCATTGAAGCTGCACACAAAGCAGGCGCATCCCGGGGGGATAAAATACTGCCTAATTCTCAAGACAGGGGACAAGATAAAGGACTTTGACGACCTTGTCCATTATATAAAGTATATGGATGATGACACATTCGCATACCACACCTCAAAGACAAACGAGTTTGCCGACTGGGTTGAGAATGCCCTGGAAAACAGAGAGCTCGCAGCAAAGCTCAGGACAGCAAAGACAAAGGTGGATGCAATAAGGGTGCTCTATGGAAAGGATGTAAGAAATGAAGAAGAGATGAGAAAGAGCGAGGAAGAAGCCAAGGCACAGAAGGCAGTCGAGGAGGAGATAGACCTCCGGCCAGTTGAGGATTACGAGAAATACATGCCCAAGGAGGAACTGCTTCCCAGGAAAGCAGAGGAAAAGCCAAAGGGGCTTTTTGGAATTTTCAGAAAGAGCGCTGAAAAGAAAAAAGTTCCTGAGCCGGCGAACCAGGAAAAGGTATCAGAGCAGACAGAGATGGAAAAGCAGTTGCAGGAGTCAATGAGGATAGTCGGTCCGCTCCCGCCAGGAAAGGAGGAGCCCTTTCCGAAAGAGAAGGCGGAGCTTGAAACCCTAAATGAGGAGCTTGAGGAGAAAAGCCAGGAAATCTCTGAAAGCGTGCAGGAGCTCCTGAAGAACAGGAGTTATGTCAAGGCCAGGAGCAAGGAGCTCTCAGAAAAGCTCAGGGAGATTGTGGCAGGGCAGAAAAAGATAGAGAAGAGCAGGAAGATGCTTGAAGACAAGCTGAAATCACTGCAAAGGATGCAGGCGGACATAAAAGACAGGGAAAGAAGGATTGCAGACAGCAGGAAAGAGCTTGCAGAGCAGGAAAGGATAATTGCACTCAGGAAAAAGGAGATAGAAAACTTCAAGATAAACTCAAATGACCTCAATGAACTGAAGAAGGAGCTGCCAAAGCTGAGGAAGGAGTATTCAGAGACAGCGAGGAAGCTGGAAAAGACAGATGCAAAACTCCAAAAGATAAACGAGCAATACGAGAAAAAGGGACCTGGGCTAGAGAAGGCAAAACAGGAGATACGCGAGAGGGAGATTGCTGTCGCGCAGAAGGAAGCGGAGCTTGAATCAAGGAAGGCGCAGCTGATGGACATACAGTACCGCCTGCTTGAGGAGAAGAACCGCCTTGAAGAGGAGCGCTTTGAGCTCTATGTCAAGCACGAGCTGAAGAAAGAAATGCCAGCAGAGCCCCCTTCCACTTCAGTGAATGTTCCGGGCTTCATAAAGCAGGAATCTCCAATAACTCATCCTGAGTTTGATTCAGCTTTGAGAGAGGCGTCAGCGCTTGCAGAGGCAGGAAGGATTGAAGAGGCAAGCTCGATTGCTTGCCAGCTTGAGATGGAAAACTCAAACCCCAGGATTTCTGAGCAGGAAAAGCGTGAGCGTGCCTACAGAATAATGGAGCTGAAGACAGACATAAGATTGGCTTCAGTCAAGCGCAGGGCATAAATCATTTTTTCTTGGAAAGATTTATTAACCAATAATAATTTAGCCATGGTGTGGGTGGAATGAGAATTACAAGCAGTGCAGCAATAGCCATGCTGTTCCTAGCATTTATACTGCTGGCAGCATCTGCCTCAGCGCAGGAAATTGCATCTGCAAATTACCAGTTTGATGTGCAGAAAAGCAAGACAGTTGTCACAGGTTACTTCTCAATGAAGGAAAGCACAATGATAGATGTAGGGCTCGACCTTCCGAACGATGCATTTGACGTAAGCCTGACAATAGATGGGATACCAAGAAGGATAATCTATGCAGATGAAGCGGAAAAGAAGCTCAGGATAAAGAACATTGCGAAGGATATAACATTGCAGTATTCCACAAGGGACTTTATGAAGAGTTCGGCATTCTTTGTGACAATAAAGACGTTTTATCCAACAACATCAATGGATGTCAAGGTAACTCTTCCTGAGGGATACACCCTGCAGAATCCTGTGAGAGGTGAAACATTTGAAACAGGCTCTGTTTATCCCATGCCCTCCAGCGTGGAAAGCGACGGGCAGTCGATGGTATTCACCTGGCACCTCTCAGACCTTGAAGCCAATGACACATTCTCACTGCTCATGCTCCTGAAACAGAAATTTCCAGTTGCAATAATAATTCTAGCATCAGTTCTCATACTTATGGCAGGCGGAGTTGGCTTTTACATATATGAAAGGAAGAAAAAGCCCAAGGTAATAATAGAACAAGTTGAAAGAATAGAAGAGCATCTTAAGGAAAATGAGGAGCAGATAATAAATATAATAAAACAGCGCGGTGGAAGCTGCGAGCAGGGCACATTAAAGGTAATAATGAACATTCCCAAATCCAGCTTAAGTGGCCTTCTTTCTGAATTAGAAGAAAGGAAAATCATTTATAAGCAGAAAAGAGGCAAAAAAAACATTATTTCACTAAAAAAATGATTTCTGAACATTATTGAACTATTCTAAGGCACAATAATCCTTATTTTTTAAAACAGAACTATCATTTTATAGAAAAATATTATATTCAAGTACCTCTATATACCTTAATGGGCTATAACTTAGATTAGAATTGGAATTTTTTTTATTTTTTATTCCAGTATTTCCTTCTGCATTTACTCTATAAAAATCGGCTTCTTTAAGGAACAAACACAAAATTAATAATCTGGTTCCCCTTATAGCTCATTTGCATAAACTAGTGAGGGGATTGAATATGAAAGGAAAAAAACTTCTTTTATCTGCGCTTGCTGCGCTGACAGTTGCTGCCTCAGGATGCTCTTTAAAGCGAAGCGTATCGCTTGAATCGCAGGTTAGAGCATTCCTGCAAAACACTGACGTAAAAAAAAGCTATGTCCAGCTAAAGATAACAGAAACAGAAAATTTTCCAAGGAATTATATCAAGGTTTATGCTGAATTTGCAACAGGGCAGCCCTACCATCCATTAGACGATACCAGCAGGGCAAGACCCAGGGCTCCGGAATTCCACAGGCTGGAAATGATAATAGATGAAAAGCCCCTTGACGGCTCTGGCTACAAAGTGGTTTATGCAAGGGACAGCAATTACTGGGGCATTTGGAGCGATCCTGAAAAAGGCATAATGGCTGAAGCGGACTGGAACTACATAACAATGAGTCATATAATTGAGAACCACTACTTTGATCTCCACGACTTTGATAAGACAACTCCTGAAAAGGACATTGTCTGGAATGGCGATAGATACTACCCTGTGATTTGTGAGCAATTTCCAGAAATTTCTGACTATGACAAGTCAAGGATTGAAATAATAGGGCAGAAAGACGGATATGAGATTTATGGGCTTTATGATATGAGGGAGCACATTTCATCTGTTCCAAGCCAGAACCTGATAATAATACCTGAGAATATGGGATTCTACATCTGGAGCAAGAGATAAGCAAATTATTTATATCTTCATCTCTTTTTTTGCAGCGATGAATGTCATAATCGGGATAGACCCAGGGACTACAACAGCATATGCTGCGCTTGACCTGTTGGGAAAGATTGTAAAGATGGAATCAAGGCGCGAGATGCCCTTCTCAGAACTCTTAAAAGAGACAAGTGAGTTCGATGTAATAGGTGCTGCCACAGACAAGAAAAGCATCCCTGAGCTCATAAAGAAATTTGCAGCTGCAAGGGGCGCAAGGATATTCTCCCCAAAAGAGGACTTGACAATAGATGAGAAAAGGGAGATTCTGCAGGGCTGTTCCTGCGAGAACTCTCATGAGAAGGACTCGGCTGCTGCAGCGCTCTATGCAATCAGGGAGATTGGCCCGCTCGTATCAAAAATCAGGCGTTTCATCGCAGAGGAAGGCCCATTCCTTGATGAGGAGGCAGTTGCGCGTGTGGAGCAGAATGTCATAGTTTCAGGGGAGAACATAAAATCAGCAATCTTCAGAGAGATAAAGTGCAAAGAGAGCAAATTCATAAGTGCGCATGAGAAAAAAATCTCTGCTGGCACTGTTCCTGATGAAAAAAAGCATGAGGATAATGGAAGAATGGCTGAGGATTTAAGGCGGCTGAGAGAGGAAAACAGGCTTCTCCTGAATCAGAACATTAATCTGAAAAAGAGGATTCTCTGGCTTTCGCAGAGAATAGGGGAGCAGAGCCGCGGAAAGGCAAGAGAGAATGAACTTATGGAATCCAAAATAATGAAAAGGCTTTCCCAGAAAGAGCAGAGGATGATTGTGTTCTCAAAAATGCTCGCAGAGAAGGATGATGAGATAAGAAAATTAAAAGAGGAAAAAGAAAAGATTTCAAAGGCGCTGTTTTCGCTTTCGGAAAAGCAGCTTGTGAAAAAGCTGGAAAACCTTGGCTGGGAGGAGAAAAAAATCAGGGCATTAAGGATAATTCCCGGGGAGACAATATTTGTCAGAAACCCAAACATCTTTAGCGAGAAAACAGTTGAATTTCTTAAGGATAAGATTTATGCAGTAATAAGCCCTGAAAAGCCAGGGCAGGAGATAGCAAAAAAATTCTTTTTTATAGACGCATCAAAAATAAGGCTTGAGGACTTTGGCAGTTTTATGCTGGCATGCCCTGATGAGATAAGGAGGGAAAAGGAAAAAGGGCAGGTTTTCCAGAGGATAGTTGAGGAATATAGGAAAGAAAGGGAAAAATAAGATTTGTTTATGGGTCCATGTATTTCTCCTGTTTCAGCTCAAAATTGACAAGCTTGTCGTCAGCCTTCCTAACATAAGTTCCTTTCAGGCGCCACTTTCCGTTTTCTGTCTCAACCTTCGCAGTCGGCATGTAGAACTGGTAGTTGTCAGGCAGCTGCCTGGTTTTTTGCGAGGCCTGCTCCCTTGGTATGCCCATAACATCATAGATTGTCTTGCAGTAATCAGCTATAAGATTTATCCTGCCAGCAAAACCCAAACTGCCATAATTCAAACCCTTTATACCGCTTAGATAACTGGCAACCTCATCAGTAATAGTTTCATTGCCAGTAAGCACTTCCCTCATATAAACAACAGGTGATGTTGTGCTTGGCTTTGAGGCAAGCTGTTCCTCAAGAGAAGTTATCTGCGTCTGATAATTTGAGATTTCTTCCTCCTGCTTTGCAACCTGCTCTTCCAATGAGGTGTTCTGCACCCTGAAGATGTTCGCATTGCCTGCATAGTAAAGAGTAGCACCTGCAGCAAAGATTGTTAGCGCTGCCAGTGCAGAGATTGCTATCTTTGGGCCCTTTCCCAAAGAGTGGCGCTCCTGTGCTGATGTAACACCGGCGGATTTTCCCTGATTGCCGCTTTTTGCATCAAATTTTGGTTCCATTGTGCTTAGTTCTGCGTAGTATTGTTTTAAAAGTTCGTGAATCTTTTCTTTGTTATCAAAAATCGGAGAATATATCTTAAGCAGCTTATTTTCAGACACATTTGACTTCTTTATCTCAGAAAAAAACTCATCGACTTTTTCATAATCTTCATTCAAAAGCGCTACAAGCGCAGCACGCTCATAATTTGCAGCCTGCGGCATACCAGCTTTAAAATAATCATGCAGAATGTAGTCATAGTCTGCAGGTTTATCTGGATTTTTAGGATTCACCGGAATCTTCAGGGGAACAAACCTGCCCAATGCATAGTAGAGTTTTTGTTTTTCATTATCCTCTTTGAAATATTTATAACAAAGATGCTCAAGAAAGCTTCTTTCTTGTAGTTTTTCTCCTTCTATTTTTTCTTCATCGCTCATAAAAACACCCCAAAACCGAATACATATATATGCGGTTTAAATAATTTTTCACTTAAAAATTGGATTCGTATTCTGCAAGTGACAAACTTATAACGCTCTTACAATCCCTTCCTTTTCATCAATCTCAAAGTGCTTTCCAAGAAACGCCTCTGCAACAGCCACATTTGATTTCAGGTGCTCGCTGATTCTTTCTGCCCTGATTTCTCCCCCGAAAAGCGCAAGCAGAGGGATGAGCTGGTCTGCAAGGAGCGAATCGCAGGCGCAGCCCGAGGAGAGCTCTGAGATGAGCTTCTGGCTTGCCTGAAAGCCAACCCTTTCAGCCGGCTTTCCCCGCTCGCCAAGCACATCAGAGGCCAGGATTATTGGCTGGTTGACATCAAACTCTGAAGAGCCGGGCTGGGAGTAAAGCGCATAAACTGAAATTCCAGAACCAGTGCTTTCTGAAGGCGAGTAGGAGCTTGAAATCTCAACGTGGCATCCTGCATCCTTTAGCTCCAGGGCAGCGGCAGATGCCTGGCGCTCTGCAACCTTCTTGCCCTGAAGGTCAGCTGATGCATGGCTCTCGCCTCGGATTGCAACAAGCAAGCCCCTTTCTGAGAGTTTTATCCTGCCAAGTTTTCTTGCCTCTTCAAGGAATTCTTCAAAGCTTGAGAAGTCGGAAAGCAGAATCTTGGGCAAGATTGACAGTTCCACAACCCCGCCCCCTTTTGGATAATAGCCGCGCTTTATCAGGCGGAAATCAATCTTTGCATATTTTCTGAAAAACGGAAGCACTGCTTCTGAGAATGTGCTTGCTGGCACTGACCAGGCGACATCTGTGCCGCCTGTCACAGAGAAGCTGCATTTCTTTGAAAACATCAACGGCAGGAGGACTGACTGCAAGAAAAGAGTTATTGAGCCGGCAGTCCCGATATCAGAATTCCTTAAAATCCCCTTCCACTCTCCTGGAAAAAAAGAGAGCTCAGAAGAGCCAATCTCTGCTCCAATTGCCTTTGAACTGCTGTTTTTCACAAGAAAATCAACTGCGGCGAGGTGCTGCGCCTTAAGCCCCGGCTCAGTTCTGTTTTTTCTTATATTGACAATCCTGAACGGCTTTTTTGTGAGCATTGAAAATGAGAGCGCAGTCCTCAGAATCTGCCCGCCGCCCTCGCCCAGGGAGCCGTCAAGGGTTATGACTTCCATAAAAAGAAAGCATCAAAAGCAGGAATAAAAAGGTTTTGATTATTAATGTAAAATAAGCGTTTTTCACTCCAGCAAGAATTTCAGGGAATTGTTAATCTCAGAAAGCATTGAGATTGCCGCTATCTCGCAAATTCTTAGGCTCTTTCCAAAAACAATTATCAGCACGTCCCCCTTTTCATATTTGAAAAGATGCCTTAAAAAATCCAGATTTTCCTTAGATGAAAAGCCCATGCTCAGCGAGCCGTTCTTGTATTCCAGCAGCATTGCCCCCTCTGCCCCGTTTTTCACTGCAACGTCCCTCAATGCCACAATGCTTCTAATTTTCCTGTGCTTCTTCACCAGGACGGCTACCTTCTTGTATTTGGGAAATAGCTTTTTGGTTTGTATCTGTTCTGAAAAAGTTGCGGTTTTGCTTATTCTTTTAAGCAGTTCTTTACCCTTTTCCGTGAGAAAATGCCCCCTTTTTGATGAGGATATCAGTTTTTTGTTCTTAAGTATGTCCAATATTGCCCTTACGCTCCCTTCTCCCAATCCTGCAATTTCCTTAATTTTTTCCCTGCTGGCACTTTTAGATACGAGCACTAAGCATCTGAAAATGTCTGCTTTTGTGTAATTGGGAATATTGCCTACCATGGCGCACCGAAAAGAATAAATAGTATTAATATTTTGCTGTTGGATATAATATCCAACATGGGAGGATGAGTTTATGAACAAGAAAAATCTGTTTTTGGCAATATTCATATTTATTCTGCTCGCTGCTGATT
>PEXD01000058.1:0-625 GCA_002779235.1 Candidatus Woesearchaeota archaeon CG07_land_8_20_14_0_80_44_23 | reverse complement strand
CTGCTCGCTGCTGATTTTGCAGGCGCAGCAAACATTGCTCTGATAGTCGGGCTTCCGAATGGAACTGCAATTGAGAGATGCGTGAACGCAGAGCCAAACACCGACGGCTACCGCATCTTCCAGATGTCAGGGATAAAATCCTCATGGAGCTATTCTGTCGGCTTGGGGCATTTCCTTTCGGCTGTTGAGGGCTATGGCAGCAGCGCTTCAGACGGTTATTGGAGCTTCTTCATTTATGACAAGAATTCCCAGCAGTGGAAGGTTTCCCCGGTTGGTTCTGATGGGGGGGCATGCTGGAATGGCGATTACAGCAGCTACTCCGGGCATTACTGCGGAGTTAATGGCGATATTATTGGATGGGTCAGGACAACCTGGAACTCTGAAACATTCACTCCAGACAGCCAGCCCCAATTCTCAGAATTTCAGAGCATATGCGGGCTTTCAATAACGAATGTGAATGCATTTGTGGATGGAAAGAAGAAGGGCAATCTTCAGGAGGGCGATAAAATAAGTGATGCCTATCCTGGAAGCACTATGCAGTTTGAGGTTGAAACGTCAAATCTTTTCCCAGAGGGCAAGAACATAAAAATAGATAATGCCTATTTGAGAATCACTGCCCAGGGCA
>PEXD01000062.1:3359-7318 GCA_002779235.1 Candidatus Woesearchaeota archaeon CG07_land_8_20_14_0_80_44_23 | reverse complement strand
AAGCCAAAAAAGATATGGAAGAAAAAAAGGATGATCACGAAAAACTTTTATCCATTCAAAGTGGTCAGCAGTATCAAATAAAATCGGACATAACTAGAAATAAAGCCACTCTTTCTCAGATAAACTCCAAGATAAACAAACTACGTGCCGAACTTACCAATATCTTGGGAAGCTCCGTTAGTTTTAACGATGTTATAAGCGCTTCCAAATATGCTTCAAAAGTTACCGGTATTCGCAAAGATTATCTCTTGGGAGTTTTGGTGGTGGAATCAAATTTAGGAAGATATACTGGAGGATGCGATTATAAAGAAAGCAGAATGAGTGATTATAGAAAAGGAATTTTTAGGGATATCTGCAAAGGGTTGAAGTATAATTATAAAAAAATGAAAGTTTCTTGTCCGCCTTCTGGCTATTCCGGAACAGGGGGCGCGATGGGAGTAGCTCAATTTATGCCGGATACATGGATAGGTTATCAAAGTTCTATAACAGCGGTAACCGGACATAATCCTCCCGATCCTTGGAGTCTGACTGACGGAGTGGTGACAATGGCCTTGAAATTGACTAAAGTTAACGGAGTAACCAATCACAAAGAAAGCGCGGAAGCCAAAGCCTATTGTGTGTATTTGGCGGGGAATAATTGGGCAAGTTATTGTGATAACAACGGAACCAATTATGGCGATTTGGTTCTCTATTGGGCGGATAACTATGAAAAACTTTTAGGAGATTAGATTGAATTTGGAGAAAAATGGATAGATGTTTGATAGGCAGACAAATGAATAAGGAAAAAATTGGCAGTTTGAAAATGACACAAAAAATTTTTTTGTTTGATATCTTTTTATTTAAGTGTTATAATGGGCACAGTCATATAATTAATCAGTAATGAAAAACTCTCTTAAAATAGACTTGTTGCTTAATAAGAAATTTGCTATATATAGTATGGTTTAGAAAAATTTCTATACTACATATTGTGGAAAATTTTATAAATCTTTATTAAGCAACAGGTCTAATAATTATACTAGAAATTTGTTTTTAGAATTTTTTCAAAGACAAGCTTCGGAGGGTTTTAAAAAAAAATGAAAATAAACGAAATAATGACCAAAGATGTGATTTGTGTTAAAGAAGACACCCCTATTTTGGAAATTGCCGAGATAGTTTCTGAGAAAAAAATTCATGGGGTCCCGGTGGTTGATGAAAACGACAAAGTGGTGGGGATTATCACGGAAACGGATTTTTTTACCAAAGATTCTTCCAATATGGTTTATATGCCTTCTATGATTGATTTTATAAAAAAAGGAAAGATGAATTATCCTGAAGGAGAGGAAGAAAAAGAAGCGTTGGGAGAAATTATTCACGCGAAAGCTAGAGATATAATGACTCCCAAATGCGAAACGGTTTCTCCTGATTTGGAGGTGGAAGATTTTATCAAAATTATCAAAGAAAAAAGTTTCAATTCTTATCCAGTGGTGGATGAAAATGGAGTTTTATTGGGAATTATAACAGTGGCCGACGCTATCAAACTTTTATAACCGAAAATTGAACAAATTTTTTTCGTAAAGAAAGAAGACTCTTTGAGTCTTTTTTCTTTTTTAAAAATTTAGAACTAAAATAATTTGGAAAATGTCAAAAATTACCCGTTTTTTGAAAAAAACAATTAACGGTAAAATTTATAAAACACATTATTTTTATTTAATCCGGAAAAGTTAACTTAATCTCAAAATTTGTGTCTTATTTTTTTTAATAAAATAAAATTCGTCGGTTTCACCTAAAAAAATGTTAATTTTTTGTTGAATAAAAATTATTAAGAGAATTTTTCCAACGTTGAATCATTGGATCGGAAGAATTTTGAAATTCAACACTCAAAAGAGAGGAATAATTTTTCAAAAATTCAATGCGAGTCTCCTCTTTTTTGGAAGATTTTTTATTCTTTTCTTCTTTTTTAGGATGGGACATGCGAAAAGATTTTTTTCTTTCAGAGAGCAATAAGTTTTCTTTTTGGCGATCATAGTCGGCAAATTTTTCATTTTCATATCTTTCCAAAACTTGAAACATAAAATTTCGCCAGATAGGAGCAGCGATAGAAATTCCATTGGCGCCGGAATGCATAGGACGATTGTCATTATTTCCCGCCCAAACTCCGACAGCGATACTGGGAGTGTAACCGATTGTCCATGCGTCTCTGAATTTTTGCGAAGTCCCGGTTTTGGCGGCTACATTTTTTCCTGAAATATGAAGGCTATTATTGATTCCGAAAATCGGCGCGCGCGACTGATTGTCTGAAAGAATGGAATTTATTTTTCGCGCTATTTGAGGATCTAAAACAACCTCGTTTTTTGATTCGGATTGAAAAATGGTTTTTCCATCAACATTTTCAATTTTCAAAATAGCGGTTACTGGATTTTTTTTACCATCATTGGCAAAAACGGAAAAACCTGCAGTTTCATCCAAAAGACTTACTTCGCCTCCGCCTAAAACTAAAGAAAGCCCATAATAATTTTTTTTGTTGAGGGTGGTTATCCCTAGCCTATGAGCTAATTCAATAGTGTCATTTACACCTGCCAGATAAAGAGTTTTTACCGCTGGAACATTAAGTGACATTGCCAATGCTTGTCGCATCGTAACGAGACCATGAAATTTTTCATCATAATTTCTAGGAATATAATTTTTTCCAGAACCGTCCGGACCGAAATCGGTAGGAGAGTCTATAATGAGTGTTTCCGGTTCATATCCTTTTTCAAAAGCTTTGGCATAAGCAAAAGGTTTGAAGGAAGATCCAGGTTGACGAGCACGAATGGCGACATTGACTTGACCATCAATTTTTTCATCAAAAAAATTGCGACTGCCAATCATAGTCAAAATTTGTCCATTTTTAGGGTCTAAGGAAACTAAGGCGGCATTTTCAGCGTTAAATTTTTGGTTATTTCTGACGCCTTCCGAAACAATTTTTTCGCCGGTTTTTTGAAGATCATAATCAAGAGTGGTATAAATTTTTAGTCCGCCTTTTTCCACTAAATCGCTTCCATAAGTTTCTTCCAATTTTTCTTTGACATAAAAAACAAAATGGGGGCAATCTATGGTTTCATGAAAGGGAACGATCTTGGAAAAAGTAATTGTTTTTTTAGCTTCTTGGATTTTTTCCGAATCAATCAATTTTAGTTTTTCAATACGATCTAAGACTTTTTGTTGTTTTGATACAAGTTCGTCAATATGGTTTCCAAAAGGCGAGTAATAAGTGGGTGCGTTAGGCAAAGTGGCTAAAAGAGCCGCTTCGTCAAGGGTAAGATCTTTCGCTTTTTTGGAAAAAAAAGTTTCAGAAGCGATAGCGATTCCATAAGCGTTGGAGCCGTAAGGAACTTCATTTAGATACATATCCAAAATATCTTCTTTAGAATAATGTTTTTCTATTTTTATTGCCATAATAATTTCCAAAATTTTTCGTCGCCAAGTTTTTTTGCGATCCAAAAATGCGTTTCTAGCAAGTTGTTGAGTTATGGTGGAGCCGCCTTGTTGAACGCTTTTGGATTCAATGTTGGTTTTAGCCGATCTTATTATGGAAATTAAATCTATTCCATGGTGAGAATAAAAATTGTTGTCTTCGGCGACAATAGTGGCAATCCTGACGAATTCCGGAATTTCTTTATGGGAAATTATTTTCCGGTTTTCTTCATTATAAATTTTATAAAGAATATGTTCCCCGGAGCGATCATAAATGTATGAAGTTTGATATAAATTTCGCGAATGCAGATCTTCCGGCAATTCTGTTTTTTGATAAGCGTAAAAAAAACCGATTGAAGCAAGTGTTAAGAACATAATAAAAACATCCAACATTATAAGAGAAATGTTTTTCAAAATAAATCCAAAAGTTATTTTGGCGTGTTTTTTATGTTTCATATTTCATAATGTAACGGGAATATCAAAATAAAACAAATTTTCTTTTTCTAAGCCTTGTTTTAGCTTAATTT
>PEXD01000062.1:0-3335 GCA_002779235.1 Candidatus Woesearchaeota archaeon CG07_land_8_20_14_0_80_44_23 | reverse complement strand
TAGAACTTCTGAATGGTAGTACAATTGCGGCCAATAGTTTAGGCTAAATTCTGACCTCAAATGCAACCTTTTGACCGAAGACGGTTTAATGAGAATATGCATTGCTTTTTAGCGGTAGAATATCTGGAGGGACGAGAAAAGGACAGAAATACTGCTGTCTTTTTCCCGTTCCTTCACAACTCAATATGGAGGAAGCGGTGAAATGCGCGCTCGTATCCACTAAGGATGGGGTTGCATTTCAAAGTCGAATCTTCGTAAGCATCAGGGATTCTGCAATATGGCCAAGGGATGCAATACCGCTATGGCAAATCCGCATTTCGCGGGAGCCCGCTGGCACGAATTCGCGACGCCGTTCCCAAACGGTGCTCTGTTTAAACAGAGCACCATCAAGAACATGGTCGCACGAAAGGAGTACAACTATGAGCAGCTCCGATTTAATGCTCGATATCTGAATCAATGCTACGAGGTTGAACCTCCATAAGGAGGTTCAACCTCGGGTTTGTTGACTTTCTCCACTTCTTTGGTATACTTGTTGCGCGTGACGGCACGCATTTTTTATCGGGTATGCCGACGGTCAACCAACTTATCAAACACGGCAGGAAACGCACCGAGGTCAAAGATAGGACCCCAGGGCTTTCCTGCTATTTCAACTACCTTAAGAACCGGCCGGTGGATTCGCCGTCGCCGTTCAAACGCGGGGTGTGCCTCAAGGTGTTCACCACGACTCCAAAGAAGCCGAACTCGGCGCTCCGCAAGGTGGCGCGTGTCCGGCTCACGAACGGCATGGAGGTGACCGCCTACATCCCCGGCGAGGGCCACAATCTTCAAGAGCACTCGGTGGTGATGATACGCGGCGGGCGCGTAAAGGACCTGCCGGGCGTGCGCTACCACATCGTGCGTGGAGTGCTCGACACCACCGGCGTGGATAGTAGGAAACAACAGAGGAGCAAATACGGAGCAAAGAGAGCAAAAACATAAACAAGCACGAAGCACGAAATCCGAAGCACGAAACAAATAGTAAAATTCCAATGATCGAAATCCAAAACGTGAGTTTAGATATTGTTTCAAATTTCGATATTCGAATTTCGAATTTAAACAACCATGCGTAAAAAGGGAAGTTTCAAAAGAAAGGTACACGCCGGTGACCCCGTCCACAGCCGCGTGGATGCAGGGCGTTTCATCAACTACCTCATGGGGAAAGGGGAGAAGTCGGATGCCGAGAAGGTGTTCTACGGCGCTTTGGAGCGGATAAAGGAAACCACCAAAGAAGAACCTCTCGCGGTGTTCGGGAAAGCGATTGAGAACGCGACCCCGATCCTGGAGGTGGTTTCCAAGCGCGTCGGAGGCGCGAACTACCAGATCCCGCGCGAAGTGCGCTCGGAGCGGAAATTTTTCCTCGCGACCCACTGGATCATCGCCGCGGCGCGCGGGAAGAAGGGGAAGCCGATGGCGGACAAGCTCGCTGAAGAAATCATCGCCGCGGCGAAGAACGAGGGCGCGGCTATCAAGAAGAAGCAGGACATGCACAGAATGGCCGAAGCGAACCGGGCGTTTGCGTCATTGCTGCGGTAGGCTACGAAATACGAAATGGGTACGAATGTACGAAAGGTGAGGCGCGCCGACCTTGTGTACCCGGAGCCGTCTTACAAAATTTTAGGTGTTTTATTTAAGGTTTGGAGCGATATCGGCTTTTGGCACAAGGAGAAAATTTATCAGCGCGCGGTTGCACGAGCGCTTTGTGATAGCGGTTTTGAGGTAAAAGAACAATTGCCGGCAAAAATTGTGTTCAAGGGAGAATTTATTGGTGTCTATTATTTTGATTTCCTCGTTGATGACAAAATCGTATTGGAACTTAAGGTGAGAAATTATTTCTCAAAAAAGGATATAGAGCAGGTTTACTCATATCTAAAAGCAAAGGATCTCAAGTTGGGCATCATTGCACATTTTACCCAGAGCGGTGTTAAGTATAAGAGGGTTCTCAACGTAAAGTGAGTTTCGTATATTCGTAATATTTCGTATTTCGTAGCATGCCTAGACAATATCCAATTGAGAAAGTCCGTGATATCGGCATTATCGCCCACATTGACGCCGGGAAAACCACCGTGACCGAGCGCGTGCTTTTCTATACTGGCCTCACCCACAAGATCGGGGAGGTGCACGAGGGCGACACGGTGATGGACTGGATGGAGCAGGAGCGTGAGCGGGGTATCACCATCACCTCCGCCGCGACCACCTGCTTCTGGGTACCAACTTACGCGGCGCGGACTCACGCGGATCTGGACACGGATCAACGCAGAAAAACGTTTGAGCACCGCATCAACCTCATTGATACGCCGGGCCACATTGATTTTACCGTGGAGGTGAAACGCTCGCTCCGCGTCCTGGATGGCGCGGTGGTGGTGTTTGACGGTGTGGCGGGAGTGGAGCCGCCGTCCGAAACGAACTGGCGCTACGCGGACGAGTACGGCGTGCCGCGCATCTGCTTTGTGAACAAACTGGACCGCATGGGGGCGAGTTTTGAAAAAAGTTTGGCATCCATCCGCGAGCGGCTCACCCCGCACGCGATAGCGCTCCAGTGGCCCATCGGCATTGAGGAGAGTTTCAAGGGAGTCATTGATCTCCTCACCAGGAAGGCGTACGCCTTTGAGGGCGAGCACGGCGAGCGCATCACGGAGATTCCAATTCCGGACGATTTGAAAAACATCGTTGCGAAAGAGCGTCATGAATTGGTGGAAAAGATCGCCGAGACCGACGACCGGCTCCTCCGCACGTATTTTGAAGGTAACGAGCCCACACTTGAGGAATTGAAGGGCGCGCTCCGGAAAGCCACGCTCGCAGTGAAACTGGTGCCGGTCTTCTGCGGTTCAGCTCTAAAGAATAAAGGTGTGCAGTTCATTTTAGATGCGGTGGTGGACTACCTCCCTTCGCCGTCGGATCTCCCGCCGGTCAAGGGCATCAATTCCCAGACCCACGCCGAGGAGGAGCGGAAGCCGTCCGACGATGAATCCCTCGCGGCGCTCGCCTTCAAGATCGCGGCTGACCCGTTCGTGGGGTCACTCACGTATTTCCGCGTGTATTCCGGCGTGCTGAAGCGTGGGAGCTACATCCTGAACGCGACGAAGGGGGAGCAGGAGCGCGTGGGGCGCATCGTGCGGATGCACGCGAACCACCGCGAGGAGGCGGAGGAGATCTGCGCCGGGGACTTGGGCGCCCTCGTGGGTTTGAAAAACACCACGACCGGCGACTCGCTCGTGGACCCAGAGCACCCCATCATCCTTGAGAGAATCATCTTCCCCGAGCCGGTCATTTCCATTCGCATTGAGCCGAAGACCAAA
>PEXD01000077.1 GCA_002779235.1 Candidatus Woesearchaeota archaeon CG07_land_8_20_14_0_80_44_23 | reverse complement strand
ATCTCTTGTTTGCTTATTCATTTCCTAGCAGTTTTTTCTTTGTCCTGGATTCCACTGTCCAAATCGTGCGTTGATTTCTGTGGAGCATGAGTGATATTCTGCTGAGTGGGAGTTTCTTCTCAGCGTGGAGGAAGTGAACAATTGACTCGAGGACAGAGAGCTTTCTTGAGGCGATTATAGCCGCAGGTATCAGAATTGTTGACGAGGTGTCAACCCTTTCAGGCATCTTCCTCGAGGCTCTCTTGTATGTTGTCCAGATTGTCCTCTCGTCCCTGTTGAGTATCTGAGAAATTTTCTTGTATGAATATTTTTTTTCCTCGGCAAAATATTTTGTGATTGCTTCAAGAGAACTTATCTTTTCAGAGAATATTGATGAGGGGAATTCCTCTTTTTCCTCTTTTGATAATGCAGAAATTATTTTTTCAGGCGGCAGTTCCTTGTATTTCTTTACTGACTTTTTTATGAACTCCCTTATGGCTTCCTCTGCCTTTTCCTGTATTACACTTTTTAGCTCTGCAGAAATTTTTTCTTCAAAATTGCTTTTTAGAGCATTTTTAGATTCGTAAATAGCAGGAGCCCTGTTTTTGTCAGGGATTTCGCTGTTTTCCTCTCCTTTTTCATGCACGATTTTGGACCGCTGTTGCTGTAAAAACACAAAAATAATACTAATATACTTATTATGTAAGTAGAATCATATATAAATATTTCTTTTTAATCCTTTTTTATACTTACTATGTAATATTAAATACTTACTATGTAAGTATAATAATGCCCAAAATCAGGGTGTTTTTAGCCCCCTAAAACACCTATTACAAAGATTTAAATAGAATTTTTCTATTCCCGAATAGATTATGAACACTGCAGAGATAATAGACGGACTTCATGCTTATGAAAGGAAAACCCTCTCTGCGCTCAAGGATACCTCAAATTTTGATGAGATTGTCTCAAAAACAGGGCTGAAGGAGGTCCAGGTGATGAGGGCTGTCCAATGGCTCCAGAACAAGGGGCTCGTTACAATCAAGGAAGAGTTAAAGGAGCTTGTCATTCCTGATTCTAATGGGAAGCTCTATCTCAGACAGAGGCTTCCTGAAAGGAGATTCCTTGAGGCAATAAAGGAAGGACCCCTCACTGTCTCTGCCCTGAAGTCCAAGATAAAGCTTTCAGACCAGGAAGTTGAGGTCTGCATAGGCATACTCAGGAAGAAACTTGCGATAGAAATCTCAAAGAAGCCAAAGGGGCTTGAGTTCAGCATAACAGGCAATGGAAAGGAAATTCTTGAAAGCGGCTCTCTGGAGGAGCAGTTTCTCAACAGGCTTCCGCTTGAATTCTTATCCATGGGCCGCGAGGACAGGTTCTGCTATGATGAAATGAAAAAAAGGAGCAGGATTGTCAAGAATGAGATGGTGAAGACAAGGACAGTGCTTCTCACAGAGCTCGGCTCTGAAATAGCCGGCTATGACCTCACCAAGGACAATCTTGAAACTCTTACTCCTGAAATAATAAAGAGCGGCTCATGGCAGTTCAAGAAATTCAGGAGATACGACGTCAAGGCACCGGTGCCGAAAATATATTATGGCAGGCGCCATTTCGTAAATGAGACAATTGACTACATAAAACGAATCTGGCTCGACCTCGGATTCAAGGAGATGGAGGGCAACCTTATCCAGTCAAGCTTCTGGAACTTCGACGCACTTTTCACGCCTCAGGACCATCCTGCAAGGGAGCTTCAGGACACTTTCTTCATCTCAAACCCTGACAAGGCAAAGCTGTCAGATGAAAATCTTGTGAAAAGAGTTGCTAAGACTCATGAAAACGGCTGGACAACCGGGAGCAAGGGCTGGCGCTACCATTGGGACCCTGAAGAGGCCAGGAAGCTCGTGCTAAGAACCCACACAACTCCCCTTTCTGCAAAGACAATAGCGAGTTTAAAGCAGGAGGACCTTCCTGCAAAGTTTTTCGCAGTGGGCAGGTGCTTCAGGAACGAGACCCAGGACTGGAGCCACCTTTTTGAGTTCTACCAGGTGGAAGGGATTATTGTGGATCCGAATGCCAATTTCAAGAACCTCATAGGATACCTTAAATTGTTTTACAGGAAAATGGGCTATGACAAGGTTAAGATAAGGCCTGGCTATTTTCCATATACTGAGATGAGCGCTGAGATAGATGTCTATGACAAGGAGCACGGCAAGTGGATGGAATTAGGAGGCGCAGGCATCTTCAGGCCAGAGGTTGTAAAGCCTCTTCTTGGCAGGGACATTCCTGTGCTGGCATGGGGGCTCGGGCTTTCAAGGATAATCTCGCAGTATTATGGGCTCAATGACCTGAGGAAGCTGCACAGCAACGACCTTAAGGAGCTGCGCGAGGTGCGCGCCTGGCTCAAATGAGGACAAAATGCCTACAATAAACATCAAAAAAAAATACCTTTTCAAGCTTCTCGGGAAGAAAATTCCGGAGAGCGTTCTTCTCGACAGAATATCAATGATGGGAACAGCGCTTGAGGGAGAAACCAAGGATGAGCTTGTGATTGAGCTCTTCCCGAACAGGCCTGACATGCTCTCTGTCGAGGGATTTGCAAGAGGGCTTTCATGCTTCATGGGAATCAGAAGAAACCCCCCATCTTATTCCATAAAAAAAAGCGGGCTCAAGGTAAAGATAGACCCGTCGGTGAAAAAGGTAAGGCCATTCATCAAGTGCGGCTTAGTGAAAAATGTTAATCTGAAAGATGAGGCGATAAAGAGCCTTATGCAGGTTCAGGAGAAGCTCCACCAGACCCACGGAAGAAAAAGAAAAAGGGTTGCCATAGGCGTGCATGACTTTGACAAGATGAAGTTTCCCCTCTTATACAAGGCAGTCCCGCCTGATTCATGCTCATTTGTTCCCCTCGGCGACAGGAGAAGGCTGACTCTTGAGCAGATTCTGAAGAAGAGCCAGAAAGGGCAGCAGTATGCCTGGATACTTGAGGAGGCAAAGAACTATCCCCTGCTGGTTGATGCAGATGAAAATGTGATGAGCTTTCCTCCGGTGATAAACGGCGAGCTCACTGCAGTCACAGAAAAAACGAGAAACATATTTGTGGATGTTACAGGCACAGATGAGCTTGCAGTCGGACAGGCGCTTACAATTATCGTGACAACCCTTGCTGACATGGGCGGGAAAATATATTCTGTCAGGACAGGAAATCAGCTTACTCCAAACCTTGCCCCCTCAAAAATTCCTGTAAAGCTGAATTATGTCAACAGTCTCCTGGGGCTTTCGCTCAAGAAATCTGCATTAAAGCGGCTTCTTGCAAAGATGGGGCTTGGCTACAACGGAAAGAACGCGATAATACCTGCATACAGGGTTGACATGATACACCCTATTGATGTTGTAGAGGATATTGCAATTGCATACGGCTACGAAAACTTCGAGCCGGTTCTTCCGACAATCTCAACAATCGGCGAGGAGAGCAAGAGCGAGGTCTTCTACAGGCACGTTTCGGAGATAATGGCGGGGCTCGGCTTCCTTGAGACCAGCACATTCCACCTTGCCAGCTACAGCGACATCAAGACAAAGATGAACCATAAGATTTCCTATGTGGAGATTGCAAATTCAGTTTCCTCGGAATATTATATCCTAAGGCCATGGCTTCTCCCGTTGCAGATAAAGATACTCGCAGAGAACAAGACAAGGGAGTTCCCCCACAGGATATTTGAGATTGGAACAATATTCCTTCCAGATGCAGGAGAAGAAACCAAGATTCTTGAGAGGAAATCCATTGCTGTTGCAATTGCCGATAAGGCATCTGACTTTACAAAGATAAAGCAGGTTCTGGATGTAATAATGTCAGCGCTGAGGGTAAAGTATTCCATGGCGGAGTCAGACCATCCCTCTTTCATCCCAGGCAGGGCTGCATCTGTTCTCATAAATGGCAAGAAAGCAGGATACATTGGCGAGCTCAGCCCCGCAGTGCTCTCAAACTGGCAGCTCGAGACGCCGGTCTGCTGCATGGAGCTGGACATTGACGCAATAAGGGCAATCGCCCAGAAGCAGGGCTGATTCTCCTTATTAAATTTTTATTAGAAGTAAAAATAAGAATAAATAAAAAAAGATTTATTCCTTTTTTTCTTCCTTCTTCTCTTTCTTTGGAGCCGCCTTCTTCTGCTCTTTCTTCTTCTCTGCCTTTTTTTCTGTCTTTGCCCTTTGCACATGCTTTGCCTTCTGCGGCTTCTCCTTCTTTTCCTTCTTCTCCTTCTTGTGCTCTGGCTCTTTTATCTCATAGCCGGCTTTTTTCATCTCTGCAATTACTTCATCATGGCTGGCGTTCTTCTTTATCTCAAGCTTTTTTATCATTGGCTCAAGGTGCCTTACATTGCACTTCTTCCTTCTTGTCGCGCCCTCGATTACAACATACCTGTCATCTATTGTGTCAATCACTGCGCAGAGCTTTCCTGCGTCCCTTCCTGCTATCTTTATGCAAACCTGTCCTATTTCAATCATTTTTTCCACCTTCAAACAAATTGTTATCCTCAGAAATAGCCCTTCCAACCTCGCTCCAATCTCATCAAGGAACCTGTCGCCAGGAGCCTTTCCCTTTTGATTGGAAGAGATATTTCCTGAATTATTTAGCGTGAAATCATGAAATATTTACTGGCTCTGCGCCCTTGCCTTTCTCTTTATTTCCTCTCTCATGCATGATGGGCAGAGGTTTGGATACGGCCTCTCCGGCCTCTTTTCGCTCTTTGAAAGTTTCTTCTTTGTTGAGGGAAGCATTTTTGCCCTGTTCAATGGTTTTCCGCATATCGCGCATTTGCCTGCACTTTTTTTCCTTTTCTCATAGTGAATAACATTCCTTCCGCCGGGCGTCTTTACAAAAACCCTTCGGAACGTCCTTGCTCTGAATCTTGGCTCTGTCATTTTGAACTCCTTATACCCTGTTTTTTTATCTCCACTTTAAAAAGATTGCGGATGAATGTTAAATTCAGTATACCCTCATTATCTTTCTGAGTATGGTGTTGAACAGCAGCGCGAGGATGAAGTATGACCAGAACCATCCCATGCTGAAATTGCCTATTTTCACAACCTTCATCGCCCTGTTGCTAATCTCTATTGAGGTGATGTTCCCCGCCAGCTTTGTCACGGGATTCTCATAGCCCGTGCCGCTTGATATCTTCACTTTCTTCTCATAGCTCCTGTTCTGGAATGAGAAGCTCAGGGTGTAGCTCCCCTCGTTCCCGCTCAGGGCCCAGTAGGCAATGCTGTTCTCCACTGGCTTTGTTGTGCTGCCCTCTATGCTGAGCTGGGGAAATGAGCTTATTGTGACGTTTCCGGAGACGCCAGGGGCGAATTTCAGCGTGGCATTGAATGCTTCCCCGGGATGTATTGGGTAGTATGCGAGGTTTGCAGACATCCATGCAAATATCAGCAGCACAGGTATCCAGCTGACTATCATCGGCTTGAGGGAGTGCTTCATATATTCTGCATTTATCATCATCATTTCCTTGTTGATTTCCATCATCCTCTTCTGGTCCTTGCCTGCCGCCTTTATCTCCTTCTGAAAGCCGTTTAGCTTGTCCTTCATCTCCTTCATTCTTTTCTGGTTGGTCATGTACTTGTAGATGATGGTCATGATGAATGTTATTAAGAGAGAGAGCACTACGACTGCAAGAAGAGGGCTTATTCTTATCAGGGGGACAAATACCGGGTCAAATATTGAGCTCATTTGCATACCTCACAATTTTTTTGCCTGTTTAATCTCTGAAAATCATGTCTTTATGAATTTTTTTATAAGCGGATTCATATCCATTGCATGCTCCTTTGCAATCTTCTCGTAGAACTGGTAGATAATCATCACTGCAAGGAGTATTCCAGTTCCTCTTGAAAGCGCTCCCGAGACATCTGCAAGCGCGGCAAGGAAACCCACTGCTATTGCGCCCATTATTGTCAGCGGGAAGATGTACCTGTCGAGTATTCTCTCAAGCACGCGCTCATCCCTCCTGAATCCGGGCACCTGAAGCCCGGACGCCATTATCTGCTTTGCCTGGCTGTGCGAGTCCATGCCTGATGTCTGCACCCAGAATATTGAGAATATCACTGCGCCCACAATCATGAAGAGCATATACACCAGCGCGTGAGCCCAGTCAAGCCCTGTCATGCTTCCTGTAACCAGCTTTTGAACGATGTTGGGCGCATTCATCCATGCCACAATTCCCGTGGATGGAGTGTTCCCGACAAAAGTGCCCAGGATGGGCCTTCCCCAGTTCTGGAATAGTCGCGCAAAAAGCTGGACATTCGCCATAAGCGCTGCCACAAGTATCACAGGGATGTTGCTTGTGTATATGAAATTCAGGGGCCATCTTATTCCATACCCCCTTACCCTTCCGAATGAGAGGGGAATCTCAACTTTCATGGCCTGGACATAGACAGCAAGCACGAAAATAGCAACTGTGAAGAAGACCGCAAGGAACATCAGCACTGCGGTCTGCACGTCCCCTTCTATGAGGCTCTTGAATAACATTGGGATTCTTCCTATAAAGACGCTCGGGTTTGCCGGGCTTTTCATCGGGGATAAAGCTGAAATGAATAAGCTCTTTGAGACGCCTGCTGCGATGAACAGCGATATTCCTGAGCCGAAGCCCCATTTTGTTGTGACCTCGTCCATGAACATTATCAGAAGCCCGCCGAGGAACAGCTGGAAAACCAGCACCAGCCTCATGATGCCGAAATTTGGAATGCCTGCGTTGGGCGCAAGCCCTCCAGTATACACATAAAGCATTGCCTCAAGTATTATGAACGCCAGTGATAGAATTTTCTGCAGTCCCTCATAGTATTTCCTTCCGTCAGGCGTGTTTATGTCAATTTTCAGGAGCCCTGCCCCCACCACAAGCTGCAGGATTATTGATGCAGTGATGATTGGCCCTATTCCAAGGCTTATCATGGAGCCGAATTCCGCCCCGAGTATTATTGAAAGGTATTCAAACTGCTGGAGGGCATTCTGCCCGAGCCCGAAAAGCGGTATCAGCCCGAGAACAAAAAATGCCACAAGAATTATGAGGGTCCACTTGAGTTTTTCCTTGAACGGCACTACCTTTTGCGTCGGTACGCTTACTTCTGGAAAGTAACTGAATATTGCCGGCAGTTTTTTTTCAGCCATTTTTGCTCAAAATCTTTTTATTGCCCTTCTATTCTTCAGAATCCTCAGATTCTTTTTCAGGTTCTTCCTGCTCTGCCCCCTCTTCCTTTTTTTCCTTCTTCTGCTGTGGATGCTGCTGTCCTGCCTTCAGCATCTTTGCAAGTGATGCGCCGGGCATTAGTATCTCCCCGCCTGCCCTCTTTATCTTTTCTGAGGCATCCCCGCTTGCCTGTGTGCATGTTATAACAAGCTTGTGGGTGGGATTTCCCTGCGAAAGGAGCTTTCCGAACCCGAGCTTTGTGAGATTTATGTTGTACTTGTCGCCTATTTTCTCCGCCTTCTTATCAGCAACAAGCTGCTCAAGGCGCTCCTCTATATATTTGATGTTCACTGGAGGAAGAGTTTTTGGCGAGCCATGCGGGAAAAAGCCATGCTTTCCGAAGAAGTCGAGGTCCTTCCAGATTGAGGGCTTCATCTGGTCAGCTCTTTTTCCTGTTCCAGAATACCCTGCCCCCCCTTTTCTTCCAGAGCCCCTGTGGCTCTTTTTGGATCCCCAGCCCTGCGAGCCGGAGCCGCGCATCCTCGAGTTCTTCTTTCTCCTGTTTGTCGTCATTATGAGTTCACCATTACATCATTTTTTTTATGAGCGCAGCAATCTCGGATTTCCTGTAGCCGAGGGCCCCGCCTATGCTGTATGGCTTCTTTATGCCCTTGCTCTCAAAGCCGCCCTTAGGGGGGTGCAGCCTGAAGAACCCCTTCTCATATTCAATGGGTCTTTTCTCCTTGAGCATCTTTTCAAAGGACTCGTCTATGTCGCCGTATGCGACATAGTCCTTCACCATAGCGAGCATGCCCAGCGCTTCATCATTCTTTTCAAGCAGAACCATGACGTTTTTCCTTTTCAGGTTCAGCATTCTCAGAGTGTCTATTGCGTCGCCCCTTGCGCTGACTGTCCCGCGAATCTTTATAACTGCAATTTTTGCCATTTTTGCCTTTTCACCTTATTTTTCCAGGGGCGCATCATTCGGCGCTGCCTTTGCCTTTCCCTCGATAAAACCCGCCTTTGAACTGCTTCCGGCTGTCTTCATATCATTCATTTTCTGGAGCGCAGCCATGAGGGCCTTTACAAGGTTTATCGTGCTTCTTGTCTGACCCAGTGATTTTGACCAGATGTCGTTTATTCCCGCGAGCTTGAGTATCTTCTGGCACTCCCCTGTTATGCAAAGTCCCTTTCCCTTTGGAGCAGGTATCAGCTTTATCCTGACAGAGCCGCACCTTCCCTCCACTGCAAATGGAATGCTGTGGTGCCCTCCGCATCCGCATTCCCAGGAGCCGCAGCCCCTTCTTATCTTGATTATCGCGAGCTTTGCATTCCTCAGCGCTTTTTCTCTTGCAGGCACTGTCTCTTTTGCCTTTCCGTAGCCGACGCCGACATATCCGTCGCCATTTCCAATGACTGCGAATGTTGCGAAATGGGGCTTGTTTCCCTCAGGCGTTTTCTTCTGGGTCTGCTTGAACACCCTTCTCTGCCCGCCGCCAAACTTGCCCTTTGCCTGCCCTATCATGAGCAGCTCTGACTGCATGTTGGGAAGCAGCGCATCCACTATCTCAGGCTCGAGTATCTTCATGCCGTTGTCAAGTATGTAGTCGATGTCTGTAATCTCGCCGCTCTTGACCCTCTTTCCAAGCGTTGTCTTCGGATTCCAGGCCTCCTTGTAAAAGCCAGATTTTACCTCTGTTGACTCCTCTTTGATAGGAACTATGACTGCCTCTTCAGTGCTCTCCAAAGTTTTGTTTTCTAAAACTTCTGCCTTGGGCTCCTCCTTTTTTTGGGCTTTGCCGCCCTCCCTCTTCCTTCTGCCGGATTTTTTTGCTTCTTCAGCCATTTTCATTATCTCCTGAGCGTTAATAGCTTAATTCTTGGCAGCCCTCTTTATTGCCCCTGCCTTGGCTTTGTCTCCCAGTATGTTCTCCCTGACTTTTTCAAAGACATCTTCCACTTTCAGCGTGGGGGCATTCTTCTCATAGTTAGCAAAGAACCTCTTGAACCTGTCAGGCTCTTCCTTCTTGAGCTTTAGCGCATATGCGGTTATGTCTTCTCCCCGTATCCTCTTCTCGTCAGGAAATATGTCGTTTGAGTGCGGAATCTTCATGCCCGCATCAACTGCACCCTTAAGAGCCGCATACAGCTTTGAGCCGCCTATTGATTCCTGAAGCCCGATGTCCAGGATGGCTTCCTCTGCTTTTCCCTTTGCCTTCTTCCCTATCAGGAGCCCAGTCAGGTACGCTGCAGGAAGGTTTCCCCTGTTCAGGTTCCATCCATATTTTATAAGCTCCCTTGAGTCGGCTGAGGCAATGACTTTATCGCCCTTTTCTGTGTAGCTGATGAGCTGGATGTGCATGTTCTTCAGGCTCTTCCTGACAACAAGCCTTGGCTTTCTTGAGGAGAGCAGCCTTATTCTTTTGGGATAGTTTGTTTTTCCTTCCCTTTTCCTTCTGTATACAACAGTTTTTATCCTATTCTTCTTCATGTCAATCACGCAATCATTTATTGAGCATTATTCTCCTTCAGTGCCAGCCCCTGCTCGTCTATGTAGAGTTTTAGGTGCCTCTTGCTTCTGAACATTCCGCCCTTTGATTTCAGGTAGAGCGTCCTGAATGCCTTCTTGTCTATTATGCCCTTCTCCTTCAGTTCCTTCAGGAACTTCCTTTGCAGTCTTACCTTGTTCATCCAGGATTTTTTCTGCGGCAGCCTTGCCCCAATCTTCCCCTTTATGGAGCCGGCGTTCCTCTGCCTTCCCTTCCTTTTTTGGATGAGAATTTTCCTTGCCCTTCCCCTGGAGACGCCGCTCTTGCTTTTCTTTACGATTGCTCCGGACGAGATAAGCGCTCTGAGGTCCTGCTTTGTTATTGCCTCCTTTATCTCATCGAGGCGCTCAGTGTCAAAATGCACCCTCTTAGGCGAGCATTTGAGGATGTTTGCTGCGATTCTTTTTTGAACTTTCAAATTCATTTGGACCACGTTTTAAAATCGGTTTTACTCTTTTGAGGTCAGGACCTTTTCCATCTCCTTTATCTCTTCCTTTTTCTTCTCTTCAGGGGAGATTTCCTCCTTCTTCTCCTCTTTAGGGGCTTCCTGCTTTTCTCTCTTCTTTGTCTTTTCTCTCCTTTCCTCAACTGCTTTCTTGTTCTTGGAAACCCTTGCCTCGAGCTCCTTTCTTGCCTTCTCAGCGTATTTTTCAGCGTCGAGGTTGAGGACTGAGATTCCCCTCTTTTTTGCCTCTTCTATTATGCTCAGCCTCTTCTTTGTGCCGGTTGATGATGAGATGATTATGCCCTGTGTTTCCTTCTTGATTTTCTCAAGCTGGCTCAAAGTGGCAACCATTATCATTTCAAGCCCTGAGTTGTGCGTTCCCCTTACATCCTTTGGGGTTCTCCAGCCAGTTGTGACAATTGGTATGTGCCCCGCCATCTGGTGCCTGAGCTTTGAGTGTATGCCGGTCGGGTATCTCCATACATGGCTTACCCTTCTTCTCTTGCCGGCGCACTGCCTTATGAAGCTCGGCCTCTTCCTTTTCTGGCTTTCCCTGAGCTTGAGGTGGGATTCCTTCTTTCCATTGCTTTCCTTTTTTTCTGATTTCATTTTTTGTCAGCTTGATGCCTGATTTTAGTTCTATTCGAGGAGGCTCTCCCCTGCCTTTTCTGTTATGTAGATGCCGTCCTGGAATATTCTCCTGTCCCTGTTCTTTATGATGCATATCTGTTCCATCCTTGCAGCAGTCTGGCTTGTGATTTCCTTGTCCGCCCCTTCAACTGTTATCGTGCTTGCGTCGACAGTCACTTTCACTCCGGCAGGTATCTTCATAGTCCTTGCCTTCCTCTCTCCGAGGAAATTCTTGACTGAAAAATCATTCCCTGATACAGTGGCCTTTATGGGGAAATGGCTTGAGCACACCTTCAACCTGTAGACATATCCCTCCTGGACTCCCCTTATCATATTTTTTAAGTGGGCCAGGAAGGTGTAAACCTTTGTCTTGTCCCTCTTTGTGCTCCTTGACGCCCTTATGACTATTGAATTCCCCTCCTTCTTCACAGGAATCTTCGAGTCAAAGAAGTTCTTGCTCGACTCGCCCTTGGGCCCCCTGAATGTGATAATCCCGTTTTCCAGATTTGCCTCTATTCCAGGAGGTATCTCTATTTTTTCCTCCAGCAGCTCCCTTGTGCCCTTCTTTGAGGCCTCTTTTTCATTTGCTTTTTTTGCCATCATGCTCTCTCTTTATGATTTAATTAATAGCAGTACTTAGTAGCAGTATGCAATCAGCTTTCCGCCGAGCTTTTCCTTTTTCGCAGTGCTATGGCTCTTTATGCCCCTGTTTGTGGATATGATGAGTATTCCGAAGTCGCTTGCAGGCAGGAATCTCTTCTCAAACTTGTCATATGTCTCCATTGATACTGCGAACCTGGGCTTTATCGCCCTGCACTCATTTATGCTGCCTATTAAGTTCACTGTCACATACCTGCCCCTCTCATCCTCTCCTTCCTCAAAGTCGCCGATGTAGAGGTTTTCATGGAGTATCTCAAGCACCCTCTTTCCTACCTTTGAGAAGGGCCTGACCGTGCACTTTTTCTTCCCTGCCTTTTCGAAGCTGTACATCTTGTCCAGCAGGTTGGCTACAGTATCATTCAGCATTTTTTTCCACCTTAGTCAAATTTCTTGAAGCCTATCTTTGTCGCTATTTCCCTGAAGCAGTGCCTGCACAGGTTAAGCCCGTACTTGCTTATGTGCCCTCCTGTCCTTCCGCACCTCTCGCACCTTGCAGTGGCCATTCCGTGGGCCCTCTTTTTTGGAGCGCTCATCTTAAGGAACCTTGCCTTCTTAACCGGCTTCGCCCTGAGCTGCTTCAATATTTTTTTATAATAAGAGACTGTCATTATTATTCCTCCGGAATCATTCGACCGCTATCTTATACCTCTCTTTCATGAAATCTATGGCCTCTGCCTTTGTTATCTTGTGATTCTTTGCAACCTTCTTCCTGATGAGCTTTCTCCTCTTTATCCTAAATCCCTTTCTCTCAAGGGTTATGCAGACCTGAAAGCCCATCATGCCTATTTCAGGGTCGTACTTGGCTCCCGGCACATTGATGTATTCCGGTATGCCGAATGAGATGTTGCCCTCATTGTCGAACTGGCTGTTCTTGAGATTCCTTTCGGCACCTTCCAGCAGCCTCTTCAGTATCTCATCAGCATCCTTATTCCTGAGCGTGACCTTGCACCCTATCGGCAGCCCGGGCCTGAGCCCCCATGCGGGAATCCTTTTGTTGGTTATTGTCTTTATCGGCTTCCTGCCTGTTATGGCTGCTATGAGCTTGACTCCCTTGTCCAGGCGCTCCGGATTTTTCCCCGCCCCTATGTTAAGGGTAACCTTCTCGACTCCTATATTTCTCATGGCATTTTCCTGTTTCATTTCTTCCACTTTGATTGATTTGAATTGCTATAAGTTCAGTTCTCCTTCATTGTGATGGCGGGCTTTCCCTCGCCTATGACGAATGCGTATTCTGTAAGGGTCTCAAACTCCCCGTCCTTTGTCTTTAGCATTATTCTGGTCTTCTCTATTGATTCCTTTCCGATGATTTCTTCTATCACGCCGTACTCGCCGGTATGCTTTCCATTGATGATTATTGCGAACGCGCCCCTGCCGAGCCTGAAGTGCCCCTTCGGTTCGCCGTCGGGAAGGTGAATTATTATTGTGTCGCCCACTTTGTATTCCGCGCTGTCTGCGAGCAGGTTCCTTCCGTCATGGAGCGTAACCTGCAGCTTCTTGCCTGAAATCATTGTCTTCCTGGCTATCTTGCACGGCTTCACTGAAAACTCATCCTTTGGTATCGGGACAAGGCAGAGCTTTGCCTTTGTGTTGAGCAGCACCCTGTATCCCTCACCGGTTTTCTCATTCTTTATCACATCCATAAGCCCGACAGGGAACTTTGGGTCTGCCCTTTTCTTTCCGTCGACAGTTACCAGCCCCTGGTTAAGGATGTGCTTTATCTCAACCGAATTCTCAGCGTATCCCAGGATTTCCTTCAGCAATGAGCCCAGCGATAATCCATATTTGAGGGAGTGCGGCCCCGGATTGGGCTTTGTTACGAACTTCGAGCCCTTCCTCTGCATGGGCCAGGTAGTGGGCATTGTGATTCTTTTGAGGTGTTTGCTCATTTTTTCTTTCCCTCTGTTACAAAGAAATTGCGTTTAATGCGCAATTTCTTGTTCCAAAAATTTGTCTACAAATTTTTTGTTACTTTTCTTTTCTTGTCATTGAGGTTCAGCTCGGTTACAACAAGGTTTGAGGCGTCCATTGAAACCCTTGCCTTTGTTCCATCCCTCTTTGTAAAGTCCGTGCCTGAAACGTGGACGCTCATTTTTCTCAGGTCAATGGATTCTATTGTGCCGGTCTTGCCCCTGATGCTTCCGCGCATTACCTTGACCTTGTCGCCCTTTCTTATTGCAATATTCCTTTTGCCATACCTCTTGCGAAGCTCGGCTGAAAGGTGGGCTGATACCATCCTTCTCTTTATGCTGAGAGGAGCATTGTGCAGGTATTTCCTCTGCTTCCTCGGCTGCCTGCTTCCTTTCCATTTAGATGAAAATGTTTTCATTTGCCATTCCTTTTCTTTATTATTATCAAACGATTATGCTGGCTATCTTTGCGACTGAGGGCCATCTCTCGCAGACCTCCTTTGCAATTGCGCCCTTGAAGATTGTCCCCTTGGGGTTTCCCTTCTCGTCCTTCAGCACAACTGCAGCGTTGTCCTCAAATTGTATGCGCTCGCCGTTCGCCCTTCTGAAGGGCCTTTTCTGCCTTACAATTATCGCGTATACAACCTGCTTTCTCATTTCCGGCTTTCCTTTTTTGATTGATGCAAGCACAAGGTCTCCTATGGCTGCTTCAGATAGCCTTCCAGCAACTGTCTTTGCGCCAATCACGCTTATTATGTGGATAATTTTTGCCCCGGAGTTGTCGCAGACCGGAACATGCGACATAAAGTTCAGTGACCTTGTCAATCGTGCTTTTACCGCCTGCATTTTTACCTGCCCTTTTCTTCCTTTGCCGGCTCTTTTTCAGCCTTCATCTCCTTCTCGACCGCTTCGTAGCTTTCCTCTTTCACTTCCTGGTGGCCGACCCTTTCTATGACTACGAAGTTCTTTATCTTGCTGATGGGCCTCGTCTCCATGATCTTCACGACATCGCCCTTCTTGGCGTCAATGCATTCAGGATTATGGGCGTGGATTATGGTCCTCTTCTTCCCATACCTCTCATACTTGTTGAAGTATTTTAGCCTCTTTATCTTTACAGTTACGGTCTTCTGCGCCTTGCTGCTTATTACGATTCCAGTGAATATCCTGCCGTGGGTCTTTATTGTCCCGTGGAACGGGCAGTTCCTATCCTTGCATGTCTTTTCAGGCGCCCTGACGCCAAGCCCGATGTTCTTGTTTTTCTTTTCCATAACCATTCACTTCTTCATTCCTGGATTTTCATTCCGACCCTGTCCTCGGGCCGCTTTGCTATTTTTATTCCATTAATGATGAATTCCTTGCCGTCAATTTCCACAGACAGCGTGCATTCGCCCTTTATCAGCGATTTTACATTATTAGCATTCTTTATGAAGAGCATATTTTTGGTTTCATCGGATATTTTTCCCGAGATGCCTATCAGCGACTTGTTTTTGGCATCAATGACTTTTGCCTGCCTGCCGATGAGCTCGGCGCGCATTGCATCCATCACTTAACCTCTATCATGTTTTGCGGGAAGCCGAACCTTATCAGCACTTCTTTGACCTTGTGCCTGTGGTCGCCCTGAAGCTCAATCCTGCCCTCTTTGTCAGTTCCGCCGCAGGCGAGTTCCGACTTGAGCGTCTTCATAAGTTTTTTGGTGTCAATCTCCTTGTTATCTATGCCGCTTATAATGGTGTAATTCTTTCCGAACTTTTTGTTCTCAAGGTATACCTTTATCCTCTGCGTCTCCTTTGCTATTGTCTCGCAGACGCAGAGCTCTTTAGGCAGACCGCATTTTGGGCAAATATTCATTCTTTTTTGCTTTCCTCCTTGCCTTTCTTCTTTTCATTCATTATAGTGAGTATCTTTGCTATTGTCTTCTTGATGAGCTTGAGCTGCCCGGCGTTTTTCGGCACAGTCCCGGTATGGACCTGCGCATTGAGCTTTACAAGCTCCTTTCTGAGCTCAACAATCTTTGATAAAAGCTCTTCCTTTCCCATTTCCCTGATATCCTTTGTTTTGAGCGCCATTTTTTAGTTAATCATGATTGATGATTGCCTCTTCACTCCCTTTTCTCTTCGGAGCCCTTCTTTTTCTTGAAGGATTTTTTGGGAGCACTCTTCTTTTTTTCATCATTCTTCTCTTCCGGCTTTTCAGCAACCTTCATTTCTTCTGAAGCCGGCTCCTTAGAGGATGTCTGCTCCTTTATCTCCTCGATGACCTTCATGTTGTCAGGAAGCACCACGCCGGGGGGCATTATGCTCACCTTTATTCCAACAGTGCCTGTCTTCAGCTCGGCGCTGTTCTTGGCCTTCTTTACCTCTTCCAGCGCGATGTTTCCGCACTTTTTCAGGTATCCGTCGTATACTCTCCACGATTTTGCTCTGCTGCCCGGAATTTTTCCAGAGACCACAATTTCTATTCCCATTGCTCCAGCACCCATTACGTCCTCCATTGCCTTGTGCATGATGCCCTTGAACCTGTTCACTCCGAATCTTTCAAGAGAGGTGGCAATCCTTTCCGCCACAATCCTCGGGTCAAGATTGACATCGGGGACTTCGCTTATTTCTATCTGGGGATTCTCAAGTTGGAACTTTTTCTTGAGGCTCTTTGTCAGCTTTCTTATGCTTTCACCGTTCCTTCCCACCACGAGCCCGGGCCTTGATGTGAATATGACAATTTTTTCCCCTAGCGGGGTCCTCTGGACCTTTATCCCGCTGATGCCGGCCCTTGTGAGGTTTTTCTCCACGAATTCCTCTATCTCGAATTCCTTTACGTTCTGGGCCACAAAATTTTTTTCAATCATTATTTTTCCCTCTAAAAATTATTCACTTCAAATAAGCCGAAAGCTTTTTGAAGTTCAAAGAAATCAAATGATTTCTTGAACTGAAAATCTTTGATTTTCATGTTCAAAAATCGCCGATAAAGCAAGGGCTCTAAAGCTCCGAGCAGGCGATTTTTGTTACTTCTTCTCGGGCTTTTTTTCCTTCTTGTTTTCTGGCTTCTTGGTCTCTTCTAAGACAATTTCAACATGAGTGCTTTTGCCGGTCCTTCCCCTTTTCCTTCCATACCTGTGGACCGCTGCCGCCTTGCTTGCGACAATGCTCTTCACTATGAGGCTGGATGTGTCAAGCCCGAGGAACTGGGCGTTCTTCTCTGCGCCCTCAAGCAGTGAAAGGATTTCCCTGCTGCACTTCACCGGAAACCTTCCCACACCAATTTCTTTTTGGTGCGCCATGTCTCCGTGCCTTCTCTTGAATGGCACTGCCTTTTCCTTTGAGATGACTGCCGAGAGCATCGCCTTTGCCCTGGCGAGGCTCTTTCCCCGTATCATTCTTGCGACTTCCACAGCATATTTTGTGGATATCTTCAGCGAGGCGCCATATGTCCTTGCCATGTGCTCCTTGTTATATAGCTTGAATGAGTAGTTCATCTTATATTCCTCTTTATCTCACTGAGAGGGCTGCGCTTGACTTTGTGGCACCGATTCCCGGCGCGTGGTGCATGACCCTCTTCCTTGTCATGGACAGCTCGCCAAGCCTGTGCCCTATCATCTCGGGCACTATCAGCGTATCTACGAACTGCTTCCCATTATGGATTCCGATTGTGAGCCCCACCATGCCAGGGAGGATTATCATGTCCCTGCACTGGGTTTTTATCCTCATCTTTCCCTTGGAAATCTTATTAAGGAACTTCTTCTCCTGCTCAGTGAAGCCCTTCCTTATCTTTCTCCTCTCCCTCGCAGGAAGGAGAATCATCAGCTCTTCAAGGCTCATATTCTTGAGTTCGTTCAATGTCTTTCCCCTGTAGGTAAATTCTTTCTTGACCATTTTTCCGTTACCTTGATTTTTTTTGTTATTGTAAAATTTACTTTCTCTTCCATCCCGTCCTTGAGGGCCTTATCTTTCCGACCTTCCTTCCGGGCGGAGCATTCTTGGGTGCAATTGTAGGTATGCCCTTGTGGTGCGAGCTTGAGCCTCCGAAGGGGTGCTGCACAGCATTCATTGAGATGCCATGTATCCTTGGGTATCTCTTGTTCTTTGCGAACATTTTGAAATGCCTTATTCCTGCTTTAAGGAATGGCTTTGAATTCTTTCCAGCCCCTGCAACAATTCCCACTGTTGCCATGCACTTCTCATCGAGAACCTTTTCTCTCTTTGAGGGCAGCTGTATCGTAACCTTGCTGCCGAGCTTTCCGAGAACCCTTGCAGCCCCGCCTGCTGTCCTGACCAGCTTTCCGCCGTCTCCAGGGGCCATCTCTATATTGAATATCTCTGTTCCAGCAGGTAAATCCTTCAGCAGCATGATGTTTCCGTTCTTCAGCTCTGTTCCTCCTACAAAAAGTATGTCTCCCTTCCTGACTCCCTCGGGAGCTGGAAGCAGCGTTTCAGTGCCGTCGGCATATCTGGCATTTATCAGCGGCGCATAGTGCCCCTGGCTGTGGATTATATCAAGTATTAAGTAGCTTGTCGGCCCCCTGTTTTTGTAGCAGCATCTTCCCGCATACCTGAAGCTTGGCGCTTTGTATCTTCCTGAGCCCTTTCCTCGTTTCTGGCTGATAAGGTTCTTTCCCATTCACATCATTCCCAACTGAGTTGCAATATCAATTGCAGGCGTATCCCCGCTGAGCCTGACATAGGCCTTCTTGTTACCCTTCATGTCATTCAGGAAGTTCACGTCTATAACCTTCACTTTGAATGCTTCCTCAACCGCTTTCTTGACATCTGCCTTCCTTGCAGCCCTGTCTACCACAAAAATGAGCTTGTTCTCTGATTCCATCATCTTTATGGTCTTTTCATTCGAGACCGGATATTTTATGACTTTTGATGTTTCCATGTTGTTTCCCTTTTTTATACAAAAAAGGCGCTAAAACTCATTTCTTTAGTTGCGAGATACAGCGCCTTTTTGTATCCAAAGAAATGCTACGCATTTCTTGGACAAGAAATCTCCAAGAGATTTCTTTGTACTAAAAATTCGCTTTTAATCGCGAATTTTTATGATGGCATGAAAAGATTCAGCTTTTCAATAGCATCTATTGCGCTTTCTGTAAAGAGCGTGAGCCTTCCGGCAACTGCTCCCGGCGCGAGGTCGTCTGCGTTTATCTCAGTGACCTTTTTCACCTCAAGGGGCAGGTTCTTTGCAGCTGAAATCAGGCCGCACTCCTTTGAGACCACAATCAGCATTCCTCTTTTTGTAATGTATCTTCTTCCCCTCGACTTTCCCTTTCCGGCCCTTATTGTTACTTTGCTGTCCTTTTTGAGCTCGTCGGAAAAGCCCAGATTTTTTAGTGCTGCCAGCACGTCCTTTGCCTTTTTGGCATCCTCTATTTCATTTGAGATTATGAACGGGTATTCCTTCGGGATTATGTGCCCCCTTGCCCTGACAATATCGGGCATTACTGTTGCCGAGAGCGCGCTCCTTATTGCCTTCTTTCTCTCTTTTGTGTTTATCTTCTGCTCCCAGATTCTTTCGCTCTTCGGCGGGTGCGCCCTTCTTCCTCCCACTGTTCCAGGGGCAACTGCCCCCACCCAGGAGAAGCTTGAGCCCCTGTGGCTGAGTGTTTTCCTGGGCACCCTTGAGATTCCCTTCCCGTAGCTTCCCTTGTAGTTCCTTCTCCTTCTGGAAAGCTTTGCAGAGGGCCTCATTCCTGCATCCTTCTTTGCGCCGTATGCATGCCTTCTTATTCTTTCAATGGCGAGGACTGCCCTTTGTATCAGGTCAGACCTGACTTCCTCCTCAAACTGGGAGGGGAGCTTTGCCTTTTTTATCTCCTTCTTTTCAAGGTTTAAGACATTTAATTGCATTTTGATCCTCTAACAAAATTTATTCATTCCTGCTGAAAATCAGGTTCTTGAGCTGGTATGCGCCTTCAACTGTTTTTTTCTTTTCCCTTATCGGAAAGTTGAGCCTGACCAGCCTGTTCCTGCTTCCGGCGACAGAGCCCTTTATCAGCACGTATGGATTCCTGAGCTTTCCGTAGTGCGGGAATCCGCATTTAGGGCTTATCTGCTCTTTTCCAACTTTCAGTATGAGCTTGTTGTATTCTGTCCTGAGCTGGTATCCCATCTGCCCTGCATGCGCAACCCTGTACATTATCTTGCCCTGTGAGCACCAATCACTAAGGCTTCCTGGGCCCCTCTTTGTGGCCTCTGACTTGTGAGCCCTTATTGCTACGCCGAACCTCTTGACAGGACCCTGTATGCCTTTTCCCTTTGTGACAGCATGTATGTCAACGTTCTGCCCGTCTGAGAGTATCTCGCTGACGCTGATGTCCTTTCCAATCCTTGCCTTTAAGTAGTCAAGCTTTTCCTGGGCAGTGCCTGAAAGTCCGGTCTCAAAGACCTCAGGCTTCTTCTTTCCTATGCCTGTAAGCCCTGGCTTTGTGTAAACCATTGCGCGAACATCTGAGAATTCTGAAATTTTGCTTCCGAGCTCGCCCAGTTTTTTCTCGAAGGACTCTTTTGGAAGCGAAAGCCTCCTGGCAAGGTCCTTGTCATTTGTGGCGACAAGCACCTCATTGGCCACCCTTTCCTTGCCGTTTGAAATTGAATAAAACCTGATTGCGGCAATCCGCAAGGGCGGACACTCAATTATCGTCACAGGCATTACAACTTCTTCGCCCTTTGTCATTGAGGTGGGTGCATTGTCTGAAAAAACTGCCTGAAGCATTCCCGCCTTGTAGCCTGCGAATCCCAGCAGGGTGCACTCCATTTTAACATTAGAATATTTCCTTATTCTGGCATAGGGCCTTGCTGCCCTCTTCCTCGGCCAGAACTGCATTGAACCCTTGCGCGGGCTTCTTTTTGTTGGCATTTTCTATCAGTTTTTTTATTTTTTTAAATTAAATTTTAATCAGCATTTGAGCCCGTAGAAAAGATTTTTCAGAAAATCTTCACTAAATTGTACTGAAAGACCCTTTCTTCCAGGCTCGTTTAGTTAAATTTGTTACTGTATTTAACGTCAATTAAATACCATTTGTTGTGAAGGGAAACCCGCTCCCATTTATAAAGCTTTCTGTAAAGCATTTATGAAAATAATGCTAAAAATATGATTCACAGATTCATTATATTTATATAACAATTATCAAATCAATATTTTCATGGAAGCAAATAACCCTGTTTCAGAAATAAAGTCGCTCTCATCAGAAGCCATGTTCTTCACGGTCTCTGACAGGGGTCTCGGGCAGATTTCCAAAAATGAGATTTTTGAATTAACCAATTCTGAAGCAGTTTCAGATGATTCTGTATCAATATTTAAGACGCAGTACAAATCTGCAGTTGAGCTGTGCTATTCTGCCCAGTCAATAAAGAGGTGCGCCCTTCTCTTCTCAAAGTTTCCAATCTCTCTCAGGCTTGATGAAACTGAAGAGTCGGTGAAAAATGCGCTTTCAGGGCTGAACTTTGATTTCGTGAAAGGAAAGCCATTTGTTGTAGAATGCGAAAGGATTGGGGCCCATGAATACTCAAGTGTTGACCTTGCAAGGGCAATTGCATCTGTAATAATTGCTAAAACAGGGGCTTTTGTGGATTTCAAGAGCCCCCTTTATATTATATATGCATATGCAAGGGACTCTGACTGCCACGTGGGCTTGGACCTTTCCGGCTTTGACCTCAGCAAGCGCGAATACAAGGTTTTCAACCATCCCGGTGCATTCAAGGGAACAATAGCATACGCGATTTTCAGGTCAGGATTTGAGGCGTCGGCAAAGACCGGTGATATAAGCATACTAAACCCGTTCTGCAGGTCAGGGGTAATCTCAATAGAGGCGGCACTTTTCTTCTCGAGGTTCCCTGTCAACTTTTTCAGGCGCGACTCGTTTGCATTCCTTAAGTTTGGATTTCCAGAAGGCGATTTTGACAAGGTTTTCAAAGACGCGGATTCAAAGCTTGAGAAGCGCGACTATTTCAGGATATTCGCCTCAGACCCGGAGATGAGAAACCTTGCATATGCGAAAAAGAACGCGAAGATTGCAGGAGTTGAAAAGAAGATATTGTTCAGCAGGAACGACCTTGAGTGGCTGGATATCAGGTTCGGCGGGGGGAAGATTGACCTGATTGTCTCAGACCTCTCCTTCGGAAAGTTTGAGAACGCTAAAAAGATAATGAGGGAGTTCTTCAACCAGGCAGATTACCTCCTGGAAACCGGAGGCTCAATCTGCGTCGCATGCAGGGACTACGAGGACCTTAAGTCATTTGCAGAATCCTATGGTTTCTCGATTGCAGAGCACCTGACATTCTTCCAGGGGCAGCAGCAGGTGGACTGTTATATTATAAAGAGGCTACCTGGAAAAGGAAAGAAGCCTGCACGAGGATAAGTTTTCCTCTTTCTTGTTGAATGAGCTTTCCAGTCCAGATATCATTTCAGCATTTCTCTTTTTGCACTCTTCTGTTATGCAGGAAAGGTCGCATGTGTCAATAAACACTGCGCTTGCGTTTTTCATTCTTTCAAGTATTGTTATTGATGACTCCTCAAACGTCGGATAGTATATGAGGTTCAGCCTGGCATCTGTGTATTCTGAGAACTGGGGCCTCGAAACCCATATTTCGCCAGATTTTCCTGGAACAGAGGCATAAAACTTGTTCATTGCGGCATCATAAGATGCGCCCTCCCAACGCCTCTGGTAGCTCGCCAGCTGGTATGCTGACTGAATCGAGAATATCAGCAGAACTGCAATTATCATCAGCGCACCCCTTTTCCTAAAATTCCTGAACGCCTCGAAAATTCCTGCTGCTGAAAAGATGTAAACAATGGGCATGAAGAGCATTGCAAACCGCATTTCCTTGTATCCAGACCAGGAGAAATATGCAAGGAAGAGCGCAAGCGCAATCCACAAGAGCCCGGCCTGCCTGTTCCTTTCCCTCCTGAAAACGGCAATTGCCGCATAGATGAGCGCGAATGCGCATACAACCCCCTGGACAATGATTTCCTTTGCGTAGAACCAGAACGGGCTTTTTGGGAAAGTGCTGGCTATCGCCCTATTCGCCTCAACAAAAGGCAACAGCGCATTTCCATACATTATTATGTTGGCAATCAGGAAAATCGCAACAGGCATGAAAAATCCAGTTGAAAGCAGCAGAATTCTTTTCGCCTTTTCTTTTATTTTTTCTGACTGGAAAAATGCAATGAAGATTGCCGCGCTTCCAAAGATTATTCCTCCGGGAAATTTTGAAAGGAACGAGAATGAAGAGAACATCCCTGCCCAAAAATATTTTCTCTCAATAATCATCAGGACTGCCAGAAGTGCGAAGAAGGCAGAGGGTATCTCTGAAAGCCCCATATGATTGTAAAAGAGGAAGAGGTGGCTGAATGCAGTCAGGAATGATGCTATCACAGCAGTCCTGTAATTGAATGCCTTTTTTGCTATGAAGTAGGCAAGGGCTATTACCCCTGCGTTGAAAAGCGTTGACAGGATTTTCCCGGCAAGCACAGGGTCAATCCCGATTTTCCAGAAAAATCCGATGAGCAGCGGCAGCACAGGGGGCCTGAGCGGCTCCCAGATTCCTTTAGTTCCGGCAGAGAATATGAATTTTCCCATCCCGGCATACACTGACTGGTCCCACCACAATGGGGGGGAAGCTCGCAGTATGAAAAGCTGTGCAGCTGTCGCCAAGAAAATTATTGCCAGGATGGGAAGAGCGCTCTCCCTTCCCTTATTTCTGCTCGCAGTAGCTCTCATTCTGGTAGTGTGCGCACAGCACATTTTTGAGGTCATCTGTTCCGATGAATCCCGCAATTTTCTGGCTGTCAATAATCAGCGTGGGATAATTTTCCACTTCGTACGTCTTTTTCAGCAGTGTCACCATGGGCTCATTGGTGTAGTCCATGTCAATTGAGAATATCATCAGCTTGTCTTTGAAGATATCCTTGAAGTATGAAAGAATCATTCCCTCATCATCGCACCTTTCGCAGTCCTTTGAATGAAAGTTAAGGATGGTCACAATATCTGTCTCGTTGCATGACTCCTGGACTTTTTGTGTGAACATCCACGCTTTTATCTCTGCAAGAATGTACTGCCGTTTTAGGGTGTCAAACTCAGCCTTGTTGATTTGAGATGATGACTCATGGTAATTCTCAAGCTTCAGCCTGGTGTCTTCAAGGTGCTGTATGTAAATATTGAGCGAGTACTGAAGCGCCGGGCAGTTCTCCCTTTCAGCTGAAAGCGATGTCAGGTAGGCATACTGCAGCTGCAGGCTCTCATACTCGTTGCTCTGCTCCTGGTACTGCTCGGTAACATATTTTGTCCTCTGCTGCTCAGCCAGCATTCCTACGCTAAGCCCGAATGCGAATATCATCGCAGTGAAAACTGCAGCCATCCAATATCTGCTCTTTTCCAGCTTTCTTACCATCTCATCCTCGACTTCTTTATTGCCAAATCCTTGAGTATTGCCAGCCATATCAGGCCGAGCGCTATATAATAAACGAACAGGTAAATGAGAAGTGGAAAAAATCCGTATTTAACTATTTTCTCCTTGCTGTGCCTGTGGGCAGCTACAAATATGGTGATTGTAATGACCAGGGTGAAAACCGCAATCACAAGCCGGTAGAAATCTGCATCAAGGATGTTCGAGTTTATCTGGATATTCATTATCAGCGTCATTATATCAAAGCGGACCAGCACCACCTTTTTTGCCAGGTTGTAAAGGGGCTTCAGCAGGCCGTAATACAGGAATATCACAATAAGGACAGCAGATATGAAGCCAGCTGCAATCACAAGGGGCATCTGTATCATGGCAAAGTCGCCGTAAGCCCTGTTGAAGAGCATCTCCCTGTAGCTTATTGCATTCAGCAGGGAGCCCTTGTTCCAGCGCACCCTCTGCTTGTAGAGCTCTCTCATGTTGTCAGGAGCTATTGTGTAGACCTCTGCATCCATTGTCTGGACAATCCTGTAATTGTGCTTCTGAAGGCGCATCGCAATCTCCAGGTCCTCTGTGGCATATCCGTAACAGAAGCCGCCGACCTTTCTCAGCACAGAAGTCCTGTACAGCGAGAAGGGGCCAGGAGCAACATGCACGCAGTTTATGTAGGCAGCAATCTTCTTGTAGAACATATTGACAATATATTCATACCATTGCACCTTCTGGAGCATGTTCTCTGGATTTTTCACCTTCATTATTGGAAGCACGATAGCAGTCCTTCCGACAAAGCGGGGAAGCATCCTCTTGAGGGTTTCCCTCTCAACAAAAGAATCGGCGTCAAGGCAGGCAAAGAATTCGCCCTTTGCAACTGAAAGCCCGGCATTCATGCACACCCATTTCCCGCTGTTTTTCTGGCTTATCAGCATTATCTTCCTGCCGGGATGCTTCTTTATGAAATCCTTTACTTTTTTTTCTGTCGAGTCAGTGCTCCCGTCATTTACAACTATTATTTGTATCTTGTTTTTTGGGTAGTCCAGCTCCACCACTGACTTCATTGTCCCGGTTATTGTTTCCTCTTCATTGAACGCGGGTATTACCACGCTTACAAGGGGAAACTTCTTAAGCGCCTTCCTCTTCTTTTCCTGGCCCATTCCCAGGAATGTTATGAGCCAGAAGAATGCGAAGTATATGGTGATGATAAAAATTATCCATGTTATGACATCAACAGCGCTCATAATCTAACCCGCGGTTTGGACCTGGGGCACAACATTCCAGATCTCAATACTTCCGGCCTGTGTGCTTTCCAAATGAACATTCTTGAATGTTTCATTGTTTCTCAGGAGAAAGAGCAGCCCCTCCTGCTCCTTTCTCCACACAAGCCCGTTCTTCATCTCAGGGGTTATCACTATATATGTTATGTTGTTTTTTGCCAGCTCTGCCATTGTTTTATCAAGGTCCCTTGAGTAAAATATCTGCTGCGAGGCGTTGAGCCTCTGCTCGAGGTTCGGCGCATATTCAAAATTGTCGTCGCTAAATGCCTTCATCCCGAAATATTCTGTGTAAAAGCCGTTCTTTGGCACTGAGAGCACGTTGCCCCCGGAATAGTTATTGGAAAGCCATGAAAACGCGTCAACGATTCCTGAATCCGGCTCCATATTGACTGCCCTGCCCATGAATGTGAGCCCCGAAAACAGCAGTCCGCACAGTATTAGTATTATCGACGCGCCTCTCAGGATGTTAAGGCTCCATTTTCTTTCATCCAGAAAGTTGATAGCAAGCGATGAAAAGAATGCGCATGCAAAGGCAAGATACACGCTTACATTCATTCCGAATAAGAATAGCAGGAGCAAAAGCGCCGTCATGCTGATTGGCAGGTAGTTCCTGTCTTTTGAAGCCCAGGCATAAAGCAGTCCAATCCCCGCGAGTATCAGCTCAAATATCCCTATCCCTGAGAGCGCCCCAAGCTCCAGCACAATCGAGCTTAGGCTCTTCCCGAAAGAGATGGGCAAAAGCCCGAATTTTGCAATTGTGATTATATATGTAACTGACATTAAAGCAAATATTCCAAGCAGTGCAGAAAACCTTTTTTTCCTTTCCGGATGCTTGATTGTGAATATGCCGGCAATTGAGAGCGATATCAAAAGAGCTGCCGCTCCGAAAAGCGATGCAAATCCGAAGAGTATTGCGCTCAGCACAACTGCAGCTTTCTCCTCGCGCATGTAAAAATAAAAAGCTGAGAGGAGAAATGCAGCAGCAGCTATCTGCGGGTTTGAGGTGAGTGCAGAATAGGCGAAGGCAGGTGTTGCAGCGAGTATAAGCAGGGCGATGTTGATGCTGCTCTCCTTCATGCCTGACTTGCGCATTATGCCGTAGAAGGCAAACACTGAGATTATCGCCATTGCCAGGGGAATCCAGATTGAGGCAGCCCTGACTCCTGTCACTTTTCCCGCCAGCGCCAGCAAATAGTCATAGGCGCTGAATATGTAAGTCCTTCCGGAAAAGCTCAGGGAATCATATGAGAGTATGCCCTTCTCATTTATTGCCTTGGCCATGCGCTCATGATAATATCCCTCGCTTCCGGCAGGCAGCCCGCCCGTGAAGGCATTCCTGTATGCATGAAAAACCGCAAACATGAAGAGCAGGACAACTATTGTGTAAATTATTGGAAGTATTGCTATTCTCTTTTTCTTGGTTTCAGCATGTTTCGTTATTTTCTTTTTTTTGTTGCTGTGCTTCATTTTTTATCCGGCAGTTCCAAGCCTGCAAAGCTTCCTGTATATCATTACTGAGTTATTGTAAAGCAGCTCAAAGCATTTTTCATCCCCGACAAACTTGAGGGAGATTATGCTGAATTCCTCTCTCTCAGTGTCTGAAAGGTATATTATGTCAGCATCATACTTGTCCATTATCTCCAGTGCCTTTGTCTCATAGGGTGTTTGGTACAGGGTTTTGATATCAGCGTACCTCTCATTTATGTTTGGTATCATCAGAAACTCAGAGTCCATGACAGTCTTCTTCTTTGAGAAATATTCTATGAGCATTCCTGACTCCGGCGCTGAAATTACTGCCTCCTCTGACTGAACTTCAGCTAAGAAATTCAGCGCTTCCTCCTGATTTTGGGATAGCGAATCGGCTGATGCACTATTAGCGTACTGCCAGGCGCTTGCCACAGTAGAAACAATGAGAAGCGAGATGAAAACTGCAGCTATCCCCTCCAGCTTTCCTGCTATTTTTGTTTTTGCCAGGTAAGAGGACAGCGAATGGTAAAAGTAGCCCAGCAGGAGGGCGAAGAATATGCTTATAAGCATCAGCCCTATCCAAAACTCCACAAGCTTCAGCCAGAGCATCATGAGCAGCACAAAAATTATTCCTGCAAATATGTATATGTTCTTTTTCTTCTCCCTGATTGTATAATTATAGAGGACATAAATCCCTGCAATGAAGGGTATTACATTGATTCTGTAGATTATGTTTATAATGTTTATCCTAAAGAAATACTGTGAGCTTATGGCAGAGGGTATGTTCCTCCATATCATCCCAACCCCGTGGGCGAGGAAGGCGGACTTGAACACTATGAAATTTACCCAGAAGACAAAAATTATTGAGAATATCACCAACTCAAGCCGCGATGGGCTTTCAGGCATATCCTCTGTGCTTATCATAAGAATGTAAAATATTATTCCTATAAGGAGTATCATCACAAGCGAGTCGGTGAAGGAGGCAAGAATCAGGACTGCCATGAACCTTGTGACAGCCCTCATGTCATACTCGCTTTTTATGAAGAAGTAAACCAGCAGGAGATTCAGCGGTATGCTTATTGAGAAAGTGCTTATCGAGTTTATTGTGCTGTTAAGGAATATGGGGGAAAAAGCAGTTGCAAATGCGGCAACAAGCCCGGCATTCCTGTTGTGCGAAAGCTCAAAGATTATCATGTATGCAATTATTGCTGCTGTTGCAGCAAAGAAATTCAGGACTATCTTGAAAAGGATTTCATTTGATATAAACCGCGAAAAAATAAAGCTTATCCCCGCCAGCAGGTAATGCATGCCCGGAAGGAATGCGAAGGTTCTTCCGGAATAGCTCAGATTGTCATGGAGTATAGGCATTCCTGATTTTTTTATGCTTTCTATCTGCCTGAGGTTGAAGTAGGAATCGTCCCCTGTGAATCCGCTGGTCCTGAGGGCAAAAAAAAGCCTGAACGCCAGCGCTGCTATAAATATCAGTATGAGCCAGAACTCTTTCTCCCTCTTGGGCTTTGGAACTTCCCTTTTTTTCATTTCGTCACGTTACCCTTGTGCCAGGCGGAACTTCTTTTTCAGGAGAGAGAAGCACGCAGGTTTTCCCATCTTCGCTTTCTGCGCAAAGAAGCATCCCTTCTGAAATTTCCCCGCCAAATTTTGCTTTCTTCAAATTTTTTAAGACAATTATGTTTTTTCCCGTAATTTCTTCAATTGAGTAATACGGCACAAGGCTTGTTATTAGCTGAATTGTTTTTTTACCGATATCAACTTTTAATTTATAGAGTTTTTCTGTCTTTGGGACATGTTCACATGAAATAATTTTTCCTGAAACAATCTCCAATTTTTTCCAGTATGAAAAATCAATTTCTTCCATTTATTTTTTCTCCTTTATTTTTATCATGTCCCCTATTGTCATCGGCCCCTCTGCTTTCCTCTGAGCCATTGCGTGCTCGGGCTTTTCCTCAGCCTGCTCAACAATCTTTATCTTGAGAACGTGCTCTATTTTCTTTGCAAGTGCTATTGCTGGAATGAACTCGCCGATTTCCATTTTGTGGAGCATTGACTCCTTTATTGAGAGCATCTTTGAGAAATCCTCCTGCTTGAGCCCCATCTGCTCTCTCTTCTGCCTTATCTTCTTGTAAAATTCCGGGATTACTGATTCCACAAGCTCAGGCCCTTTCTCAATGTGCCTTTGGACAACGCCCCTCTTTTCCTCCTTCCTTGGAGCCGCCTTCCTGCCTACAACCTTTCCAAACCTTGCGCAGTCAGCGCACACATTCATCTCAGTGCCTTCTATTATTGCCTTGTAGGAGTCCTCGCTCTCCTTTCCGCACAGGTCGCAAATCATGTCCACCACCAGCAGAAGGTTTATTGGAACGCCTATTTAATATTTATGCTGGGAAAAGCCACCGTAGCCGTCTGCAAGTGCAAGACCAAACCAGGTGAAGGTCTTGCAGACGGCTGACTTCGCGGGGGTTGGCCCCTTCGGGGTGCGAAGTAGGCGGCTTTTCAGTAAGACAAGAATAAATAAGAATAAGGATGAGCAAAAAATCAACGTCTTCTTCTGATTATTGCGCTTACTGCCACAAATGCCAGGACTGCCACAACTCCGCCTGCGAGGAACCAGGGCCAGGTCTGAGGTGCTGCTTGGACAGGCGCGGCTGAGGCCGTGCTCTCCATCAGCATCTCTGCAGATTTTGCCGACTGCACGCTGAAGGAAGATGCTTTTGAGAATGAGCGCCCTGCCTTTGAGAAGAGCCAGAGCGCAACTGCTCCCAGTCCGACAATAGCAGTGGCGAACAGCGCAGACTTTATCTCTTCCCTTGTCTTTTCCTCACCCTTCGGCGCAATAATTATGTACCTGTTTGCAAGGGAATAGTGGTTCACCTCTTTTCCCTTCTCGCTGTAGTGGAACTCTTTGGCAGAAACCAGTGTGCTCTCCATCAGGTTCCTGAGGTTGTAGTGGACAGTTGAGATTGGAAGCATAAGCAACTTTGAGATTTCTGTTTCTGTGGCAGAGCCCTTTTCAGCCAGGAAGTCAAGTATCTTGTGGGCTGTCTCGCTGGAGAGCGCCTCTGCAATCTTCTTTATCCTCTTCTCGTCAAGCGAGAGCAGTATGAATGACTTTTTTTCAGCCATATCAATCAAGAAACAGAAACCAGAAGTATTATTTAAACCTGTCCAAGCCTTCAATTGAAATTGAAACCTTTTTTATCTCTTTAAAGTAGTTGCATAACCTTTTATTTTACATGAACTCGTTTAGAGGAGAAGCTAATGGACAAGCAGGCGGCAGAAAAGCAGAAGCATTCAAGGGATGATGTTCTCAGAGTCAAGGGCATTTCTGTAAGCTTCGGCAAGCACTGCATCCTTAAGAAAATCGACTTTGAGGTAAAAGAAAAGGAGCTGTTTGGGATAATAGGGATGAGCGGCTCAGGCAAGACCACCCTCCTGACAACCATTATAGGCGCCCTGAACCCTAATGCAGGGGATGTGCTTTTCAAGTCAAACAGGGTGCTCGAGGGCGAAAAGTTCCAGTCAGTGTTCAAGAACCCGTTTGCCATAAGGAACCTTGTCGGCTTCGCAGCCCAGAGGGGCTCCTTCTACCACGAGCTCACTGTAATCCAGAACCTTGAATATTTTGCTGCATTATACGACCTTCCTCCTGAGCTGGCAGCAGAGAACATAAAGCGTGCCCTCAGGCTTGTGGGACTTTCAGGGTTTGAAAACCTTGAGGGAAAATTTCTCTCTGGAGGGATGCAGAAGAAGCTGGACATAGCCTGCGCCCTAATCCACAACCCGTCAATACTCATACTTGATGAGCCAACTGCAGATCTGGACCCGATAACAAGGGCAGACCTGATAAGGCTGTTCAAGAGAATAAACAAAGAGGGCAAGACAGTAATCATCGCATCCCACTTCCTTTCAGAGCTTGAGTATCTCTGCGACAGGATAGCGATACTTAACGATGGCATTATTGCGGAAATAGGCACTATAGAGCAGCTGAGCAAAAGCCTCAGCAGCAACAAGGAGATACACCTGCAGACAGCCAACGGCAATTACGAGCTGATTGTTGAGAAGCTGAAAAAAGTCAGGATGATTGAGATAAGCCATGTTGTTGACAGGGGGCAGAAGCTTGTAATCTACACTCCTGAAGCAGAGGCGGTTCTGCACCACCTGCTGCAGGCAGTCAAGGACTCCCAGGACAGCATCGTCAACGTCAATGTGGCAAGGCCCTCGCTCAATGAGGTTTTCAAGAAAGTTGTAAGGAAGAGATAAAATGAGCAAGATTTTTGAGATAATAAAGAAGAACATAAGACTGCTTGTCAAGTCCAAGGGCTCTGCAATGATTGTGATACTGGGGCCCCTCCTTCTTATCTTCCTCGCGGGGCTGGCATTCAACAACTCCAACGCCTACAGAATAAATGTGGGTGTGTATTCGCCAACTTACACAGATGACATAAACTCCTTCCTGGGAAAGCTTTCCTCGTCCCAGTTCAGGACCCTGAAGTTTGACTCAGAGCAGAAGTGCGTAGACAGCATCAGGCAGGGAATCTCGCATACATGCATAATTTTTCCGCCCGGTTTCCAGGTGAGCGGAAACGCCACCAGCAACGTGACATTCTACGTCGACTATTCAAAGGTGAACCTTGTCTGGATGGTCAGGGACACCCTTTTCTCAAAGATTTCTGAGCGCGCCACAGAGATAAGCATGAGCCTTGCCGGCACCCTCCTTCAGAAGATTGAAGACACAATCTCTGAGCTGAATGCGAGAAAATCCACACTTACAGAGCTCTCAACATCCAATGGGCAGGCAGGGCAGCAGATGCTTTCCATAAAATCCCAGCTCTCAGGGCTTGACCTTTCAATGAACACCCAGAGCTTCAACATAGAGTATGTCAGGGCAAGGATGAGCGAGCTGAATACTGCAGGGCTTGATGCGATAAACACAAGCAGGGATGCTCTTTCTAACATAAGAAGTCAAACCAATGACAGCAGCATAATACCAACGATTGATGCCGCCCTGGCAGACCTTTCTTCGCTGGAAACCAGCTTCTCATCGGCAAACGCCACAAACGAAACAGACCTGGATACTCTCATCACCGCAGTCGAGGCAAAGCTTGACGAGACAAAGGCGAAGTTTGATGCGGCATCCTCTGCGAGGACAAACATCTCCGGGCAGATTGACGCGATAAAAGCCACCCTGGACAGCAGCATAAAGAAGATTGCCCTTCTCCAAAGCTCATTCAACTCAATAACAGACAACCTGCAAAGCACATCATCCCAGAGCGCAGGGGCCATAGCGAGCCCTGTCTCTACTCTGATAAAGCCGGTTACAACACAGTCATATCTCGGCTACATGTTCCCGATACTTATTACGATGCTCACCATGTTCATAAGCGTGGTCTTCTCCACAACAATAATAATAACAGAGAAGCGCTCGAGCGCCCACTTCAGGAACATCATAACCCCGACAAGGGAAGATGTCTTCATAACAGGAGCATACCTGACAAACATGATTCTCTCGTCAATACAGATAGTTATCATGCTTTTTATCTCAATAATATTCTTCAAGGCGCAGATAATAAGGATGCTGCCCACAGTGCTTGTGCTGCTGCTGTTCATAGCCACCTTCTTCACCCTTCTCGGCATAATAATTGGCTATCTTTTCCACTCTGAGGAGACAGCAACCCTGGGAGCAATCTCAATCTCCAGCCTGCTGCTGCTCACCTCAAGCGTTGTGCTGCCGCTTGAGAGCATGCCCGCCTATGTCATGAAGATTGCAAAATACAATCCCTTTGTGATTTCAGAGCTCCTGCTTAGGCGCGCCATAATATTTGAAACACCTCTATATGCAATAGGAAATGAGTTTTTCCTGCTCTTAGGATACAGTCTGCTCATGATTGCCCTGATATTTGTCATAGTGCACTTCGGGCGCAAACTGGGAATCAAGAAGGAACAGCCGCTTGTCGAGAAAAAGCCAAAAGAGATTCCTGTTCTTGAATTGGAAGGATTGGCTGAAAAGCAGCAGAGCCCTATAAGCAGCGCCGGCACGCTTTCAGAACTCATAGAACTTCTGGAGAAGATGGATTCCGAGGAGTTTGCCAGGCACAGCAAGGAGGAGTTTGCAGAGTGGGTGCGCTCAAACATAAGGGAAGAGGCGCTGGCAGAGAAAATCCTGAAGACAGAGAGCAAGAAGGAGCTCGAGCAGGAATTCAAATCAGCATATGAGAAGCACCTCAGGAAAATAGAGGAGCTGAAGCAGAAGATTGCAGAGAAAAAGAAGAAGCTGTATTCAAAGAAATAAATATTTTTGTATACTTCTTTTGTCGTCGGATTCCCCCTTCATTTCCTCCTTCTAATCTTTTAATAATCTCTTAATATTCTTATGATTACACAATCTCTTCACGGCTTATAAAGCAAGGCGCGTTATTCCATTGAATAATACATAAAATCCTGCCAAACCCTATCAATCCTCACTTTTTACTCACTTTTCCGCATAGTGCCTAAAAGCGCAAAGCGCTTTTGGCACAACGAAATGCAATGCATTTCTTGTGCAGGACCTTGTCCTTGCACAAGACCCTGTCTTTGTGCCTAAAAATGCAAAGCATTTAAAAAGATGCACAGGCGCTGTTTTTGGCTAGCTTTAAATACCAAAGCCCTTCTCCAGAAAGGCAAATACTCTGAAAGAGCTGGAATATA
>PEXD01000070.1 GCA_002779235.1 Candidatus Woesearchaeota archaeon CG07_land_8_20_14_0_80_44_23 | reverse complement strand
CCATTCGTTTTAGTTCTTTTTTCCATCAATGCTTTTCGCTTTAGCGAAAAGGGTTGGTTCATTAATCTCCGCGGGCCCACATTTTTTAGTTAGTTTTTCCATCAACGCAACAAAATCGTCGAAACGATTTTGTGCACAAGACTTCGTCTTTGCGCTTTTTTCTGGAAGGAAAAAAGGGTTGTTTTCCATCCGCGCTTTTTTTAAAAGGGCGGCTCTGCGGGCCCACTTGTTTTTTTATTTGTCCTCAAATTTTTTCCAAAAGAAAATATTTATATAATAGTTTTTTTATTGACTCTGCAATGGCTCTGAAAAAGAAAGCATCAGCCTCGCTCTGCAGCTCTTGCAAAGGGAGAGAAGTTTGCGATTATTTCAGGAGATATGCAAATTCTGATTCTGAGAACGGCTTCGCAATTGAAATAATGGAATGCGACGATTTCAAGCAATAAAATCTTGCAGTGAAATCATGCTGTGCCAGAAACATTTTTTGGGGTTAAATGCTGTTTTTTCAGCGTTTTCTACCGCAGGTGTGTTTTTTTGAGGGTTTTGCCCATTTTTATCTAGTGTGCCAATATATGTATTTGCTCTATTAGTATACAAAACAATAACATTTATATATTAGTAGTGCTTATAGCAGTTGCATGGTAATACTATTCGACAGGTTCAACCTGCCTGAGGACATATATGAGGTAATCTTCGCCACAAAGCAGCAGGTGATTGTTGCAAAGCTCATCATAGAATACATGAAGGACAACGGCAGGGAGATAGGAAAGACAGAGATGTCCCTCTTCGCCACCAAGCTCCACGAGGGGCAGCTCATCACAAGCATAAACGAGCCGCCATTCATCGGAAAAAAGGTCAAGGTGTCCTACAACAAAAGGCAGTTTTACGACAGGATACTCACCCCGATGAAAAGCATGGGGCTCATTGACTACGACCTTTACAAGAAAACATACAGGATATCGAAGAGGTTCAACAACGAGATGGTGGGCATAGGGCTCATGTGGATAAGAGAGGCAGACAAGCTCGCCCACGAGATAAAACCCGGCAAATAATCGCAGAAAAAAGAAGCATGCTGTTCATTTGGCTCCCTAACCGCTTCTTTACTCCACCCCACACAACCTTAGGGAGCCAGTTATTTTCAAACATATTGAAAGAGTAGCATTAGATAATCAAGACCAATCCACTTTAGTATGTACTTGGGAAAAAGAGATTGGGGGTCTAAACTCCCCTGAAAAGGGGATTTGGCCTCTTGGCTCTCTCTTTTTCTCGCAAGCAAAACAAGAAAAAATTGGGAAAAGAGATTGGGGGAAAGAATGTTAAAGCTGAAAAAGGCAGCGCTCACCGAAGACGGCGGAATAAAGATAGTCAGAAAGCCGAAGGGGAGGATGTACAAGCCCGAAAGCGGGCAGTACAACAAGAACTCCATGTTCGGGCTGGCTGTCGACTCTGTGAAGAAGCTCTGCGACCAGAAGAAGCTTGTGATGTACCTTTCTCCCAATTCCACAGAGAGCCAAAGAAACAAAGAGCCAAGCCAGACAGGGCAGGTTTCCAATGCAGAAAGCCCTGAATTGCATCCAAGAGGAGGTGCGGCAGAAAGCCAAGCAGACATCATGCCAACAGGGGAGGAGAGCGATTCTTTTGTCAGCTCTCAGGCAGGGCCAGCCCCCACTGAAGCAAATGCGAATTTGGCGACAGAGCAGACTAATTCTGCAATTGACCTGACAGTTCAAAACTCTTCGCCCTCCACTCTCAGCACAGTACTCAAAAACACAGCAAGCCCTGCTGAACAATATGCAATAGAAACAAGCTCTGCCAGCGAGGAAGAAACACTAACTACTCCCAGAAACATTGATGAGGTAATAGGGCTTGCCGCAACAAGCATTGGCAGAGACGTCGGTGCAAACTGCATAATTTCGGTTGAAAGAAAGCAGAGCCAGCTCCTCTCAGATTTGAGCGATGACGACAAGTTCATAGATGTTGAGGTTGTCATATTCAGGAAAACCAGAAGGAACGCCTACAAGAAGGTGACGTACCGCACCAAGATGAGAAAGCTGCTTCAGGGCTCGATTCTTCCCATAAAAGATGTGCTTACAGAGGCGATAAAGAGGGAATACATAAAGAAAGGCGACCGGGTTGTGTGCGTTGAAGACGAAAGCATAGGACTAGGCTACAAGGGAATGCTTTTCATCTTTGATGTTGACAGCATATTCTTCAACATCAGCATGGCGCACCTCACTGACATAGTTAACTCAGACGTGCTTGAAGCGATAATAACCCTCGCAATGGAGATTGGAAAGGAGGGATTCGAGGGAAAGCCCATAGGAACTGCATTCGTGATAGGGGACAAGAATGAGATTGTTCCCTACACCAAGCAGATGATTATAAACCCGTTCATGTCCTGCCCAGAGGAGCAGAGAAAGATAACAGACCCTGCACTGAGAGACACCATAAAGAATTTTGCGCAGCTTGACGGAGCATTTATTGTAGACAAAAGCGGCGCAGTAATATCTGCTGGAACATACCTAAATGTGGATGTTGACAGGGAAATATCCGACTCGCTCGCTGGGCTTGGGACACGCCACAGATGCTGCGCCGCCATCACAAAGGCGACCAAGAGCATTGCAGTTGTTGTCAGCCAGAGCGGCGGCAAGATAAGGATATTCAAGGAAGGGCAGCTCATAATGAGGATGCCATAATGAAATCACACGTAAATCACAGCATCATGTTGAAAAGTGCAAGAAGTCTTAGCGGGCTAACTTTCTCTTCTTGCAATTTTTCATTTTTAGTTTTTTTTATTTTTTTTACACTTCAGCGTCTTCTAAATGCGCTCATGGGAATATTTTTAAAGAAGCAATAGATACCTTTCCTCAGACTATTTTTGGGCTTGTGGTCTAGCGGCTATGACGCTGCCTTCACGAGGCAGAGGTCCCCGGTCCGAATCCGGGCAGGCCCATTGATTCTTTTTTAGATTATGAAAATAATCCTTTGGCATTATTTTCGATAGCTTTTTAAAGGGGCGGCCTATCCCTCTCATTGTTAGAAATAATTAATCTTTCTAAATAAGGACTTCAAAGCCACATCTTTGGTTTGAATTCTCGAATACACTTTTTGAAAAAGCAGTGTGAAGAAAGTTAATTATATAATCTAATACTTGCTAAAACAAGTTAGGAGAAACGATGAACAAAATAATAAGAACAAATAAAATAAATAGAACAAATAGAACAATAAATCAGGATATGGTAAGGTATAGCAATAGAAATTTTACGGAAGTGAAAATATGATAGAAATATGCGCCGTAGGCGGATACAACGAAGTAGGAAGAAACATGACAGCAATCAAGGTAGGCGACGAAGTCGTCATCCTTGACATGGGACTTCATGTTGAAAAGTACGTGACATACAGCGGGGACGAGGAGGCGGAAAAGCTCGGGCTTTCAGACCTCACAAGGATAGGGGCTGTGCCTGATGACAGCGTGATAAAGGAATGGAAGGGAAAGGTCAAGGCGATAATACCAACGCACGCGCACCTGGACCATCTTGGAGCTGTGCCTTTCATGGCTAACAGCTACAATGCCCCCATAATAGGCACTCCATACACCATAGAAGTGCTGAAGGGCATTCTCCGAGACCAGAAGAAATCCATAAAAAATCCCATAAAGACGCTGAATCCGAACTCAAGGATGCGACTGACAAAGAACATTGAGATTGAGTTCATAAATGCAACACACTCTACGCCACAGACAGTGATGGTAGTGCTGCACACAAAAGAGGGGAAAATCCTTTATGCAAACGATTACAAGTTCGATGCCTTCCCTGTTATCGGGAAGACCACAAACACAAGAAGGCTCAGGGAGCTTGGGAAGGAGAAGGTTGCAGCCCTGATAATGGACTGCACAAGGGCGAGGGAGCCAGGAAAAACTCCCTCTGAAACAGTTGCAAAGGAAATGATGAGAGATGTTCTCCTCGGAACAGAGAACAGGGACAACCTCATAATACTGAGCACGTTCTCCAGCCACATTGCAAGGCTGAGCTCTGTGCTTGAGATGGGCAAGAAGATCAACAGGAAAGTGATATTCATGGGAAGGAGCCTCGCAAAATACATTGAGGCAGCGGAGAAGATACATATTGTGAAATTCTCAAAGGAGGCGGAAATCCTGAAATACGGAAATGAGATAAAAAAGAGATTGCGAAAGATTGACGCATCGCCCCAGCGCGGCAAGTACCTCCTTGTCACAACAGGAAATCAGGGAGAGCCGAACTCAGTGCTTTCAAGGATAGCTACAGGGGAGCTGCCTTTAAAGCTCAGGAGGGACGACCAGGTGATATTCTCCTGCAATGTGATACCTACGCCTGTAAACATCGCCAACAGGGACATCCTGGAATACAAGCTGGCGCAGAAGAATGTGAGAATATTCAAGGGAATACATGTCTCGGGGCACGCATCCAAGGAAGACCAGCGCGACCTGATAAGCATGGTGAAGCCGCAGCACATAGTGCCTGCCCACGGCGACATCCAGATGACCTCTGCGCTTTCAGAGCTGGCATCAGAGATGGGCTATTCGCTTGGAAAGAATGTCCACTTAATCCAGAACGGGCAGAAAATCTGGATTTAAATCCAGATTATTCTTTATTAAATATTAATTAATCCGTGTTAACTTTTATTGTTTAGTTCTAATAAGTTTTAAATATTACTTAATCCTTAGATATTTACGGGGTGCCAAAATGAATAAATCTCTAATAATTATAGGTATTGTTTTGTTAGTTATTGGAATAGTTGCGGGTGCATTCATAACCACACAAAGCCACTTATTTGGATTGTATACCACTACATCAACACCTTATGCAGCATATATGATTCCACTATTAGTTGGCGGAATTATTTTGATTATCGTAGGAGCATTAACTGGAAAGAAAGAATAATTTTCATTTCTTTTTGTTAATTCTCTTACTAATTGCTAATTTATGCTAAGCCAAAATATTTAACGCGAGCGTAGCGAGCTAGGGTTTAAATCCACAACCTTTAGGTCGAGTTCTATAGAAACATTTATTAAATTCTCTAAATAACTTATCTCTATGAGACTTTGCAGTGCCTGTTTATTAGGAATTAAATGCAGGTATGATGGAAAGAGTAAACCAAATGAAAAAGTCCTCTCACTTGCTAACAAAGAAACTCTTATTCCAATTTGCCCAGAACAATTGGGCGGTTTACCTACTCCCAGAGAACCATCAGAACAGCGAGGGAAAGAAATTATTACAAAATCAGGAAAAAATGTAACTAAAAATTTTGAAAATGGTGCTGATGAGGTTTTAAAACTCGCTAAATTGTTTAATATAAAAGAAGCGATATTAAAACAGAAGAGCCCATCTTGTGGTTCTGGACAAATTTATGATGGGACTTTTTCAAAAACACTAATTAAAGGTGATGGTGTAACAACTCTACTGCTAAAAAGAAATGGAATAAAAGTTATTTCTGAAAAAGAATTATAGCCCGTCCCCGCCTGCAACGATTACTTTATATATTAAACTTCAATGTCAAATACTATGAAAATTACAATTTGTGGAAGTATGGCTTTCGCCAAAGAAATGCTTGAGATTAAGCAAAAATTAGAAAAGCAAAATCATGTTGTTATTGTTCCCGCCAACACCGAAAAGTATGCCAATGGCATTATTGATGTTGAAAACAAATGGGAAAAAATAGAGTTTGATGTTATTTGCGCTTATTTTGAAGAAATCAAAAAAACTGATGCAATTCTTGTTATTAACAAAGATAAGAATAACATCAAGAATTATATTGGCGGAAACAGTTTGATAGAAATTGCTTTTGCTCATGTTTTAAACAAGAAAGTATTTTTGCTTAATCCTGTTCCACAAATGGATTATTCTGATGAAATTGAAGCTATGAAACCAGTAATCCTTAATGGTGATTTAAGTAAAATTAGATAAGCAGGCTTCGTCGGACTCTCTCACTTGCTATACAAAGCCTCTTTTAAGAAAGATTTTTATATTGTTTAAACTCGAATAGCAGCATGTACACCCTTTACGACCTACAGGAGAAGATGAAAAGCCATTTCCGCTTCTCAGGCGAGGAGGTCAAGGCGCTTCTGATAACAATCTTCGTTGCAGCATTCATCCTAACCTTCCAGCAGTGGGGAGTAAAAACATTTGACTTCAATCTGGGATTGAGGAACCTCTTCAACGCAGTTCTCATAGTCGCGCTTTCAATGCTGGTGAAGGTCTCAGTCCAGAAGATATACTCGCTTCATATTGGCTACAAGCTCGAATACAAGTTCTGGTTCTACGGGATACTTGCAGCGCTTTTCTTATGCTTTGTCTCAAACGGCTACCTCTACATCCTAGCACTGGGTGGATTCGCAATACAGATGATGCCTGGGCACAGGCTCGGCTATTTCAGGTACAACATAAACTATTACTCAATAGGCGTCATTGCGCTCATGGGCCCTCTGGCAAACATAGCCCTTGCGCTGTTCTTCAGGATGTTCTCTGGGTTTCCAAACCCGCTGATAGATACTGCAATAAAATTTAACGTGCTGATTGCATTATTCTCAATGCTTCCAATTCCTCCGCTTGACGGAAGCAAGGTGCTCTATGCTGCAAGGCCCCTCTATGCCTTCAGCTTCGCAGGGATTATTGGGGCAGGGCTGCTAATATTATTAAAAGTGAGCATACCTCTCATAATCTTCGGAGGGCTCCTAATCGCAATACTCGGCTGGGCAGCCTACTTCTTCGGCTACGAATTCAAATAATTAGAATAAACCAAAATTGCTGAATCATTCTTCGCGCTTTTCAGTCACGCCTTCAGGAATCTCATACTTTTCCCAAGAAACTTTTTTCTCCTCAACCGCCTTTTTGAGCGATTTCTCCCTCTGGTTTAATATTTTGTTCTTCCCGCTTTTAACCTCGACAAAAATCACCTGCTCAATGCTGTCATTATCCATGCCATTGAAGACGATGAAATCAATTGGCTTTCCCATGAACCTGCACTCAGTTGGGCTGTATTTGAAGTCAGGAAGATAAGGGGCTAATTGCTCGCTGAACTGCCCTCCAAGAACAGCCCTTGAGGTCTTAAGCCGCTCCTTTACAACCATGGGCAGCCTGTTGAGTTTCCAGTCATTCTCCTCAATTTTCCTTCCAATGATATAGCCGAGCCAGAGGAATATGAGAATGCCGATGACAGACAAAACAATAATCAGGAGGCTCATAAGCCCCTCATTCGCTGGAGAATATATAAATTGTTTTAAGATACTCATTCACTGGACAATGGGACACTCCTGCAAAATGTTTTTAAATGAACTCCTGCTCTCTGGGAAGGATGGAAGGCGAAAATCAGGGCTCGGGGGCAGCTGCAAATTCTTCATGCAGTTCTGATAAGATTTCCATCAGGGATTTCCAGCCGCGCCTCTACCAGGAGACAATATTTTCAACTGCTTCGCAGAAAAATACTCTTGTGGTGCTGCCAACAGGGCTGGGCAAGACAGCAATTGCATTAATGCTTGCATGCCAGCGCCTTAATTCATTCCCAAACTCAAAGGTTGTCATGCTCTCTCCAACAAAGCCCCTTGCAGAGCAGCACCTGAAATCATTCAGGAGATTTCTCTCAATACCCGAAGAGCAGACAGCTGTCTTCACAGGGCTCATGAGCCCTGAAAAGAGGCAGGCGCTCTGGAAAAAAGTAAGGTTCATCTCATCCACTCCGCAGGGGCTGGAGAATGATGCCATTTCAAACAAGATAGACCTTTCAGAAGTAAGCTTGCTAATCTTTGACGAGGCGCACAGAGCAGTTGGTAACTACTCATACACTTTCATCGCAGGCGCCTATCAAAAGAGGGCAAAATTTCCAAGGATTCTCGCGCTTACAGCATCACCTGGAAGCACTGCAGACAAGATAAAGGAGGTCTGCAGCAACCTTTTCATAGAGGCAGTTGAGATACGCTCGGAATCAGACCCTGATGTGAAGCCATATGTCCAGAAAATAGATGTTGAATGGGTGACAGTTGAGCTTCCCCCTGACTTCCTCCAGGTCAGGAAATACCTAACTGACTCATTCACCTCAAAGATAGAGGCCCTCAACAAGCTCGGCTACATTGGAAGGGTGCCTCTCTCAATAGGAAGGAAGGAGCTGCTGATTCTCCAGGGCAACCTTCACGCAGCCCTCGCAGCAGGGCAGAAGGACTATGAGGCAATGCAGTCCATATCGATAATAGCGCAGGCAATGAAGGTGCAGCACGCGCTTGAGATGCTGGAAACCCAGGGCATATACCAGCTGATGGAATATTTTGAAAAGCTCGAGGCAGATGCCGAGAGCACAAAGATAAGGGCAGTAAAAAACCTCATGGCAGACCCGAACTTCAGGTCGGCAATTGCAAAATCCAGGATAATAATAGAAAAGGGCGCAGAACACCCGAAAATCGGAAAGCTCAATGAGATAATCCTGGCAGAGGTTTCCAGGAAGCGCAATGTCAAGATAATAATATTCACCCAATACCGCGACTCTGCAACAAAGATAATATCAGAGCTCTCAAAAATCCCGGGAGTGAGCCCGAAGATGTTTGTAGGGCAAGCCAAGAAGAAGGATACAGGCATGAGCCAGAAGGAGCAGAAGGCGATGCTTGAAAGCTTCTCAAAGAGCGAGTTCAACACCCTCATCGCAACATCCATTGGTGAGGAGGGACTTGACATTCCCCAGGTTGACATAGTTATTTTCTACGAGCCAGTGCCTTCTGCCATAAGGACGATACAGAGAAGGGGGAGGACCGGCAGGCAGGAGGCAGGCAGGGTGATAATGCTCGTGACAAAGAACACGAGGGACGAGATCTACCGATGGTCCGCATTCCACAAGGAAAAGAGAATGAAGAGCACCCTTGAGGAGCTCAAGAGAAGCCTCAGCCTCCAGGGATACATTGCTACAGGTAATAATGAAAAAAATGAGGCAGCCAGGAAAAATGCAACACTTTCTGAGTTCAACCCTGAAGGCGAAAGGATAAAGATGATAGTTGACTGCAGGGAGAAGGGCTCGCTTCTTCTCAGGGAGCTCTCAAATCAGGGCGTCTATCTCGTGCTTGAGAACCTGGACATTGCCGACTACATCCTCAGCAGCAGGGTCGCTGTCGAGATAAAGAGGGTTCCTGATTTTGTGGACTCAATAATAGATGGGCGCCTGCTCTCGCAGCTTAAGAGCATGAAGGAATCATATGAGATACCTATAGTGATAATTGAGGGCGAGGAGGACATTTATAGCGCAAGGAATATACACCCGAACGCCATAAGGGGAATGCTGGCAACAGTGGTTGTGAGCTACGGCATACCAATAATTCAGACAAGAAACTTCAGGGAGACAGCTGCGCTGCTCTCTGTAATCGCAAGGAGAGAGCAGATAAATGAGGGAAGAGATTTTCAGATGCACACGGAAAAGCACCAGAGCAGCAAGCAGGCGCAGCAGGAATACATAGTATCATCCCTGCCTGGAATAGGGGCTGACTTATCCAGAGAGCTTCTCTTCAACTTCAGCTCAGTGGGAAAGGTTTTCTCGGCTTCAGAGGAAGAGCTGAAAAAAGTGAAGCTAATTGGCGACAAGAAGGCAAAGGCGATAAGGAAAATAATAGATGAGGAATACAAGGGCGCAAGCAAGGGGCGGCTGCTCCAATAAAAAGATAATAAGACCAAAAATCATTTTCTTCAACCTCGCCAGCAAATCCGCTGAAAAATCCTCGTCGGAACAAATTCTAAGAATTTCCTGTCACTTTTTCACGCGGAATTTTCAGAAATTTTTTTCCTCGTGAATTTTCAAAAATGATTAATTATTTAAATAAGTTCCACATATACTGCTTATATAAAAATTTAAAAGAAAAAAAATTCAATGTCAGCGAGGTGCCTTTCCGGGAAAATCTTTCTAAACCCATTTTAAGATGATATTTTCTTATAATTTTTGTAATTTTGGAAAAGTCAGTGCCGCAAGAATTTGCTGCGAAATGAACAAGACGAGTTTGCCGACTGTTAAATCTATACGCACCACGCATATGCAGGATGCAGAGTGATTGCAAAAATTGAATTTCTAATAACAAAGGAATGAAAATAATATGGACGCATGGAAAAAACTTTTGGCAGAGTCATATGATGAAAAAAATATAGAGAAGGCACTGACGAAGTTTCATCTTTCAACAAAGGAGATTGAAGAGATAAAGAAAGTGGGCGCAGCATATCCTTTGAGGGTTAATCCCTATTATTTAGGGCTTATAAAAAAGAAGGGTGACGCAGTGTGGAAGCAGTGCATTGCCGACGAGCAGGAACTCAAGGACACTGAAGGGCTTTCAGACCCGCTGCACGAGGAGGAACAAAGCCCAGTGCCCGGGCTTATCCACAGATACCCTGACAGGGTGCTGTTCCTGTGCTCAAACCAGTGCTCAATGTACTGCAGGTTCTGCACGAGAAAGAGAAGAGTTGGGCATCCCGACAGGGAAATCTCGCTTTCACAGATAATGAAAGGGATTGATTATATAAAAAACCACAAGGAGATAAGGGATGTAATACTCTCAGGGGGGGACCCTTTGATGCTGAGTAACGATAAACTTGAGTTCATTTTGAAACAGATAAGAGCCATAAAGCATGTGCAGATAATCAGGATAGGCACAAGGATGCCCTGCGCACTTCCGCAGAGAATAACAAAAAAACTTTGCAGGATGCTCGCAAAATACCATCCCCTCTACATAAACACCCACTTCAACCATCCTCAGGAGATAACAAAAGAGAGCATTAATGCGTGCAGCATGCTTGCAGACGCCGGAATTGCCCTTGGAAACCAGTCAGTTCTCCTCAAGGGGGTGAATGACAACCCGAAAATAATGAAGGAGCTGGTGCAAAAGCTCCTCATCATGAGGGTCAAGCCGTATTACCTTTACCAGGCGGATATTGTGAAGGGCACCAGGCACTTCAGGACAGAGATTTCAAAAGGGCTTGAGATAATCCATTCGCTGCAGGGATTCACCAGCGGAATGGCAGTGCCCCACTATGTCATAGACGCTCCGGGCGGCGGTGGAAAGATACCTCTGCTTCCAACATACCTTATTGGGGAGAAAAAAGACAGGAAGAGCGGAAAGACTACAATAGTCCTAAAGAACTACGAAGGAAAAACTTACGAGTATCCCCTTCCCTAAATTTTTCTGCATAATTTTTTTCAATAATATTTTTTTAATATTGTCAATCCTGATTTTTTTCCGCAGTTTTTTTCTCGACGGAAAAATCTTCAAAGATATTTTGCTGTTTCCGAGCCGATGCAATTTTCCCAAAAAAATATTTTAATTTCCCGTCGAGATTTTTTTCAAAATAATTAAATATTTAAATAGATAATGCTTACTTTCAGAATTGAAAAAAACAATTTTTTCAAAAAACTAAAAACAAAAAGCAAAGAAAAATAACACGTGATTAACAAACGCCAACGAGGTGCCTTTCAGGGAAAACTTCATTCTGACCCATTTCAAAGATGACACTTGTTGCGATAACCTATAACCTCAAGAAAAAGCCCGCAGAGGGCCTTCCTGGGGACTTTTACTCTGAATTCGACGAGAAAAGCACCATAAGCGCGATAGAGAGCGCAATAAGAAAGGCGGGCTTCAAGACCGCAAGGATTGAAGCCGATGAGAAGGCATACATCAAGCTCAAGAAGATGAGGCCCGACTTCGTCTTCAACATAGCAGAGGGGCTGAGGGGCAGGAGCAGGGAATCGCAGATTCCTGCAATGCTTGAGCTCCTGGAGATACCCTACCTTGCATCGGACCCGACAACCCTTTCAATAGGGCTGAACAAGGCGATGACAAAGGATATGCTCATACAAAACAGGATTCCGACGGCGGCATTCCAGGTTTTTTACAAGGCGGACGAGAAGCTATTGAGAAAGCTCCATTTTCCTCTCATTGTCAAGCCGCTTTACGAGGGCTCGAGCAAGGGGATAAAGAATGACTGCGTCGTGAAGAACGATGCAGAACTCAGAAAAAAGCTCTCTGAGATAATAGCCGCATACGAGCAGCCGGCTCTTGTGGAGGAATTCCTTTCAGGAAGAGAACTCACAGTTGCGGTTATCGGGAATGATGAGCCAATTGCGCTTCCCATCCTTGAGATTGTCTTTGACAGCCTCCCGCCTGAGGCAAATCCCATATATTCATACGAGGCGAAGTGGGTGTGGGATACCAAGGAGAACCCGATTAACGTTGTGTCCTGCCCCGCAAGGATATCGCCTTACCTCAAGAGAAGGATAGAAAAAATCGCAATCCAGACATACAGGGCGCTGAACGTGCGCGACTGGTGCAGGATAGACATGCGCCTCGGCAAGCACAACAGACCCTATGTCCTAGAGATAAACCCGCTGCCGGGGATAGGCCCTGACCCGATTGAGCACAGCAATCTTCCGGCAATGTGGTATTCAATGGGGCTGAAGTACGAGCAGCTCATCAACACAGTGCTTTATTATGCGATGAAAAGAGCAGGAATAAATCACAATTTCAAGGACTCGCTTGCAGTAAAAGACCTGAAGAAATATGTAAGGCGGGCCAACAGGAAGGCAAGATAACAAAAGCATTAGGAGAATATAGCAGATGAAAGTTGGAATAATTTACAATGTTGTTAGCGAGATAGCAAGGGGAAATCCTATTGACATAATTGCAGAGCAGGATATTCTGAACACTGTTCATTGTGTTGAGGATGCTTTAAGGGCTGCCGGGCATGAGGTAAAGCTCATACATGTTGACGACAACCTCTATGAGAACCTCAGGGCTGTCAAGCTTGACCTGGTTTTCAACCTCGGCGAGGGAATAGGAAGCAACATACTTGCAGAGGCATACATACCTGCAATGCTTGACATGGTCGGGATTCCATACACCGGCTCCAACTTTCTGACGCTCTCAGTATGCCTGGACAAGGCGAAAACAAAGCAGATTCTGCTTTCAATGGGGCTTCCGACTGCAAGGTTCCAGATTTTCAAGAGCCCTGCTGACGAGCTGGACCTCTCGCTGAAGTTCCCAATGATAGTCAAGCCAATACATGAGGATGCAAGCATAGGGATAACAAACGAATCTGTTGTGAAGGATGAGGAGCAGCTGAGGAAAAGGATAGCATACGTTATAGAAACTTACAAGCAGAACGCGCTTGCCGAAGAATTTATTGAAGGCAGGGAGGTCAATGTCTCCATAATTGGGAACAGGGACCCAATAGCCCTTCCCATAGAGGAGCTTCAGTTCACCAACTTCTCAGAGAGCGCCTACAAAATCTGCTCATACCAGGCAAAATGGATTCCCAATTCAGAGGAGTTTCAGAAGACAATACCTGTCTGCCCGGCGCAGCTTCCCAAAAATGTTGAGAACAGGATAAAGAGGCTTGCCCTTGCAGCATACAAGGTAATGGAATGCCAGGACTATGCCAGGATAGACATAAGGATAGACAAGGACAACAACTCCTACATCCTTGAGGTCAACCCAAATCCTGACATCGGACCTGTGGACACAGCATTTACAAGAGCAGCTGCTGCCAACAGCATAAGCTACAATGAGTTGATAACAAAAATACTTGATTATGCCATAGAAAGACAGCACTCTGAGAAGAGGGTTGAGGAAAAGATTCGCCTTATAGAAATTTGATTTGTCAAAAACCACGTCTTACAGATGAGTGGCATGTTTGAACAAGCCAAATCAGCAGCGAGTGGTTTTTGAGCACAACAAAATCTTTAATTTTATGTGCAAGAAATCTTCGTGCAAGAAATCTTCGATTTCTTTGCACACAGAATTCCAGTGAAATTTTGTTGTTTTTAAATTCATCAGCAACGTATCAAAAATGCATAAGCAGTCCTATGAGCGCATACACTTAAGTTATAGACTGACCCATAACGGAATAAATATTTTAATAAACGGCAGGACATATAGGCTAAAATACCCGCGCTCGGTCTGGAAATCATTCCCCCTTAATTCAAAGCGCTTCCTCTCAGACAACATTTTAGGGCTGATAGGGATGCAGCTGCCCTTCATGCTCGGCTCAAAAGAGGTTTTATACAGGTCTTCATTCCCCCTTCTCGAGCCATTCTTCAGGGAGGTGAATCTTCTCTCTGCATCCTACTGCAGCGAGACAGACGGCAAGCCGGTTTCACAGGTGCTAAAGCAGTACCTAAATGTCAAATACAAGTTCAGGAATTACAGGATAAACAAGCCGGACCTGGATTTTTCAGTTGAGGAAAAGAGCATAATCCCTTTTACCTTCGGTAAGGACAGCTTGCTGAGCTATGCTGTCTGCAGGGAGATAGGGCTTGACCCTCTCCCAATATACATCCGCGAGCCGGACATAGAGGACATGTTTGAGAACAAGCACAAAAAAGAGCTTCAGAAGAAATTTTTGAAGGAATTCAACAAGAAAATTCTCAACCTTGACTACAGCCTCGGCAACATAAGATACTGGGAGAATTGGAACATTGAACCCTCTGAATTTGGGACAAGCACACAACTGACAGAATATGCACTTGCACTCATACCATTCATGAAAAAGCATCACGCATCCTACATAGTTTTCGGAAACGAAAGAAGCTGTGCTGACTGGTACTACACAAAAGACGGCTTTTTTTCCAATCCGGTGTTTGACCAGTCGCCAACATGGATGATGCGCCTGAAGGCAATGCTTGCAATAAGCACAAGGAACAGGTGCACCTCAATGAGCGTTGTGGAGCCGCTGCACGAGCTTGCAATAACAAGAATACTCCACAGCAGGTATAAGCGGCTTGCAAAATACCAGACCAGCTGCTTTGCAGACAATAAAGCGGGGGCTGACTCAAGATGGTGCCACAACTGCTCCAAGTGCGCGAGGATGTATGCTTTCCTGGTGGCATGCGGCATTGACCCAAAGCGCGTGGGCTTCACAAAGAGCATGTTCGGGAAGGAGAGCAAGCCGCTCTATACGCTGTTCGCATCAAAGGGCAGCCAGGATAAAGATAACAGGATAAAGCCATATGACCTCACAGGGCTTGGAAAGGATGAGCAGCTTTTCGCATTCTACCTGGCATACAAACGCGGCGCAACAGGCTATCTCATCAATGAATTCAAGAAGAATTTCCTGAAAAAGGCCAGGGCAAAGGAGGACGAGCTATACAAGAACTTCCTGAAGCCCCACAATGCGATAACAATGCCTGAGAAGATAAAGCACAATGTGATATCAATCTACAAGGAAGAGCTCAGCAATCCGCTATAAAAATTCTTTATTGATTCAGAACTCTTTGCTTCGAAAGATTTATAAGCCGATTAAGAAATTCCCAGATGCAGCAAATCAGGGGGAAGGGGTGAAAAAATGGCAGCACTGCTTATAATTCTTGGAATACTGGCACTTCTTATCATAATTTTTATAGCAATATACAACAGCTTCATAGTTCGCAGGAACAGGATAGACAACTCCTTTTCGCAGATAGATGTCCAGCTCAAGAGAAGGTCTGAGCTTATACCCAAGCTTCTGGAAGTTGTGAAGGGCTATGCAAAGTATGAGAGAGGGCTCTTTAAGGAGATAACAGAGGCCAGGACAGCGATGCTCAAGGCATCATCAATAAAGGAGAAGGCATCTGCAGATGCAAACCTGTCAAAGGGAATAAAGACGCTGTTTGCAGTTGCTGAGTCATACCCGAATCTTAAGGCGAACCAGAATTTCCTGGCGCTTCAGGAGGAGATTTCAGCCACAGAGAACAAGATTGCATATGCAAGGCAGTTCTACAACGACACTGTGATGGAATACAACACAATGGCCGAAAGGTTTCCTTCAAGCATCATAGCATCCACTTTCTCCTTCAAGAAGAGGGAGTTCTTCAAGGCAGAGGAATCAGCAAAGCGCGATGTCAAGGTGAGTGTGCCGGAGTGAGACAATGATATATGAGAGGATAGCTTCAAACAAGAGAAACTCAGTCCTGCTCGCATTTCTGTTCTTCGCAATAGTCGCTGCCCTCGGCTTTGCCCTGGGCGCGCTCTTCCAATCGGGCTACATGGGAGTGATAATTGCAGTGATAATCTCAGTAACAATGATTTCTTTCAGCTATTTCATGGGCGACCAGGCAGTGCTTGCGATAAACCGCGCCACTCCTGCGTCAAAAAAGGAGTATCCCCAGCTGGTGAACATTGTAGAGGGGCTTTCAATAGCATCAGGGCTTCCAAAGCCAAAGGTGTATGTCATTGACGACAAGTCGATAAACGCATTTGCAACAGGAAGGGACCCGAAGCACGCCTCAATAGCAGTCACAACAGGAGCGCTTGAGAAGCTCAACAGGGAGGAGCTTGAGGGCGTTGTATCACATGAGATGAGCCATGTCAAGAACTATGATGTAAGATTCATGACCCTGGTTGCAATACTTGTGGGAGTTGTGGCGATACTTGCAAATATATTCCTGCGCAGCATGTGGTGGTCCGGGCCCAACAGGCGCGACCGCGAGGGCGGAAATCAGATTCAGATTATATTTGTACTGGTTGGGTTAGTCCTTGCAATACTTGCGCCGCTTGCAGCCCAGCTTATAAAATTCGCAATCTCGAGAAAGAGGGAGTTCCTGGCAGACGCAGAGGGGGCCCTCCTCACAAGGTATCCCAAAGGGCTTGCAAACGCCCTCAGAAAGATTGAGAAGGACAGCAACATCCTGAAGGACGCGAGCCCTGCAATGGAGCACATGTACATTGCAAACCCGTTCAAGAAGCCCAACTGGTTCTCAAACCTCTTCAGCACCCATCCTCCAATAGAGGAAAGGATTAAGGCGCTGGAATCAATGTGAAATGGCAGAAGCATCAAATCTTGACAGGGAAAAGATAATCAGGTATTACTCAAGGCGCGAGATAGAGGAAGAGATGCTCTACAACTGCCCCAACAGGGAGATTGCTATAAAATACGGCGAATCTGGCTTTGGAAAGAGGCCTGATACTCTTACTTATCCTAATGATATTCTTGAGTTTGCCAAGGACGGGGCAACATCTTTCCACGCATCAGAGGAAATCTGGAAAAACCCCCTCTCATTAAACCTTGAGCAGAAAAAGGCAGACGCAGATGCGCTGAGGGCCGGCTGGGATTTGGTTCTGGACATTGACTGCCACGAGTTTGAATACTCAAGGATTGCAGCGATGCTTGTAATTGAGGAGCTGAAGGCAGCAGGTGTTAAAAAAAGTTTGAGCATAAAGTTTTCGGGAAACAAGGGCTTTCACATCGGAGTCCCGTTTGAGGCATTCCCTGAAAAAATAGAGGACAGGCCTGTCAAAAGCCTTTTTCCAGACGCGCCGAGGAAAATAGCCCTTTACATTGCTGAGATGATAAAGCCAAAGATTGGCGAACGCATAATGAAATATGAAAAGAATGATATCTCTGCAATAATCAAAAAGACAGGGAAAAGCACCTCTGAGATAAGCGAGTACGGATTCACTGACTCGCAGGGCAGGTGGAGAACATTATCATATGATAAATACAAGCGCTTGCTGGAATCAGGAAAGGACCTGCCCCCTCCCCGCCTGAATGTCAGCTCATTCCTTGAGATAGACACCATCCTGATATCCTCAAGGCACCTCTACCGGCTGGCATATTCAGTGAATGAGAAATCAGGGCTTGCCAGCATTCCAGTTAACCCTGAAAAGATTTCTGAGTTCAAGCGGGAGGATGCAGCGCTTGACCAAGTCAGTGCCTCAAAATTCAGGTTCCTGGACAGGGAAAATGCGGTTGGCGGAGAGGCATCTTCATTGTTCCTCAAGGCATTTGAGTGGGACTTTGAGAAGCGCGAGAAAGAGGAGTCCAAGGAAAAGTTAGGAAAGAAAAAGAATGAGCATTTCTTCGAACTCACAAAATCAATTCCAATTGAGATGTTCCCCCCATGCATAAAGAACATACTTGCCGGGCTTGAGGACGGAAGGAAGAGGGCGCTTTTCATACTGATAAATTTCCTTTCCAGCGTTGGCTGGGACAGGGAGATTATAGAAAAAACAATTCTTGAATGGAACAAGAAAAACAGGGAGCCGTTAAGAGAGAACTATGTGATAGGGCAGCTTCGCTATCACAGGCAGGGCAGAAGCATCCTTCCCCCAAATTGCTCAAATAAGATGTATTACACTGACATCGGCGTGTGCAAGCCGGACGCCCTCTGTGCAAGGATAAAAAATCCTGTGAACTATTCAATAATAAAATTCAAGGCAGAGCAGGAGCACCAGAAAAAGCCAAGGCGCACCAGCAAAAAAGCAAAAGGCAGAAATTAGAAGAAGAAGGGCTAATCCTCATCCTCTACGCTGCTGCCATTTCCGTTATTCTCAGCATTACTGCTGTTCCCTTCACTGTTCTCTTCAGAATCATCCTCGCCTACAGGCAAATCCTCCAGGTCAGCAGGCCCCGGCTCTGCCTTCCTGCTTTCTAGCTCAAGATTTTCCTTCTTTATCTTGGCTATAGAAACCACCAAATCATTCTCATCAAGCCTTATCAGGTGGACTCCCTGGGCATGCCTTCTGACAAGGGATGCCTGCTCAGCAGGGAACCTTATGGCGCTGCCGCTCTTTGTTATCAGCATGAGCTCATCCCCCTCCTCAACTTCCTTAACTCCGACAACATTCCCTGTCTTCTCAGACAATTTTATGTTTGTAACGCCCTTGACTGCCCTTCCAGTAAGGCGGTATTCTGAGATTGGGGTCCTCTTTCCGAAGCCCTTTTCAGTCACTGTCAAAAGGCATTTCTCCTTGTCTGCCACAATCATCTCAACAACATAGTCATCCTTGCCAAGCCGTATCCCTCTCACTCCCTGCGTAACTCTTCCCATGCTCCTCAGCTCATCTTCCCTGAATCTGGCTGCAGAGCCCTTCCTCGTTGCAAGGATTATCTCATTTGAGCCGTCTCCCAGGGCAACTCCCACAACAGAATCGTCCTCATCAAGTATTATCGCCCTTATTGATGACCTCTGCGAATTGTATTCCTCAAGCGATGACCTCTTGATTATCCCCTTTTTCGTGGCGAGTATTATGAACTTTCCGCCTGAGAACTCTGGAACCTCAATCATCTCAGAAACCTTCTCCTCCGGTTCCGTCTTCAGGAAATTCACCACAGGCCTGCCCTTTGAGGCCCTCTGCGACTCTGGTATGTCATAGGCCTTTATCCTGTAAAGCATTCCCTTGTCTGTGAAGAACAGCAGGTATGAGTGGGTGTTCACTACTTTTATGGCTGTGACAAAGTCCTCATCCTTTGTCTCTGTGCCTATGAGCCCCTTTCCGCCCCTCTTCTGAACCCTGTATTCTGAAAGCGAAGTCCTCTTGATGTAGCCGCTCCTCGTCAGCGTGATAACAACATTCTCCTCTTCAATTATGTCCTCTTTTTCAATAGTGATTTCCGAGTCTGGCGCATCCACAATCTCGGTTTTCCTCGCATCCCCGTATGCTGCCTTGAGTTCAATGGTCTCCTGCCTTATTATCTTCATTATCTCTGCTTGTGAGGCAAGTATCTCTTTCAGGCGCCTTATCAGGAGGGAAACCTCTTTGTGCTCGTCAACCACTTTTTCCTGCTCAAGTGATGAGAGGCGCTGGAGCTTCATGTCTAAAATAGCCCTCGTCTGGGCATCGCTCAGGGCATAATCCTTCTGGAGGACTTCCCTGGCAGCATCCACTGTCCTGGACGCCTTTATCTTCTTCACAACATCGTCAATGTTCTTCAGCGCAATGATAAGCCCGTCAAGGATATGCTTCCTTTCCTCTGCCTTCCTCAGGTCATACCCTGTCCTTCTCTCAATGACATTCTTCCTGTGGCTTATGAAGTGCTCAATCATCTGCTTGAGATTCAGGACATGGGGTGCGCCATCAACTATGGCAAGCATTATTATTCCGAAGGTTGACTGAAGCCCTGTATGCCTGTAAAGCTGATTCAGCACAACCCCTGCATCTGCATCCTGCCTCAGCTCAAGTATGACCCTCACGCCATCCTTGTCGCTCTCATCCCTTATGTCATAGATGCCTGAAACCTTCTTGCCCTTTATGACATCTACAATGCTCTCAACAAGCAGCGACTTCTGGACATTGTATGGAATCTCCCTTATGATTATCCTCTGCCTCCCCTTTTTCTCCTCTACCTCAGTCCTTGCCCTTACAAGCACCTTTCCGATTCCCCGCACATATGCGCTCCTTATCCCATTCCTCCCATAGATTATGCCTGCTGTCGGGAAGTCAGGGCCCTTTACAATCCCGCAGAGCTCATTTGTAGTTATGGCAGGATTGTCAACCACTGCCACAACAGCGTCAGCAATCTCAGAAATATTATGGGGAGGTATGTTTGTGGCCATTCCAACTGCGATTCCAGAGCTGCCGTTTATCAGAAGGTTCGGAAGCTTTGCAGGAAGCACAGATGGCTCCTGAAGAGTGCCGTCAAAATTCGGGACAAAGTCAACTGCCTCCTTGTCCAGGTCAGAGAGCATCTCCTCAGCAATACTGGAAAGGCGCGCCTCAGTATACCTCATCGCAGCTGCGCTGTCCCCGTCTATGCTCCCGAAGTTTCCCTGCCCGTCAACAAGGGGATACCTCATTGAGAAGCCCTGGGCCATCCTCACAAGCGTGTCATAGACAGCCATGTCCCCGTGGGGATGGTATTTTCCAAGGCAGTCCCCGACAATTCTTGCCGATTTCATGGTTGGCTTGTTGTGGAGGAGCCCGAGCTCCTTCATGGAATAGAGAACGCGCCTGTGCACGGGCTTCAGCCCGTCCCTGACATCCGGGAGGGCCCTGCCTATTATCACTGACATTGCATAGTCCATGTAGCAGGAGGTCATCTCGTCTTCTATCTGCCTTGGCTTGATATCCTGCCTCACTTCCTTGTCCGGTGAATTTTTTTCCATTTTACCACTCTTCTGAATCATGAACTTTCTTCTCTTTCTTCTGGCGGTCACTCACTTTTTTCTTCTCTTTTTTCATCCTTTCATATATGCTTATTCCCAACGGAATTCCAATTGTCATGCTAATAATTAATGCAATTATTGCACCGATGATCCATAACAGAACCTTATAAAACTCCAGGAAAAAGATCATATTAATGCCTACAGAATATAAAGCCGTGAATACAAATGTCATATAAATTATTAAATCCATAATTAAAAGCATTCTTTCCTTAAATTCAAAATGGTAATCTTTTGACCTTTCTCTGATCCATCTTGAGATGTAAGACCCTGATATAATGATAACTACTGCTAGAATATATTTAGGTGACGCTGTTATAATATTTTCTACAAAATTTTTTGTAAACTCTTGATTAAGTATTATCAAAGCCCACCTAAAGAATATAAGGAATATGATTAATCCTATAAACCAACATATAATCTTTAGAGAAATGCTAAGTATTCCTCTTGATTCTGGATATAACTCAAAGAATTTTGTAATTTTATTAGAAAATCTTGTAAGAAAGATTATTACTATAGTTGATATTAAAATTCCGGAGATTATTAAAATTGCCGGATAGATTAACTCTTCATTCATTTTTTAACTCCTCATAATATTTTATTGTTTTTTTTGCGATTAAGTCCCAATCAAATTCTTTGGCTTTTTGATGAGCTTTTTTTCCGATTCGGATGCATTCATCTCGATTATTTAATAGTTCATCCAATTTATAAATGAATGCGTCTTTATTAGTTACGACAAAACCCGAGTCTCCTATGACTTCCGGAATTCCTCCAACTCTAAAGGCTATAACAGGTCTACCTATTGCCATTGCTTCTAAGATACATAATCCAAAGGACTCATATTTTGAGGGTTGAATATAAACTTGGCATTTCTTATATAATTCTATTAAACTTTCTTGATTCTTAGGCGAAGTAATTACTTTTAATCTCACTCCATATTTTTCTTCTAACTCAGTTATAGTGCTTCTAATCTCTTTTCGTTCTCCATCTATAAAAGTATAAGGGCAGACTGCAGTAAAACTTGCATCTTTTATTGTCATTACCTGTTTTATTAATTCTGGCAATAAGTCTATGCCTTTATCTTTGCTAAACCTCCCAATGAATAACACATTTTTATTAGTTATAGGGTGGTAACTGAATAGCCTAAGATCTACCCCATTATGAATAATTTTCTTAGATTTTAGAGTGTACTCTTTTTCTCCTTCCTTTAATAAATTTTTTGAAACAAATATTGCGCCGTCGCAGTAATTAGTTGTATGCTCGATCCAAGATATGAGATCTTTGAACTCTTTTTCTTCTTTACTAAGCTCTTTAATTCTTATCTTCTCTATTGCATGGAAAGTATGAACCCATTTGATTTTGTAAACTTTCTTTAGAATAAATGCGGCTTTTGTAAGAGATCCATGAGTATGAATGATATCAAATTTTTTTTTCAAACTCTCTCGGATTATTTCTTTTATGACTTCTGATTCAAAAAGATCATATTCTAAGTTCTCTTTGGAAAAATTCTCTGCCATGGGTGTTAAAACTTTTCCTATGAGATGTATATAAACTCCGTTTTCTTTATAATACTGGTCAGCATCACCATGGCAAAATATATGGACTTCGCAATTGTGCTTTACTAGGTATTTTGCCAGATTTTGTACATGTATTCCGACACCAGAAATTGTTGGCTTTTGATAATAATAGCTAATCAAAGCAATTTTTAATTTTTCTTTGCTTAGTGAGTTGATAAGACTCATACACCCTTCTGAAATCTTTTTACTAATTTCAGTTAAATTATAAAGTTTCGATTTTATACTCATTTATTTTTCCTCTCTTTATTTTCTCACGCGGTGCTTTAACTCTCAAGCTGATTTCTTTGACAATGTTTCCCTCAATCCTGAATGTCCTGCCGCAGTAGACGCACCTCTTCTTCTTTCCAGAGATACTGCCCTTCGGCGAGCATCTCATCTTGTGTCCGCATTTAGGGCATTTTAAGAGAAGCATTATTTTCACTTCTTATCTTCTTTTTCTTCTTCTTCGCTGAAAATCTTGTCCAGCTCAGAATCATCTGAATCTTCAGTTTTTGAATCCTTGCTTTCTTCCTTTTCCTGGCTCTCCTCTTCCTCTTGTTTTTCTTCTTCTTCATCTTCAAAGAGGTCCAGCTTAGGCTTTTTCTTCTGAGAATCCCCTGAAAGAATTTTCTTTGCTAATTCAATGGCCGAAGCGCCTTCCTCAAATTTGATGGCATCCTTTGCCAGCCCCTCTTCAGGAGCATTAGGAGCATTTTCCTTTTCAGCCCCTTCTTTTTTCTTGTTGTCTCCCAAAAGCATCCTGCTGATTATCTCATTCTCCTTTGCCTCTTCATCCTTTGCCGCTTTCTCAGGCATATTTTCTTCTTTTTCTTCTTCCTGAGGCTGATTCTTCTCCTCCACTGCCGCCTTGCTGATTATGAGCTTTATCGGCGACTTTTCACTGGCTGAGCCGGCATATGCCTTAATCTCTTCCTCGCTGCCCTCTTCCTTGCCGTTCCCATAGACCTCAAGGTTTCCAGCTATCTTGGCACTCTCGCTCTTAGGAGACTTTTTGGCAATCCCATCTATCCTCTTGAACGCCTTCTTCAGCTCTGAGTCGCCTAAAAGGTCAAAGTAGTCATAGAACTTCTGCGTAAGATTTATCATGTATGACCTGCCATGCTTTTTCTTGGAGATGAAGCCGGCTTCCTCAAGCTGGTCTATGTGGTCGTAGCCCTTGTTTGTCCTTATCTTTATGACATCTGACTGCAGTATTGGCGCCTTCCACGCAATTATTGCAAGGGTCTCAATAATGGTCTTGTTCATGTCTGTCTTTGGGACTATCTTTTTGACATAGCTAAGATACCTCTCCCTGATTGTCATCTTGTATGAGTCGCCTTCCTGGACAATCATCATGGGAGAATTTGCGCTGTCATACTCCTGCCTCAGCAGCTCCATCTCCTTTTTGACTGTTGCCTCGCTCTCCTTTGAAATCTTGGCGAGCTCTGCAGCACTCATCTTCCTGCCTGAAGAGAAAAGAAGCGCTTCTATCTTCCTTCTCGCTTCCAGCTCCTTGCCAGCGTTCTCAGCAGCCATTTTCGTCACACAAAATAAAGCTCATCTTGTGACTTCAGCATGCCCTCTTTTATCCAGAGCTCAAGAAAATTCTTGAGCTGCTCCTCAGGCACGCCTGTCCTGGATGAAAGCTCCTTAAGATTCATCTTCTTTTCGCCAAGCGTTATTATCACGTTGTTTCTCAGAAGCAGCATTGCATTGTGCTGCAGCAACTCATTCTCGACATTTACCTGCTTGAGCGCAGAGTCAATCTTGTGCAGTTTTGCCATAAGGTCATTCACATTCCTTGTCAGCTCTGCCGAGTCATAATCTATCTTCTCCGGCTCAAGTATGTCAACTGAAGAGGGCATGAAGTCAATGCAGAATCCGAAAAGCCCTTCTATGCTCCTGAACCTTATGTCCAGCTCCATGAATGCGCTGAAGAGCTTTTCCTGTTTTTTTGGCTCAAAGAATTCCTCCTTTTCAACCCTCAAATCCTCATTTTTCTTTATTGTATCGGCAATTACGTTTAGTGTTGTTTCAACATAGTCCTTGGGCGCACCCAGAATCTCTATTATGGCCCTTGCCAGCACGCTCTTTTCCCAGCCCTCATTATCCTCTTCATCCTGCATTTTGTCCAGCTCTTTTTTGGGCTCAGCGCCCTCCTCTTTTGCTCTTTGTTTTCCTAGCATTTTCCGTCACAAAATCCCTAAAAAAAGTAAGCCGACACGCTTTAAAAACCTTTCTAAACATCCGATATTTTCCCAGTCAATTTTTACCTGAAAAATCATTATGAATAATGTTAACTTCAACTCCATTTGGAACTATAAAAAGGTATTTATAACTAGGGGCTTAAGCCAGTTTAGGTGATGCTTTTATGAGACAAAAAACAACAAAAAGAAAAATTGGAAGCAAAGGGGAAAGCGCAATAATAGTTCTGGTTTTCCTTGCAGTCATAGTTGCTGCTGCAGGGCTGGCAATATGGGGAATAGCCAGAGGCAACTACCGCACAATCTTTCCTGCAGGCGAGACAGGCTTTGCAAGGTTCAGCTCAGAGAAGGAGTTCTCTGAAAAAGTGAGCAGCCAGCAATATTATGAATATGGCGGAGTTGCTGTTTTCAGCTCAGCTGCAATGAGTGCCTCAAAAATGGAATCAGCATCAACTGCTGCTTCAATGGCGCCATCTCCTGATTCAGCCGATGTTGAGCGCTATTCAGAGACAAATGTCCAGGTATTAGGAATAGACGAGCCGGACATTGTGAAGACAGACGGGAATAACATTTATTATTCCCCGCAAAACTACTACTGGGGGCCAGTGTATAGGGAGGGCAGAATGATGCCTCCTTATTACCAGCAGGGCAGAACACTTGTGGTGGGTGCGTATCCTTTATCTGAATTATCAGTCAAGGCAAACATATCCGACTCAGGGCAGCTCCTTCTTTCTGATAATGTCCTGATAGTACTGGCATCTCAAAAAATCATCGGCTATGACACCTCAGATTACAGGGAATTGTGGCATTTTTCCCTGAACGATTCCTCACTGCTCACAGCAAGGCTCTACAATGGTAAACTGTATCTTGTGCTGACAAAGTATGTCAGCCAGTATACGCCCTGTGAGATTGCTCCGATGGACGGAGTTGTTGTCAGATGCACTGACACATATTACCCCCAAGGCAGCATGACATTGAACACTGACTACTTCATCTTTGAGATAGACCCAAAGACAGGCAATCTTGAAAACAAGGCGTCAGTGCTCGCCCCAAGCTCGCAGACAACTGTCTACATATCAGAAAAGAACATTTTCCTTGCAGTTTCATACACAAAGTCAGAGTATGAGATTTACAGCGCATTCATCCTTGAAAACAGCGACATCTTCCCTGCAAAGATTGTTGACAAGGTGAGGGCGCTTGCAACCTATGACATTTCAGAGTATGCGAAGATGACAGAACTTCAAACTGTCCTGCAAGAATATATACCATCGCTTCCGAAAGATGAAATGCTCACTATGGAAAACAGGATGAATGATTTCTTTGTGAAGCACAGAAAAGAGCTTCAGAGGACGAGAATTGCAAAGATAGAGCTAGACAGCCTGGAGATAAAGGCATCTGGGGAAATTCCGGGACAGCTCCTCAACCAGTTTGCAATGGATGAATTTGAGGGAAACCTGAGAACAGCAGTTACAATCGGAAGCTGGGACAGCTCAGAGAATGCTGTATATGTTCTGAACAGCGATTTGAAAGTAATTGGCGAGACAGAAAAGTTTGGAGAAACAGAGAGAATATACTCAGTCAGGTTCATAGGCGACAAGGGCTATGTGGTTACATTCAGGCAGACAGACCCCTTCTTTATAATGGACCTTTCAAATCCTGAGAAGCCGGAAATAAAGGGCGAGCTCAAGATTCCGGGATACAGCGCCTACCTGCACCCTATTGACGACTCAACAATCATAGGAATCGGAAAGGAGAGCAGCCAGGTGAAGGTCTCGCTCTTTGATGTGAGCGATGTTGCAAACCCGAAAGAGCTTGACAAGTATGTTCTCTCAGAATACTGGAGCGACATACTCAACACCCACCACGCATTCCTCATAGACAAAAAGCATGAAGTGTTCTTCCTTCCCGGCTCGCAGGGCGGATACATATTCAGCTATAAGAATGACAAGGTGGAACTGCTGAAGAGCATAAGCGAAAGCAGTGTCAGGAGGGCCCTTTACATCAACGACTACATGTACATCCTGACTGACTCAAAGATTGTGGTTGTCAATGAGAACAGCTGGGAGAGGGTTAAAGAATTGGAACTCAACTAAAATTTATTTTTATGATTTTCATATTTTTTATTTTCTTGAAATCTATTTTTTGCCAGCGCAGCCAGGAGAGATACTGCGAAGACGGCAACAAGCGCTGCTGCTGCAGTCCGCTTCTTTCCCAGCGCAGAATAAAGCACTGCACTGCCTGAAATCAAATTCTGATCTTGCGCCCCCACGCCAAAACTAAGAGTTATGCCTGTCGCAGCAGGACTTTCAGATTTCCTGGCTGCGATGCAGGGCTCTGCAGTGAGGAACAGCAATGCCGCGAGCACAGCAAATGTGCATAATTTCATGGCTGAAAATTGCTTTTCCGCTTTATAAACTTATAAAAAAATTTGCGCATTTATTCCGGCAGCTCCGGAAGCAGTTACTCCCAGACACCAGGAATTTTTGTTTTGCAGAACCTGCACTTTCCTTTCTCAATCTGGTTTTCCTCGACAAAAAAGCCGGAGCGCCTGACAACTGCCCTGCCGCATTTCATGCAGGAGGTGTCCTCATGCCCGTTCATTATGTTGCCTGTATAGACAAAGTCAAGGTGCCTCTTTGCAATTGAATAAGCCCTTTCAAGCGAGGATTCAGGGGTGACTTTAACATCCAGCATCTTATACACAGGGAAGAACCTTGAGAAGTGCAGCGGAACGCTCCTTCCAAGATTTTTTTCAATCCAGATGCAGAGCTTCTCAATATCTTTTTCTGAATCATTCATCCCAGTGATGAGAAGATTTGTCAGCTCAAGCCAGACCCCTGCCTTTTTCAATGCCTTTAATGTTTCCAGAACCGGCGCTTCCTCTGCCTTGCACACTCTCTTATAAAAGCCAGCGTCCCCCTTCAAATCTATGTTTGCAGCGTCAATGTATTTTGAAAGCGCAGAAAGCGGCTTTTTCTCAATGTAGCCGTTGCTCACAATTACATTTTTTATTTTTTCTTTCCTTGCAAGCTTTGCAATGTCCAGCATGTACTCAAAAAATATGGTGGGCTCGTTGTAGGTGAATGAGATGCTTTTGCACATGTTCTCTTTCGCAAGCGCAACTATCTTTTCAGCGGGGATTTCTTCTTCATTGTAATCAGAGAATTCCGCCTGCGAAATCTCATAGTTCTGGCAGTTGTCGCAGGCAAAGTTGCATCCGGTTGTGCCCAGCGAGAGCGAGCTTGAGCCGGGCAGGAAATGAAAGAGGGGCTTCTTCTCTATCGGGTCGACATGGACTGAAGCGGGCTTTCCATAAACCATCGAGAAAAGCTTTCCCCCGATGTTCTTCCTCGCCCTGCAGAAGCCGAACTTGCCGTCCAAGATTATGCAGTGCCTGGGGCAGAGTTCACATGAAACCTTTTTTCCAAAAATCTTTTTGTAGAACAAAGCTTCTTTCATGAGAGGTGTTATTCATATCGCATTTAATTATTTTTCCGATTTATACGGAAAAATCTCTGTTTTTTTCTGGCAAATGTTATAAAGAGATTTTTTCATGAATCCTGCTATAAAAGGTGATAAAATGAAAACAATTTTATTTTTGCTGCTGGCAGCACTTCTGATTTCATCTGCCGCAACTGCAAAAGTCCTGATAAGCGAAGTCATAGCAGACCCAATTGGCACAGACAGCGGCGGGGAGGCAGTGGAGCTCTACAACACAGAGGGCTTTCCAGTTGACATAAGCGGGCTTTACATTGCAACAGAGTCCTCAAGCCACGATGCGACAATGCCCAACGGCTCTGTGATTCCTGCATACGGCTTCTACCTGATAGCTGATTCTGGATGGTCTTCACTAAAAGATAATTCTTCCTGGCCAAATGCAGATTATGAGGAAGCGATGATAATCTCAAACTCTGACGCAGGAGTCGCGCTTATGAAAGGCAATGAAACCCTCGACGCAGTGGGCTGGGGAAATCCGGCAAACATAAGCGCAGGATTCTATGAAGGCACTCCCCTCACAAATCCGAAGCAGGGGCAGAGCTTTGAGAGAAAGCCGGGAAAGCTAATGCCATATTCAGGCAACTATATTGACACTGGCGACAACAGCGCAGATTTCATAATCAGGGAGAATCCTGAGCCGCAGAACAGCATGAGCGCTTCTGAAGAGCAGACGCCTGCGGGAAGCATCGAACTCTCATTTTCAGTGGACAAACAGCCCGCAATAATTTCACTTGAGCTTGCAGACGAGAATCCCAGCAAGCCGGGAATACAGGTGATACCAGTTCCAGGCGGGGAAAAGGCATTGCTCATAAGGATAAATTCAAGCAAGAACACATCATTCTGCGGAAGAATCCAGTCAGGCAGCATTGAAAGGAATTTCTCATTTTACCTTGAAAATGGAAGCATAATATCAAACTTCTCAATGCATTACCATGATGCGCCTGGCAATTACACAGCATATGCAAGGGCATGCTCATCCTCTGAAGAGGCAAGCATAACTTTTGAGTATGAGCCCCTCATAGCCCTGTCAGTTGATTCTCCCAAAATCCTGCTGCCGCAGCTGCCCGCCGGCTCCTCATTTGAGATAATAGGAGATTATGACACTGCAACAGAAGGGAAGCCGACTCTCTCAAACATAGGCAACAGGAACATTTCAACAAGCATATTCTCAGGCGGGTTTTCAGGGGCAAACAGCTCATTGGGCCCGGAAATTGCAGGGTTTGCATTCTCAGAAATACCTGAAGGGCTGCAGGCGCTCTCGCAGGAGCCGAAAGAAGGGCCGATGCTTTTCCCTGAAGAAAAAGCCCCTCTTACGCTCCGGCTAACCATTCCCGCCGGCTCAATTAAGGGAAACTACAGCGGCACAATAATGATAACTGCAAGGGGCAGGTGAGCAGGATAAAGCACTTCATTTTTTTCATTGCAGCTTTAATTTCGCTTCTTGCTGCAACCAAAGCATTTGCAGTTTCAGTGGCGGTTTCCCCTGATGCGCTCTCGCTCACAGCAGGGGGCAGTCCGATGCAGTTAACAATATTCAACATTGAAGGCAGGGAAATGAATTTTTTCATAAAAGAAAACTCTGGAGCTGTCTCATTTTCGCAGGAAAATGTCCTGATACCTGCAAAAGCGAGGGCAGTTGTAAACGCCACTGCAAAAAAATCATGCGCAGATTCCAATGCAGAGATTGAGATAAGCCCCGAATCGCAGGGAGAAATAACCCCCTCTCTGTTTGTGGCAGCCCATATACTTCCTGGTGTTGGCTGTGGAAAGGAAAAGCATGCCAATCCAGTTGCAGGGTTCATGCTCTCAGCAGCAATAGGCTGCCTCGGGCTGATTCCTTACCTAAAAAACAGAAGAATCAATTCCTGATTCCTGTTTCTTTTTTCAGGCGCTCAAGGAAGGTGTCAAACTCCCTCTCCCTGACACAAAGCCCGCAGGCATTCTCGTGCCCGCCCCCATAGCCGTCAAGCCCCACGAGCGCCTTTTTTATCTGCTCTGGAAGGTTGCCCCTGGATGAGCGGAGGCTGCACTTCACATAGCCGTTCTTCTCCCTGCCTATTATGTTGATGCGGTCAGGGAACCTGTAAAGCAACTCGTTGCTCAGCTCCCCTGTGAAGCTCATCTTCTTGCTTGGGTAGAGGTAAACTATAGGATTGTCCTTTGAGTGCTTCTTGAGAATGTCATTTATCAGCGAGTCATACTCATCCTTGACAGAGAAATATCTTTTGTAGATAAAATTGCCTGCCGGGCTCTCCTGATTGAGTATCTCATAAGGGCTCTTTATCCTTGTGAGTATCTTTATGCACTTCATAACTTCGCTTGTCCTGCCCTTAAGGGCGAACGAGAAAATCCTGCTCAGCTCGCCAAGCTTTGTATTGAAGAGTATCTCTGCAGGGTCGCTCAGCTTTTTAGGCAGCAGATCAGGGTATTCTTCCGAGAATTTCTCTGCAAGCCGCTCATCTATGAACCAGTCCCCAATCATGCCCACCATTGCCATCCACAAATCCTCTTCAATTATCTTGTAGCACCAGAAGGAGGTTGGCCTGCTGTCGCGGATATCATTCAGCCGCGGATTGTAATACTTGACTCCTGGAATGCCTGCAGGGGCGTGGTGGTCCAGCCAGACAATAGGCTTGTTGCAGTTCTCCACAAAATCAGGGCTTAATAACGGCTTGTCAAGCACGAAAACCATGTCAGAGTCATACTCATTAACCTTTGCGGCATACTCCTCCTTGACCTCAGGGCTCGACTTTACAATCACGCCTTTGCCCCTCCCGTTAGCCCGGTAGAAAAGCAGGAAGGAGCAGAGCCCGTCAGGATCGTCGTCAAAGAAGTAGATGGGCCTCTCGGACTTGTCAAGATATGCCCTTATCTCCTCAATCTCCTCTTTTGTCAATGCCATCTCAATTCCCCTGACAAGGGAAAAGCGCTTTTATTAAAAGGTTTTCTATGCCGGCATTACTCTTTTGCGCATAAGAATTTGTAGAGGCGGTCTATTGCATTGCCAGTGACTTTTTCTATAACTGAATTCTTCTCACAATGAGACAGTATCTCCTGCTTTGAATAGTCCGTTTCTATAACTCCAATCTTTGTCTTTCCTTCTTTTCTCAGCGAATATACCATAAGCTCGTAAAACCCGTTCAGGAGGTGAAGGTATTCAACATCAAGGGTAGAGCCGTTCATCTCCTCAGGCCTTTTCCTCTCATTTATCCTTTCCATGAGAGTGGGATTCGGATTCCCCCTGAGATATAATATCATATCAGGATAGGGAAGGTTTTCTGTAATCTCTCTGCTCCGCCTTTCATAATCAGCCCATTCCTCTTTGCTCATGTAGCCGAACTCCTTTTGGGCGCGGGCAAAAACCCCAATATCCTCATAGATTGTCCTATCCACTATCGCAGAGGAGCTCCCGCCTGTTATCTCATTCATCTTCTCGGATTTTGCCTCAAGGAAGAAAATCTGGCTCTTGTATGCCCACTCTTTGGGATTCTTGTAGAACTTATCAAGGTAGGGATTTTTCTTGTCCAGCTCCTTGTAGACAGGGCAGTTGAGCAGCCCGCCAAGAATGTTTGCAAGCGTGGACTTGCCCACGCCGATGTTTCCTGCTATGCCTATCACATGCTTGTTCTTCGAGAATTCCTCCCTGAGAGCAGCACATTTCTCGTCGTTGTAAAACTTTTTCACTACAGAATCAAGCCCGCTGAAATCTTCCATGATTAATACCCCACTGCAGGCACATTATCTCAGGGGGTTTATAACTTTTTCTAAATTATGATTCTGCACCAGAAAAGGGGGCAAGGGGCTGATTTGCTAGGTATTTGATGTCGAGATTGGGGGTGTCAACATCAGTTATAGAAGTATCAACTTCAATACCTACACGCACAGCCCCTTGAGCATGAAAACTAAGCGCTCTCTTCCTTCTCACCTCTTATCTTTCCCAGGAGAGCATGGTCTTTCCTGACCGCGGCCTCAATCGCTTCCTGAAGGTACTCCTGCAGCGTCGTTTTCTTGAGCACAGAAATTATCTTCGCCTGAGAGTGGATTTCGTCCTTCAAGCCGATGTTGACCTTCTTCATTCTTCACGACGCTGCTATGATTTTTTTATTATTTATGTGATTTACATAATCTTTCTTATTTAAATATTTTGCTATTGTTTAATATAACGATTTCCTAACTTATCTTTATTATTAAAGAATAAAAATATTTCAGTTACCTAAGAAGTTTTATACTTTTACATTAAAATATTTTCATTATAAAAGTAATTTAAATTATTAAAATATTTCTGGCTCGACAATAAAAATGGGCAGGACTCCCTTTTCTGCCATTTGCTTTTCAGTTAAATTTATTAAGCGGGAAAGTTTCTGCCCATCCATGGATCTTTTCGAGGCGATGATTGAAAGGAGAAGCATAAGGAAATTCACTGACGAGCCCGTTGCCTGGGGAGATGTAGTGAGAATTATAGAGGCCGGCATGAGCGCCCCATCCTCAGGAAACCTGCAGAACTGGCGGCTAATAATAGTGACAGACGAGGCAAAGAGGAAGGCCATAGCAGAGGCATCTGCCCAGCAGTACTGGATGGGGAAGGCGCCTGTTCTCATAGCTGTGTGCTCGGACATGGACAAGATGAGGAAGTTCTACGGCATAAGGGGGGAGCGCCTTTATGCCATACAAAACTGCGCAGCAGCTGTTGAGAACATGCTGCTTGCAGCCTATTCGCTTGGATTAGGCGCCTGCTGGATAGGCGCGTTTGACGAGAACGCAGTCCAGAGGGTGCTGGAAAACCCGGACAGCACGAGAATAGAGGCAATTGTCCCGATAGGGCATCCTGACGAGAGCCCTGACAGCCCAAGCCGGTATTCCATAGAGACACTATGCTTCTTTGAGAAGTGGGGAAACAGGATGAAGGACATGCCGGGAGTGCTCTGGGATTTTGACGTTGCCGGAAAGGCAATAAGAAAGGGCAGGAAAGCCGGCTCATCCCTGTCACATCACAGCAGGCATCTCATTGAAAAGATTGCAGGCAAAATAAAGAAGATAAAGAAGAAGTAAAAGAAATAAAAAAGAGGCGATAATATGGGATTATTTTCTTTCAGGAAAAAGAAGGCAGAAGACCCCCTTGGGCTTTCAAAGATGAACCTGGGGCTTCCGAACGAGAATTCTTCTGCTTCACAGCAGTATGGCTACCCTGGGCAGTATCCCTCGCAGGACACGTCAGCGGGATTCCAGCAGGGAGTCCCCCAGCCATCGGCATTCCAGCAGCAGGCAGCATACCAGTATGGAAGCCAGCAGCAGTATGGAGGAATGGACAGTCAGCTGTACATGTTGCAGAAGAATATGGAAGTAATCTCGGCGAAGCTTGACTCCATACAGATGTCGATACAGAACCTCAGCCAGAGAATCTCAAACATTGAGATGAGGATGAAGGAGAGGAGCTGGTAAATTGGCCAAGAAAAGGACTGCAAAGAAATCGAAGAAGGCAACAGGCAGGAATTTTTTCTGCATATTCTCAATAGCCCTTGCCTTGTCACTATTCCTTGACAGGATTGTGAAGCACATTCTGCTCAGGAATTTCTTCTTAGGCACCTCCTTCCCATTAATTGGAAGATTTGTTTATTTCAACCTTACGGGAAACTCAGGGGCTGCATTCAGCATGCTTCCCGGCAGGAATATTCTGCTAATCTGGGCATCTGTAATTGCCCTGGGCGCGATATTATTTTTCTCAGAAAAGATTTCAAAAGACCGCTGCCTCTCCATTTTTGTGGGGCTTATTGCAGGAGGCATCCTGGGCAATCTCTATGACAGGATTGTCTACGGCTTTGTGGTTGACTTCATAGACTTGGGCATCTGGCCAGTATTCAACATTGCCGATTCATGCATAACAATAGGGGCAATAGGGCTTGCAATAATTCTTCTAAGAAGGAGTAATTAGAACTCTTCAAAATTCGCAAGGTCCTTGAGGTAGCCCTGCCTCTTCAGGTAGTTGACCTGCGTGCGCCTATACTTGAATATTATGTCGCCCTTCTCGTCGCCGCCGAACTCCCACGGCTCGACAACAACAGTGTCTCCTTCCCTTACCCAGAGCTTTCGCTTGAGCCTTCCGGGAATCCTGCACACCCTTGTCTTGCCGTCAAGGCACCTCACCCTTATCCTTGAGGCGCCGAGGCGCTGCTCGACTATTCCGAATGTCTCCTTTTCCCTTGGAAGCTTGAGGTGGTGGAACTCCTCTTCAGGATTTTCACTGTTCACTACACGCTTTTTCGCTGCACGCGTTTTATCTTTAAAATAAGGCATAATCGCCAGGAAAGGGGGCCCATTTATAAAGTTTTTGAATCAGATTCTTTTTGTTTCCTGCTGCCCTTCTCCTCGCCATTCGGCTTTCCGTTTATCGCCAGAACCTTGATGTTCATCACAATATCCCTCCCTGCCAGGGGGTGGTTCGTGTCAAGAATGACTGAATTTTCCCTTACCTCATCTACATGGCAGCTTATGGCGCTCTTGCCGTCTGTTATGACGAGATGCTCGCCTGCAATAAAATTTTTCCTGCCTGCGAGCTCCTTCGGAACCTCCTTCACCTTGGAATTATCGCGCTCGCCGAATGCATTCCTCGCAGGTATTGCAAAGGTCCTTGTCTCTCCCACAGACATTCCTATCAGCGCCTCCTCAAGCCCCGGAATTGTGCTGCCTGAGCCGACTATGAATTCAAGGGGCTTGTACTCGCGCTCGTCATCAAGGATTCCGCAGTGGTCAGCCATGAAGCCGACGGATGTGTCAATGATTGTGCCGTCCATAAGGGATTCTGTGTAGTCGACCTTTACCAGGTCACCCTTCCTTATGTTTTTTGGCTCTTCATATGAGCCACCATTTTCATCTTTCATCTATCCCCCTCTTTTAATCCTAAATTTATTTTTTCATCAAGCGGACATAGATTGTCTCGCCCTTTTCAGCATAATTCTCCAGCATCTTTTGTATCTCAGGATGAAGCTTTCCGGACTCAATGAGCTTGGAGAGTTCAAAAGTGTTTGGTTCTGCAAGCCTGTCCCACAGCCCGAGCGCCTTTATTGTGTTTATGAAGTCAGCCCTCCTTTCATCCTCCCTCTTCGGAAATGAAAGGCGCGGGTAGCTCTTGACAAAGACCTTGACATCAGAGCCGTAAACTATGTTAACATTATTTCTTGCCGCGAAATCCTTGAGCCTTGCCTTCAGCTCATCTGCCTTTTCAGAGAGCTCCTTGACATTTTCAGAGACCTCTGCATATTCATTGGCAAGCTTTACGCCGTTGTCATCCTTGTATTCTTCCGCTGGCTTTTTCTCAAGCTCGTAGAGATGCTTGAAATTCGGGCAGACAGGCCTGAACTCGCACCAGCTGCAGAGCGCTGACATTTTAGGGGGGAATTCCCTGCACGCCTCAACCTCATGTATCAGCTCCAGGACATCCTTCCTGAGGTCCTCAAGCTGCTCGTCTGTCCTCTCGGAATGTATCTCCCTGTCAAAAGCAAGATAGTGCCAGACAAGGGAGATTTTCTTGGCATCGGGAAACATCTTCTTTATGCCGTAGGCATATATTGCGAGCTGCCTATCGCAGTCAGCCTCCTCCTGGGTCTTGATTGAGCTGCTTGTCTTGTAGTCATGTATCTCATAGGCGCCTTCAGGAGACATTGAGAGGCGGTCTATCCTTATGTGGATGTGGTATTCCTTGCCGTCGTCAAGGTTTATGTGCTCCTTTGTCTCAAGGGCAATTGTCCTTGACTGGTTAAAAGGGTGATAATGCCTGTAATAATCAGAGATGAAGCGCTCGCCCATCTTCCTATAGTTTTCCTGGCTGTAGCCCTTCCCGGCCCTGACAATCAGTATGCCCTCATTCCAGTTCTTCTCCCACTCAGAATTATAGAAATCCAACAGCTCCTGAAGCGAGTCAAGCTTCTCAAACATAAGGTCGCGGTAGAGCTTATCAAGCGCCTCGTGCACCCTCGAGCCGAGGAATGCCTCCACTGACTCCTCAACCTCGGTCTCTATCTTGTCTATGTAGGCGAACTTGAACTTCAGATGGCACTGCTCAAATGTCTCAAGCCTAGAATAGCTGTAAAGCTTCATTTTTTCAAAACTCTTTTTCCAACCACTAGCAGAATTTCAGGGTATATAAAAGTTTTTATCTATATTTCTGTGAAATGGCTTTTCTTATCCTGAGCAAATACCTGTTTCTTTTCGCATGCGCAATCTGCACCATTGCGCTCTTCTCCAGCGAGAGCACGCTGTTGACAATTGCTGAAAAGGAAAGATTGACTTTCTTGTAAAATTCCATCAGCTCCCCTGCTTCCTCATGCTTGTAGTTCCTGGCGCTCTCTGCATACATCTTCTTAAGCTTCTTCTCAACAACATCCCAGTCAAAATTCCGCACAGATTCCCTCGCCCTTATGCACATTCTGCGATAGGAATCTTCATTCTGCTCCAGAACCTTTCTCACAGCACCGGCAAACCTTCTTGGGCTGGTATTCCTGGAAAGGGCAATGCCATTCTTTCCGTCAATCAGTTCTGAGATTGTCTCATTTTTCAAGCCGACAACAGCCCTTCCGGAGGCCATTGCCTCAAGCACAACCAGGCTCTGGACTTCCATCAGCGATGCAGATACAAAAAGATGCGACGTGGCTATGCAGGAGGGAATTTTCTTGTACTCAACCTCCCCGGTGAACTCCACATTCTCAAGCCCATATTCAGAGCACATGCGCTTCAACTTTCTCAGATAGCCAAGATGAAGCTCTGAGCCGATAAGCACCAGCTTGTATTCCCTTGGAAGGTATCTCATTGCCTCGACAAGGAATGCCTGGTTCTTCCTGTCGCTCAGGAAGCCGATAAAAAGCAGGGTCTTCCTGCCCTTAAGCCGGGCTATTGGTATCTTTTCATACCTTTTGATGTCCTTGCCATTGGGAATTATGTAAACTTTTTTCCTGTCACAGAACCTGGCATGGTCCATGTATGAATGCCTGTTGAGCGCAACTATCCCGTCGCAGTGCCTGAAAAATTCAGTCAGGTAGCGCTTCAGAGTAGTCCTTTCAAGCCATCTTGACGCAGGCGCAAGTATGTTGGGCATGGAAAATTCGAGGCATTTTGAAGGAAGCACGTGCCCTGTGTAGAAGAATGGGATGTCATGCTCTATTGCATAAAGCATGCCATAGATGTCTATGTCAATGAAATCATTCGCATGAATTACATCAGGATTGAAATTTTTTATGAATGAATTGAACCTTGAGAGAGTTTTTTTGCTCCATTTTACTGCAGAGAGATTCCCGCGTATGTTCGCCTTTATGGAGAATATCGTGAGGCGCCCCTCCCTTGAGAGGATTCCCGTCCTATCTCCGGGACAGATTAGCGCCACATCGTTTTTGCGCGAAAGCGCCCTCGCCATATCAAAGGGCACCCTTCCAGCGCCACCGCCGAGCCCCTCCTTGAACATAGTTAAGATAAGTATCCTCATGATGCTGAAAAATGCAGGTTTATATAAAAAATTAACCTTCTTGGCAGAGAAAATCATTTAAATAAATATGATGTAGTGCACTGACGATGGGAGACAAAGAAAAACTTGTGCATATATACAGGACAATGCTTGCTGAATACGGCTGCCAGGGCTGGTGGCCAGTCATAAGCAATAAGACGCTTCTCTGCGAATATCATGCTGGAGCCCCCAGAAACAAGGAGGAACAGTTTGAAATCTGCCTTGGAGCAATACTGACGCAAAACACTGCCTGGTCAAATGTTCAGAAGGCGCTAATCAATCTGAAAAGAATTGGTGCACTCTCTCCTGAAAAAATATTGTCGCTGAAAAAGGAAAAGCTCCTCTCTGCAATAAGGCCCTGCGGCTACTTCAACCAGAAGGCGAAAAAGCTTCTGGAATTCTCAAGGTTTTACATCTCGTTAAGTGGAAGGACTCCTTCGAGGCAGGAGCTGCTCTCTGTGTGGGGGATAGGAAAAGAGACAGCTGATTCAATGCTGTTGTATGCCTGCGGCATGCCCATATTTGTTGTTGATGCTTATACAAGAAGGATATTCTCGCGCCTCGGGCTTGTCAAAGAAAAGGAGGAATATGAAAATATAAGGAAATTCTTTGAGAAAAATCTCAGGAAGGACGCAAAACTCTGCCAGGAGTTCCACGCCCTGATAGTTGAGCATGCAAAAAGGCACTGCACCAAAAAGCCCAAATGTCAGGGCTGCCCCCTCTCCAAATTCTGCAAGCGCAATTAAGCGAAGATTTAGGACAGAGCCCACCGCAGGCAAACCTTTATATAAACTTTCCAAAATTAAAATATCCATGGAGCGAATACAGAAGATAATAGCTAACGCCGGGCTGATGTCCAGAAGAAAGGCAGAGGGCATTATCATGGACGGGAGAGTGCTTGTAAATAGCAGGAAAGCAGTGCTTGGGGATAAGGCAGACTCTGAGACAGATAAGATTGAGGTAAACGGGAAAAGGATTGTCCCTGAAAAAAAAGTTTATATCATATTCAACAAGCCTAAAAGTGTCATATGCAGCATGGAACGCCTGAAGGAGGGAAAAAGCATATCTGACTATTTCAAGCTGAAGGAAAGGGTGTATCCGGCAGGGCGGCTTGACTATGATTCAGAGGGATTGGTTTTTCTCACAAATGACGGCGCAATTACAGAGCTGATAACCCATCCGAGATATGAAACTGAGAAGGAATACATCTTAGAGATTGACAAGAGCATTTCTGAAAAGGACATTGAGCAGCTCAGGCACGGCGTGATGCTCGAGGACGGAATGAGCTGGCCTGCCAAGGTTGAAATTCTCGACAGCAGGATGCGTCTTGACATAACAATGCATGAGGGAAGGAAGGCGCAGATAAAGAGGATGTTCACTGCCCTGGGCTACAAAGTCCTTAGCCTGGCCAGGATAAGGATAGGCAGCATATTGATGGAGCACATGCTGCCTGGAAAATACAGGGAGCTCTCATTTGAGGAGATAAGCGGGCTGAAGAAAATTCTTAAGGAAAATTATGAAAAGAGCGTCAGGAACAGGGAGCAGAGAATTTCCCTTCAGAAAAGGATAAGGCCAAACCCTGTGAAATATGTCAGGAGGGATATTATCGGGATAAGAAAAATTGAACCGTGGAAGCCAAAGGCGGAAAAGCCGAAATTCAGGAACGACTTTGAGCGGTTTAGGGGAGAAAGGGCTGAAAAAAGAAAGGAGAAGCATCAGCCGGAAAAATCTTCCAGATTAATCTGACCTTTCCTCTTGTTCTCCCTGACTTTTACTTTTTCTTCTGAAAGCTCTTCGCCGAGCTGGGATTTTATGTCAAGGGCGAGGGTCTTTCCTATAAGCTGGGAGAGAGTTGAAAGCTCGGCCTTTTTCACATCGCCCAGGTCCCTTATCCTGTTGTTGTAAAGGATTCTTGCCCTTATCCTTCCTATTCCCTTCAGCCTGAGCAGCGGCAGGAGTTCCTCTTTAGCGCCATAATCAATGCATATCCTCAGCTTCTCAAGCTCAGGCCTGGTCTTTCTCATTCCCAGAAGCTCGCAAAGCTCCTCACTTGAGTATAGCAGCCAGTCGGCAATCCTCCTCTTTACAGAAAGCTCGCCCGGTCTGACATTATACTTATCCAATAAAAAATCCTCATCTTTCTCATCAGTCCAGTCAGAGAAAAGCATTGCTGTCTTGATTGATTTCAGGAAATCCTCATATTCAAGGTCGTATGCATCGGGCTCCTTTTCCAGGAGAAACTCCCTGTTCTCAAGGAGAAAATCCTCAACATCCTCATATTCCTTTGTCTTAACATTAAGCAGGGGATACATTTCCAGCGTGTCGCTTATCATCTGGAGATATGAAAAGCCTGAATGGGCTTTTTTTCCCGATTCATTGAGGCACTCAATCAGGTGGTGAGCAGTCAGGGGGTCAAGGTAGAGCTCGGCAACCCTTTTTCCCACTGGAGTGGCCCTAATTATTCCAGAGCTGTTTTTTCCAATCTCATCTGCAGAGACAAAATCATTCTGCTCAGTGTGCTCTATGCTTTCAGGAAGAGAGACAAAGCGCCATTCTGCAAGCGCAGAGAGCATATTTTCAATTATCGCATACAGGGACTCCATGCTCTGGAACTGGTGCGCCCAGAAGGTCTTCCTGAAAAATGAGAATATTGACTCCCTGCTGTCTACAAATCCAGCAGAGATTAAGCTCAGAAGATAGGTTCTCAGCACCGGCTCAACAGCCAGCTTTGAGTAAATCTCTTCTGGCTTTCCCGATATGAACCTGCTTCTTATCTCCTTGCCATCAATAATATCCTTTGCGATGCATATTGCCTCGCCTTCCTTGTCATAAGACGGCCTTCCAGCCCTTCCGAACATCTGCTGGATTTCAAGCACAGGAATCCAGTCCATTCCCCTGCTCCCGAATCTTTTCAGGTCCTTTACAATCACCCTGAATGCAGGCAAATCCAGTCCGTATGCAAGGGTTGGGGTGCAGCATATAACCTTCAATTTTCCCTCCCTGAAAGAATTCTCAATCAGTTCGCGCTGCTTCTGCGCCAGCCCGGCATGGTGGAATGCAACTCCCTTTTTCAGGCAGAGCGCCAGGCGCTCGCACTGCTTCGTGGGCCTCTCAAGAGCAGAGAGCGCTGACTTTGAGATGCCTTCAAAGTAGGGCTTTTCATCCCCTTTCAGGGCAACTGCCTTTGAGATTTCCTCTGCTGCCTTTTCAGCCCTCGGCTTTGTATTGACAAAAACCAGCGCCTGCTTTCCCTTCTTCAAAGTATCCAGAATGATGTCAATTGAGGGCTCGTCTGTCCTGCACTCTATCCTCTCAACCCTCTCAAGCCCTTCCGGCTCTTCAGAGAATTCAGATTTTTTTTTCTTCCTTGCCTTCCTTGCCATGGGAAAAAGTAGAAATCAGAGGTTTAAAAAGGTTCCCAAGAAAAGTCCAGTGCTCACTTCTTCTTTTTTGCAGGTTTCCCGGCGAGCTTGTTTAAGTCCTCAATAAGCTTTTTGTCGTCAATTCCGTAGGCCCTTGCAGTGTCGCCAATCTTCAGCATGCCAATTTCAAAGCCCATCATTGGGCAGCCCATGCAGGGCAGATTGTATTTGTGAAGAATCTCTTCTGCTCCCGGAATTTTCAGGACATCTGCAAGCAGAGTATCTTGTGTAACCTCTTTTGTAACTTTCATTCAAACCACCTTGCTCAGAGTTGAGCTGCCCTTTTTTAAAGCTTCTGAAACAAAACCCTTTGCCAGAGATATGGGCATTATTCTTATTGCAAAGAACATAGGAGTTTCAGGATAGACCTTGATGCTGCCGCTGCTGATGCCCTTTATCATGAACAGCGGGTCTGCCTTCATTGCAGAGGAGAGATATGACATAAAGAACTGGGATTTCATCTCAGAGCTGTCCAGAAAATTTGCATCAATCAAAGCGATTTCAGGCTTGGAGAACAACTTGAAAAGGTATGCCTTTGGCTCTTCAGAGCCGAGAAGCCCGACTGCAAATTCCCCTGAAAAGTTCTTGCCAGCAAATTCAACGCTCACATTTCCAGCATTGCCGCTTTTTAGCTTGGAATAATCAACTATGAATAATTTATAATGGCTTCCCTTTAGGGCAGGATAGTCCTTTTTTGCAAATGAGGCAGTGGCATTATTAAGCTCTGCTGCCCCCATCAGCGAGAAGGCGCCTGTTTCATTGGGCTGCGTGAAGCCCGCAACGATATTATCGCCCTGCCTCAGATAATATTGGGAGTCGGCTGAATGCGCGGTAAAATCCTGGAAATCCCTCAGGACAAAAAAGCCAGACACCAAAAGCCCGACAATAATGAGGGTTGCAGCAGCAAAGATTATCCCAACAAAAATTCTTGCAACCTTGAGAAAGATTGAAAGGATTATTGCCGCAGCAAGTATTGCAATCACAATAATGGCCAGCCCGAATATCATCTCACCACCCCGCAAAGTTTTAGACAACTCATTTTTTCTTGCAGAGGAACATGCAGTGGTCCCTTTCAAAGGGGCCAAGCTCCCTCGCATCAATTACTGTCAATCTCTCGGAAAGCTGCCTTCTCACTATCTCAAATATCTCTTTCGGCTTCCTGGTCACATCTACGCTTCTCGCCTTCAGCGCAAGCATTGCAAACCCGCCATGCTTAAGGAAAATATCAATGTTCTTCAGGAATATCTCAGCCTGGTTCGGCTGCGCGATATCCTGGTAGAGAAAATCAACTCCTGTGACGAGATAAGCGTATGATTCAGGATGATTGGCGTCTGCGAGTATAGGCGCAATGTTGGGCCTTGCTTCTGAGAGGAAAATCAAATCTCTTACAACTCTCTGGGCAAAATCAACTGCAAAAACAAATCCGTCTTTTCCAACAATGTCAGAAACATGGCTGGCTGTTGTCCCAGATGCAGCCCCAAGATAAAGCACAATATCATTCGGCTTTAAGCAAATTTGGTCAGCGCCTTTCATTATGAATGCACAAAGCTTGCTCCTTGTAGGGTCCCATTCCCTATATTCAAAATTGCCTGAACTAACAAGATGCTCTCCGTAAACGCTCTTTCCAGGAACAAGATTTTTTGTAAGAATTTTCCTGGTTCTTCCTTCTGTCTCAAAAACCTCATAGAACTTTGAATTTTTTACCTGCATCTTCATTTCCCCTTTCTGAAAAAATCAATCCTTGCAGCTATGCTCGCCCTTGCCGCAATCTTCCTTGCCGCCTTTCCCTTGTCATCCTTTCCAGCAGCAGCAATCTCCTGGTGCTGGGATATCACGCCGTATTTTGGGGGCTTTGCCCCTGTTTTCAAGTGCCTGAAAAGCGCTTTTTCTGCCCCCAGCACCTGGACTTTTGAAGAAGGCATTTCAGCAAGATTCTTTAATCCGCCTGCAAGATACACAAGCTTTCCGCCTATCATATACCCAACCGCTTCAGTAAGCTTCGGGCAGCACTTTCTCATGGCAGAATCAAGGAACTGCCCCTGCCTTTCAATTTCAGAAAATAAATTGCATATCTCTTTTGATAAAGAAATTATTGACTCAGTTTCTTCAGCTGAAATATTTCCGCCCATTGAATCTTCCTTGTTTATTCCGAGCTCAGCAAGGATTTCTGTTTTTGTTTTTTCAGAGACAATCCTTGCGAAGGCATAATGGTCTTCGATTTTCCTTGAAATCTCGGGGTTGTAAAGCTCATACCACTCGCGCAGCCGCTTTGAGAGAAGATTGGCTGATTTTGATAGTTCTGTAATGGCATTTACCGCCTGTATTATAAGCAGGTCTGGAGAAATTATTTCTGAAAGCGCCTTCTTAGCAATTGCTATGTCCGCATTCCTGAACAGGTTCATATATTTTTTGTCCTTTATCGCAGAAAGTGAGCCCGTAACAAGAACTTTTTCAGAGCTTGACTCAAATTCATTTACCTTTCCAGCTGCCCTGACTATCACTGAGCCGGGAAACCTTTTGTAAAGCTTTTTGTCCTCATCAGTTGCAGAGCCCTCTAATATCAATTCTGAATTCTTCCTGCAGTTCACAGCAGGCAGGAATTCCTCAACAGCGAACTCAGGGCTAAATGCAAAGCTCCCGATGCAGCTTGAAAATATGTAATGCCTTGCCATTGCGCTTAATGTTTTCAGGGGACTTTTTAAAACTTTTTAATGAAATGCACATTATTCATAAGATTTTTAATATGGACAGCAATAGACGCCCCATGGCTGACTCAAAGATAGAAAATGCCGTTTCAAAGATGCTTGGGCTTGACAGGTATGATTTTGACAAGGTCATAATCCACAAGCCAGTGCTTGAAAACGCAGTTGACTTTGCAAAGGCAAATGTTTCCAAAGAGTTTGTGGCGCTTCTCTCAGGCAGTGTGAAGAACAGAGTGCTTTACATTGAGGCGATAATCTACCAGCACTATGCCTCTGACAGCAATTCAGCGCTTATCAGAAGCGTATTCTTCCCTTTGCCAGAGGCAATCGGGAGCGTGCACAGCCACCCCGGCCCCTCTGGAAGGCCCTCCTCTGCAGACCTGAGATTTTTTTCAGGAAACGGGCTCTTCCACCTGATAATCTCAGCCCCGTTCTCGCTTTGCTCATTTTCCGGCTACACAAAATCAGGAGAGCCGGCTGACTTTTATGTGTATGAACCTGATTCGGGAAAGGTGCTGCCTTATTTGCAGATATGCAAAAAACAGCCCTAGCACTCTATACTTTTATCAGAAATTCCGAAAGATTTATATAATTTAACAATTGTTAAGTATTCTAAAATGAAGGTTCCTTGCGAATTGGTGGTATGGCACGCCTTGCCAGCATTCCGAAAAGAGATTGCCAGAAGCATGGTTGAGGATATGCACCTGAACCAGAGAATGGCTGCAGAGAAGCTTGGAATAACAGAGGCGGCTGTTTCCCAGTATTTTAAAAATAAGCGCGGAAGTGACATGAAATTCAGCAAAGAACTTAAAAATGAAATAAGAAAAGCCGCCAAGGAGATTGCAACGTCAAAAAAAGAATATGTGGTTATTCAACAGATCTGTGCTTTATGCTATATGTTCAGAAGCAGAATGCTGCTCTGCAAATTCCACAAGATTGATGATAAAAAGCCAAAGGGCTGCAAAGTCTGCGAGGAGGTATGCAAATGAAAAATTCAGAAAAAAAATCAAACAGGAACTCCAGCAGTGTGAGTTTCAAAAGAACATACATGGATTATGCTGCTACTACTCCTGTTGATCCCAGAGTAGAGAAAGCAACGCTTCCCTATCTCACTGAAAAGTTCGGAAATTCCTCTTCACTGCACAGCTTTGGCAGGGAAGCCTATGAGGCGCTTGAGAGCAGCAGAGCCACAATTGCAAATGCGCTGGGCGCAAAGCAAAAAGAGATAATATTTACTGCATCAGCCACAGAGAGCAACAATCTGGCTTTAAAGGGAATCGCATTTGCGAACAAGGAAAGAGGAAATCACATAATAATATCCTCAATAGAGCATGACTGCGTGCTTAACAGCGCAAAATGGCTTGAAAGCCAGGGCTTTGAAATAACAATGCTGCCTGTCGATAAGTATGGCATGGTAAATCCAGAAGATGTCAAAAAAGCAATAAAGAAAAATACAATCCTGGTTTCAGTGATGCACGCCAATAATGAGATTGGAACAATAGAGCCGATTTCAGAGATTGGAAAGATATGCAGGGAAAAAGGGGTTTATTTCCACACAGATGCAGCCCAGACATTTGGAAAGATTCCCATAAATGTGAATGATATGCACATTGATTTGCTTACAGCATCTTCCCACAAAATGTACGGGCCAAAGGGCGCAGCCCTTCTCTATGTGAAAGAAGGCACTGAAATAGAGCCGATTCTGCATGGGGGAGGGCATGAGTTTGGTTTGAGGTCCTCCACAGTCAATGTTGCTGCAATTGTTGGATTCGCAAAGGCGGTTGAGATTTGCCTTGCAGAAATGAAAGATGAGTCAGAGCGCCAGAAAGGGCTGAGAGACATTTTGATAAAGGGCATTCTTGAAAGGGTTCCAAACTCTCATCTGAATGGCCACCCAAAGGACAGATTGCCTAACAATGCAAATCTCAGGTTCGATTTTGTAGAAGGAGAGTCAATCATGATGTCTCTGGATGCAGAAGGGATTGCTGCCTCAACCGCTTCTGCATGCTCCTCGCCAAAGCTTGAGCCCTCCCATGTCCTGCTCGCCTGCGGACTTCAGCCCAAGGAAGCCCACGGCTCATTGCGCCTGACAATAGGCAGATTCACAACAGAAGAAGATATTCAGCATGTCCTGGAAGCAGTTCCAAGAATTATAGAGCAGCTGAGAAGAATCTCCCCATTTAAAAATTAATAGATAATGAAAAAAGGAGGATTAAGATGTATACAGAAAAAGTTATGGAACACTTCAAGAGCCCGCATAATTATGGCAGGATGGAAAATCCTGATGGCACGGGAAAAGTGGGTAATGTCGTATGCTTACCGCCAAATCAAAAGATTCATATCAACAATGACTTAAAAGACATTGATGAAATTTCACAGAAGAATAAAGTTTTATCTTACGACGGACAATATCATAATGTAAATAGAATTGTAAAGAGGAATTACAAAGCGGAAATAATATGTATTAAAAACAAATTGGGAACAATTAATCTAACGCCAGAACATCTTGTATTAGCAATAAAAATTCCTAAAGGAGACAATTTTTTAAGAACAAGATACAGAAAAAAATTAACATCTGCCTGGTATCATGCTTATCAGCTAAAAAAAGGAGATATTGTCTTGTATCCGATTCTAAAGGCAGAAAAAAATGTGCAATACATAAAGATTGACATTCCAAAGCCAAAATGGGACTTCAAGAGCAAAGAACTCCCTGAAAAAATACCTGTTAATTCTGATTTGTTGAGATTATTCGGCTATTTTTTGGCAGAAGGAAACATTCAGGATAAACCCTCCAGCACTTTTATTTCATTCACGCTAAATATAAAAGAGAAGGATATTGTCGAAGACATAACAAAAATATCAAAAAAACTGTTTGGTTTAGATGCGATTGTCAGAGAAATTCCTAAAAGAAAAACGGCTGTAGTAACTCTGTATAGCGCGAAACTGGCAAGATTTTTCAAAAAATTGTTTGGAAATGGAGCAGCAAATAAAGCGATTCCTGATTTTATTATGAATCTCCCTGTTGAAAAGCAAAAATCCCTGATTTATGGGCTATGGAAAGGTGATGGTTATGTCAATTTAAATAGAGACGGAGCGAGGGCAGGATATTCTACAATTTCTTATAATCTAGCTCAACAACTAAAAATATTGCTTCTGAGACAGAAGATTGCTCCTTCTATCTATAAAGAGCCGGAAAGAAAGGTCAGAGGCATTAAACATAAAAGAGCTTATAGAATTCATGTGGGGCAAAGAGATTCATTGATAAGATTATGTTCGATTCTTAATATCAAGTATAAGCCAAAGTCATATCCATCTGAAAAGGCGTGGTTTGATAACAATTATCTTTACATGCCAATAACAGGAATTGCGACTCAGCCATACGCAGGAAAAGTTTATAATCTGGAAGTTCAAGATGCGCATTCTTTCACTTCTGAAGCATTTGCACTTCACAATTGCGGCGACGTAATGTGGCTCTATATAAAAGTCGGAAAAAACAAGAAGGGAGAAGAAATAATCACTGACATCAAATTTGAGACCTTCGGCTGCGTTGCTGCAATTGCAACAAGCAGCGTTATAACTGACCTTGCAAAAGGAAAAACACTTGAAGAGGCATATAAAATAAACAAGAGTGAGATAATAGACTCTTTAGGCGGGCTTCCGCCAATAAAGATACACTGCTCAGTGCTGGCCAGCGACGCGCTCGTGGAAGCAGTATACGATTATTACTCAAAAAACAAGAGAGTAATTCCAAAAGAGCTTCAGGAAAAGCATGAGCGCATCCAAAAAGAGAAGGAATTTGTTGAGGAGAAATACGGTGACTGGGTTAAGGCAGAGGAAAAGGCGCATGCAGAAGGAAATCTGAACAGAAAATAACCCTCCTCTCTGCTTAATCATTGTCAGGCACAGATAAAAATGGCAAAAAACACGCTTTTTTACGCTGAAAATATTAAGTTCGAAAGGGAAGAGAACGAGATACTGAAAGGAGTATCGCTTGAGATAAAAAAATCAGAGATTTTCTGCATTGTAGGCCCAAATGGTTCAGGCAAGTCCACTCTTGCATCAATTCTTATGGGAATAAAAAGGCAGGACTCTGGAAAAATAATATTCTGCAGGAAAGACATCTCAAAAAAGGGAATCACTGAAAGAGCGAGGATGGGAATCTCTCTCGCCTGGCAGGAGCCTGCAAGGTTTGAGGGGCTGACTGTTCGGGATTACCTTTCAATAAACGCAAAGATTCCGCCTGAGAAAGCTCTCTCGCTTGTAATGCTTCCCCCTGACAAATACCTGGACCGGGAAATCAACTCAACTCTTAGCGGAGGGGAAAGAAAAAGGGTTGAGCTTGCATCAATGCTCACTCTTAAGCCGAAGCTTGCAATACTTGACGAGCCTGACTCAGGAATTGATTTTGTTTCGCTTGAGGATTTAATCAAGGTTATGAAGATGATGAAAAAAGCGGGCACAAGCGTCATACTAATAACTCACAGGGAAGAAGTTGCAAGGCATGCAGATAGGACAATGCTGATGTGCGGCGGTTGTGTTGCAAGGGTGGGTAAAAGCATTGAAATCTCCAATTATTTTAAAAGAAAATGCGCACCATGTAGCATAGGGGATATAACTAAAAAATTAAATCCTGATTTCGGAGGTGGCTCAATTGGACTACCTGAATGATTTTGCGCTTTTAATGAACGCATACAAGAAAGCAGGGGGAAACCCCAACTTCATGAAGAACAAGAACACTGCTTTCCTGTTTGTAAAGGAGAACAAAATCCTCTCAATGAATCCAGTGGAAGGACTTGTTGTTGATGCAAAGCAGACAAAAAACGGCGTTGACGTAAAGATGACTGTCCTTAAGGGAGTTCATCTCAAAAACCCGATTCATCTGTGCTTTGGAATTATCCCAAAAAGCGGGATTCAGATGATAAAAATGAGGGCTTACCTTCAGGAAAATTCATCTGCAGAGATACTCGCCCACTGCACATTCCCAAATGCAGTGAAAGTAAAGCATCTTATGGACGGAGAGTTTCATATTGGAAAAGGGGCGTCCTTAACATATAATGAAACCCATTTCCACGGAACATTTGGTGGAATTGAGGTTGTTCCCAAGATAAAAGTGTTTGTTGGGGAAAAAGCATCATTCAATACATTATTCTCATTAGTTATTGGAAGAGTGGGAAAACTTGACATCAACTATCATGCTGACTGCGGAAAAGACAGCATTGTTGAGATGAATGCGAAGGTATTCGGGAAAAGCAATGATAAAATAAAGATAAGAGAAGAGGCAATACTCTCTGGAAGAAATGCAAGAAGCGTGATAAAGACAAGAGCCGGGATAAAGGATAATGCAACCAGCGAAGTCTACAATGTAACAGAAGGAAACGCTCCGTATGTGAGAGGGCATGTGGACTGCATTGAGATTGTATCCGGAAATGCAAAAGCAAAGGCAACTCCAATTGTTTCTGTTTCAGATGAGACTGCAAGAGTCACTCATGAGGCTGCAATAGGCTCTGTGGACAAGAAGCAGCTTGAAACCCTTTTGAGCCACGGCTTATCGCGAAAAGAGGCAGTGGATGCAATAATCAAGGGAATGCTAAGATAGAGACAGAATAATAAAATAAATAATAAAATATGTTTTTTATCTCAGGAATATGTTTTTCTGGGAGCGCTTGTGAAACATGAAGTCGTCCTCTGTATCTGTCTTTGAGCTGTTTATGAACTCTGTCATTTCTGCAAGCTTTGAGCTCAATTCATCGGCATAGTATACTGCAACTGCCTCAGGGAACATCGGCTCCTTTGGAGCCCCATACTCAAGCTTTCCGTGGTGGCTTATGATTATGTGAAGGAGTTTCTCCTTTGTCTTTTCATCAAGCCCAACTTCTTCGCATTTCTTCTCCACAAAAATAGTGCTCAGAATCAGGTGGCTGTAAAGCTGCCCTTTTGTGGTGCCCCTTATCCTTGAGGTAACCTCAATCTCTTCAAGCTTTCCGATATCGTGAAGAAGGGAGCCAGCAATCAGGAGGTCCCTGTCCAGGTCAGGATAAAGCTCCTGGCATTTAAGGCACAGCTCTGCAACCTCAAGTGTGTGCTCAAGAAGCCCGCTTATCCAGTTGTGGTGTATCTCAATTGTTCCGGGATGAAGCCTGAACTTTTCCGAAATCTCCTTATCCTCAAACGTGCTTTTCAGGACAGCCCTCAACCCCTGGTTTTTCACAGACAAGGCAAGGGAGAGCAGCCGCTCGTACATCTTGTCAATATTCTTTCTCGGCCCCTTCACAAATTCAGATGAGTCATACTGACTCGGCTTCAGCACAGTTATTGTCATGGGTTCGTTTGTAGCGAGCTGGAGCCTGTCCTTGTATGTTGAGACCTTGCCCTGCACCTTCACAATGGAGTCCGCCTTTATGGAACCATAGAGCGCCTTGACTTCCCTCTCGCTTTTGCCGCCCCAATACTTGTATTCTATGTTCTTTCCGCTCGCATCCGAGAGCGTCAGCTCGAATGAGAATCCCTTGGCATACTCGGCCATCCCCTTCTTGAACTTCACGAAGAATATATCATCAACTACCATGCCCTCTTTCAAGTCAGCCACAGAGAACTTTTTTGAAAAATGTTCCATTGACACCACCCCTGCTGACAGTGTTTCTTCCTTAATATTTAATCTTTTTGAATTTT
>PEXD01000034.1 GCA_002779235.1 Candidatus Woesearchaeota archaeon CG07_land_8_20_14_0_80_44_23 | reverse complement strand
GAGAAGAATCCCCTTATGTTCACGCTGGGGCAGGGCGAGCTTCTTCCGGCATTTGAGGAGGCGCTTATCGGAATGAAGCTGGATGAGGAAAAGGACATACACATTGAGCCCAAGGATGCGTATGGCGAGAGGAACAATACTCTAGTTCAGGAGGTTCCGAGGAACCTGCTGGAGGGAAAGGTTGCTCTGGAAAAAGGCAAGAAGATAATGTTTTCAACCCCAAAGGGACATGCCTATGCAGAAATACTTGATTTCTCAACTGATTCAGTTAAGCTTGACTTCAACCATCCGCTCGCAGGCAAGCCCCTGAATTTCCATGTGAAGGTTCTTGAGATAAGCTGATATTTTTTCAATAATCTTAAATTTTCAATAATTTTAAATAATCCATTTGCCTTCTTTTTTTCATGACTTCGCTTATTGCAGTGCTTAGCACAGGAAAGGGCAGCTGGGGAAACCTTGGAGAGATAATAAACAGGGAGCCGTGGGACAGCATTTTTCTTGTGACAAACCGGTTTGGAAAGGAGAACTTTGGAAAAAGAATTATGACTGAAAAAAAGGTCGAGTTTATTGTCCTGGATTTTGAGGAGGAACTTCCCAAGCTTGTCGCATCAATAGTGAAATCCCTTGAGGGAAAAATTCCTGATTTTGAAGTTGCTCTTAATATAATCTCAGGGGAAGGAAAAGAGCACACTGCAGTTATTTCAGCAATCCTGAAGCTGGGGCTTTCAATGAGGATTGTGGCGCTTTCGAGGGACGGCTCTGTAATCGAGCCCTGATTCTTCTGAAGATTTATGATTTTTTGCTATCAATCAAAATATTTATAAATGGCTCAAAGTTTCCAGCATGCTATGGCAGAAAATGAAAGTGAGGGGGAGAGCTCTGTTTCAGAAGAAGCAGTTCAAGAGAAGAAAGTTCCAGAAAAGCCCTCTCCAAAAAAGATAGAAAACCCCGCAGTGGAAAAAGCCGGCTCCAAGGCAGCAGTTTCCAAGCCAGGATTCTTTTCCAATGCAACAGCGGCAATCCGCAATGACTATCTCACAAATTACAGGAGAAACTGCTTCATTGTCTTTGTATTCGCCCTGCTGCTTCTTGGGGGAATTGCATTCAACTATTTCAGGCATGGAGAGCTTTTCAGGAAGGACATCTCCCTGCAGGGTGGGGTTTCAATAACAATCTCGCGGGGAGACCTGGACCGCACAGCCATGCTTAATGCACTTTCAAAGGATTACCCCAAATCAGACATAAATGTAAGAGAGCTTCAGAGCGTAGGCGTGAATACAGGAATAGTGATTGAGAGCTCTGACCTCTCCGAGCAGCAGATAATCTCAAGCATAAATTCAAACTTTGAAAATCTCCACCTTACAGCCAGCGACTACACAGTTCAGATGATGAGCGCAACCCTCGGGCAGGCATTCTTCAGGCAGACAATTTTCTCTGTGCTCATTGCATTCGGGCTCATGGCACTCACAGTGTTCATATATTTCAGGATACCAATCCCCTCATTTTTTGTGGTGCTCTGCGCATTCCTGGATGTTGTAGGAACAGTATTTGTCATTTCACTTTCAAACATGAGAATCTCATCAGCAGGCATCTCGGCACTGCTTGTGCTGATTGGCTATTCTGTCACAACAGACATCCTTCTTACTGCAAGGGCGCTTCATGGCAGGTATGCCACGCTGAACGAGAACATCATGCTCGCCCTCAGGACAGGGATGAACATGACCCTCACAACAATAGCAGCCCTTATGGCGGCCTATGTCTTTGCCGAATCAGAGCTCATAAAGCAGATAATGCTCATTATGATAATCGGGCTCTGCTTTGACATGGTATTCACCTGGTTTATGAATGTGGGCATACTCAGGATGTACCTTGACCATAGGGAAAGTGCTCAGAAAGCAAAGCATAATCAGAATTAAAAGGTAGTTAATGATGTCAAAGATAAAGAAAATATTCACAAACACGAGGGTAATAATAGTCCTGCTCTTCGTGCTTTTTGCATTGATAGCACTCTACCCCAACCCTTTCAGGAAGGGCGCTGCAATAAGGAGCGTTGAGGTTGACAGCCCGGCATACCTTGCAGGGATAAAAAGCCCCACCGCGTCCATCGCTCCCATGTCAAGGGAGGTAATAAGCAGCGTCAATAATCACCGCATAGAAAATGCCAATGACTATTACAAGGCAGTAAGCTATGTCATTTCCGGAACAACTGTCCAGATAAAGACAAATAAGAATGTCTATAGCATACTTGTTCCTGAAGACAACAGCTCAAACTCCTCAACTCCCACAGGGCTGGGGCTGAAGGTGTATGACGCCCCAACCTCAAACATAAGGAAGGGGCTTGACCTGCAGGGAGGCACACGGGTAATTCTGAAGCCAGAGGCAAATGCCACACCTGACAACATAGCAATGACAATAGACAGCATGAACCAGCGCCTGAATGTATACGGGCTCAGCGATGTCTCTATCAATCAGGTTTCGGACCTTGCAGGCAGCAAATACATAGTGGTTGAGATTGCAGGCGCCTACGAGGACGAAGTCAAGCAGCTTATTGCAAAGCAGGGAAAATTTGAGGCGAAAATAAGAAACGAAACCCTGTTCACTGGCGGAAATGACATAACACATGTCTGCAAGACAGCGGACTGCTCAGGGATTGACACTAACGCAGGCTGCACACTCGGCTCTGACAACCAGTGGCACTGCAGGTTCAGATTCTCAATCACGCTAAGCCCGGCTGCTGCAAAGAGGCAGGCTGCGGCAACTGCAAATCTTTCTGTTACCGGCTCGCCAACTGCAGGTGACCAGTACCTTAATGAGACCCTGGACCTCTACCTTGACAACCAGCAGGTTGACTTGCTGAATATTGGCGCAGAGCTTAAAGGACAGGCAGTCACTGACGTTTCAATCTCAGGAACAGGCACAGGCAGCACAAAGGATGAGGCAATCACAAATGCCCTGGCCAGCATGAAGAGGCTGCAGACAATACTTGTCACCGGCTCCCTGCCCATAAAGCTTGACATAGTCAAGACCGATTCAATTTCACCCACCTTGGGCTCGCAGTTCCTGAAGAATACTGCGCTTGTTTTCTTCATTGCGATATTTGCAGTGAGCTTTGTGCTTTTCCTTTATTACAAGAAAATAAAGCTCGCCGGAATGATAATGCTTACAGGGATTATAGAAATATTCCTCACAGTGGGGTTCCTGACCCTCATCGGCTGGAACATAGACCTTGCAGCAATCGCAGGAATACTTGCCGCAATCGGCTCAAATGTTGATGACCAGATAGTCATGACTGACGAGGAAACAGCAGGAGAAGTCAACAAGAAATTTCTCAGCTGGAAGGCAAGGATAAAGAACGCCTTCTATATAATAACAGGCAACTACCTCACCTCTGTCGCATCAGTGCTTCCACTCATGTTTGCAGGAGCAGGGCTGCTCAAGGGCTTCGCAATAACAACCATTGTGGGGCTCACCCTTGGAATAGTGATAACAAGGCCCGCCTACGCCCAGGTTGTTGAGATAATCCTGAAAGAGGACTGATTTTTTTATGATCCTCCTTTTTTAATATTTTCTATTCATTCATTGTTTAGTAAGATTTAAATAAAGTTTTCAATACTTTTTAAGAATTCATTGTGAGGGGCTGAAGTTGCATCACCATTCAAAGCACCCGAAAAAAAAGCAGGCAGAGCAGGAAAATGAAGTTCCAAAGGAGCAGGGCTTTCTGAGGAGGATTTCCTGGCAGGACTGGGCATTCCTAGCATTTCTTTTTGTTTCCCTTGTCTATGTCACAGCAATGCTTTCCCAGATGAAGCAGCTGCCTGGCCCGCTTTACGGTGGAGACATCTACTATCACTTTGGGAATGTGATGCATCTTTATGAGGGCGGCTCAATC
>PEXD01000040.1 GCA_002779235.1 Candidatus Woesearchaeota archaeon CG07_land_8_20_14_0_80_44_23 | reverse complement strand
CAAAGAAAAAAATATTGATATGATTTTAGAAACCGATCACGATGCAGTGGAAAAAGATATCAATGTTGTCAAAAAAATGAGAGATTTAGAGTAGCAATTTTTCTCGCGTTTCAAAATTATTGCAAGATTAAAAGTTAAATTTCATTGATAAATTTTTTGTTGAGCGTTTTTTGCGAAAAAATGGCGTGAAAACAAAATAAATTTCAAAAAAATGCAAATAGCGATTATTTCCGATGTTCACAATAACGAAGTGAATTTGGAAAAAGTTTTGGATTATTGTCAAAAAGAAAAAATAAAAAGTCTTGTTTGTTGCGGAGATTTGGCGTCAAAAGAAACATTGGATTTTATGAAGGATAGTTTTGCCGGTGAAATTTATTATACTTTTGGTAACGCGGATTATACTGACTTGCGGGAACTGGAAGGACAAAAAAAATATCAGAGCGTTTTTTTATTCAAGAATTTTGGCGAGGTTGAAATTGAAGGAAAAAAAATCGCGTTTGTTCATTTTCCCGATATAGCCAAAAAATTGGCGGAAAGCGGAAAATATGACTTTGTTTTTTACGGACATACTCATAAGCCTTGGGAAGAGAATATCAAAAAATGCAAAATGTTAAATCCGGGCAATGTTGCCGGAGAAATTTTTTTGCCGACATTTGCGATTTGGGATACGGAAAATGACAATTTTCAATTAATTAGAGTGCATGATTTAAGATAATTTTCAACTCGCAAACAATTTTCAATGGCGCATTTTTTAATTATTTTTTTCGTCAAATGCTTAAATTCTAAAATTTGTTCAAATGTCCAAACAAGATCAATTGAATAAGCTCAACGAACGGATGAAAAATTGCAATCGGTGCGCTTTGCGAAAAGGTTGCACTCAAGTTGTTCCCGGCGTGGGAAATTTTGAAGCGGAAATCCTTTTTATCGGTGAAGCCCCGGGGAAAAAAGAAGATGAAACCGGCGCGCCTTTTGTGGGGGCGGCGGGAAAATTTTTGAATGAAATGCTTGAAATCATTAAACTTAAACGAGAAGATGTCTATATCGCCAATGTGGTCAAATGCCGTCCGCCGGAGAATCGCGATCCGCTTCCTTTTGAAGTCGCCACTTGTTGGACATGGCTCTTGGAACAAATTAAAATTATTCGGCCAAAATTAATCGTTACTCTTGGACGGCATTCTATGGAAAGATTTTTGCCTAATTTTAAAATTTCCGAAATTCACGGCAAAGCGATGAGAAGAGAAATTGAAGATTTGGGAAAACAAGTTTTTTACACTCTTTATCATCCGGCCGCCGCGCTCTATAACGGCTCAATGAGAGAAACACTAATCAAAGATTTTCAAAGAATTCCTAAAATTATCGCTAAGATAAAAATGGAAGAGAAATAAAAATCGCCATCTTGGCGATTTTTATAATGTTTATAATTCTGGCGCCCTATTTTTAAAATAGTTCGAACGCATTTTGTCACCGAAGGCGGCGACGGCCAGTCCCCAAAATTTAAGTGGCTTCGCCACGAACTTTGACAATTTCAAGTTTTTCTATGAGTTAATAATAATTCATTACAGTAAATTCTTTAGCACTTTTACAAAAAGAAAAAGGGTTCGCCACCTTGCGATAGCGAACCCATGAGTTTTAGAGCTTGTGAGTCATCGGACTCCGAGCGTTGTGCCGGAGTACTCAAGTCCTTTCGGCTTGATGATGACTTTTTTGTCGTCACTTCTTTCGATGTATCCGGCACGGAGTGCACCGAGTTTGTGCAAAGTGGCGACTTCGAGAACCGCCTCTGCTTCGGCTTCCGAAACATAGAGCGCGAAGCCCGCGCCCATATTGAAGTTGCCGTAAGCTTCCATGTCGTCCACTGGTCCGTGCTTCTGCAGGAAACCGAAGACTGGGAGTTGCTTCGGTAGTCGCTCGACGATGTAGGCGAACGATTGCGTCGCCCGCATGAGCTTGCGCCACCCATGACCCGTAACGTTCACTGTGTAGTGAATGCTCACGCCACGATTGAGGCAGTCCTCGACGAGTGCGACGTAGATGTGCGTAGGGTCGAGAAGTGTCTCCCCGTACGTTCGCCCATCGTCAAGCCGAGTCATGTAGCCGTCAGGCAACTTGTCAGCAATCTTTCGAGCCATAGTAAGGCCGTTTGCGTGGATACCAGAACTTTCGATGAGAACGATCGCGTCGCCGTGTTGGATGTTGTTGGCGGTGATAAGTCGATCCTTTGGCTTCACAATGCCCATCGCCGAACCAGAAAGCACGATTGCCTCCGGCACGATAACACCCCTGAGCGTTGGCGTTTCACCACCACCCCATACGCAACGCGCAAGGTCGCAAGCGTTCTTCCAACCTTCGACAAGATCACGACATCGTTTCTCATCGTCGAACCAGTTGGAGTCGCCGACAGCGAGGTGCATCGCCACTGAAAGCGGGAGTGCGCCAAGCGTAATCATGTCGTTCACTATCATCGCCACAGTGTCCTGCGCGATGTGGTCGTAATACGATTTGCCCGTAATACGATACATCGCGTCGGCGACAAGATTTTTTGTGCCGAGTCCTTCCTCAACGTGCGCGAGGTAGCTTTTGGCCGCTTCGATGAGGTAGGCACTTTCACCACGGCTCATATCAAATTCCTGAATGTTGAGCCGTCTGATGTTGTCTGCGGTTTCGCGGCCTGCTAGTTGCGCCATCCGTTTGAACGGATCCATCGCGTCGTAATCCACGCCAACTCCAGCATAGGTCATCTTGTCTGTCATGTTCTTTCCTCCTTTTCCGTTTTTGGGTTTTCAGGGTACAAATTAAGCCAAACATTAGCTTGACCTCCTATGACGTAAATTACAACAAAACGAGAGAAAAAACAAGGTTGAAAATAAAAAAAGAAATTCCTATGAATTTCTAAATCAAATAGTATGAAAAAATTTTCTTTTACAAAATGTGATTCGAGGCGATATTTTTATTGGGTTCTTTGGCGATTTTTATAATGTTTATAATTTTGGTGCCCGGAGCGAGACTCGAACTCGCATAGCATTACTGCTGAGGGATTTTAAGTCCCTTGTGTCTACCAATTTCACCATCCGGGCTTTTTTAAAAAAACAATTCACAAAGCTTAGAGAAAACAACTTCTACAATTACTATTTTGAGGTCGCGGTGGGATTTGCACCCACGAATAGCGGTTTTGCAGACCGCCGCGTTAGCTACTTCGCCACACGACCAATAGAAAAAAATTACAATTAATTTTTTGTTTTCTTATTTTATCATACTATCAAAGCCAATGTTTCTCGTCAATTATTAAACCAAACAAAAAATCTCCCGATAGGAGATTTTTTGTGAAATTTTAGCTCATGTCAACTATTTCAGCCAAAAGATTTTTTCGTCCGAAAGAAAAAGCTTGTGCTTTTGTTTTCATATAAATATCTATATGATTACCTTTAATGGCTCCCCCTCGATCTTCGCAGATATAAGTTCCCATTGTTTCTATTTTAATTTTAGTTCCAAAAGGAAAATGAGGCGGACAAGCGATGGTTTCTTTTTCTTTTACCATTAGTCCGGAAGCTGTAATCCCATCCGATTTCCCGCATTCATCGGTGGAAGCGGTGTAAGCGGAAGCGTTGACGATAAACTTTTTTTGGGGCAAATTTGATGTTTTTTTATTTTTTTCAAATTTAGCCAAAAATTTTTCTCTTTCTTCAGTTTCTGGATCTTTCAAACTGGTTTCTTCTAAAAATCCTTCAAATTCAGTCTCTGGGCGAATAACGGATTTTTTTTCTAAAACGATTATGCGGTTATTTAAAAGATCTTTTTGCATTTTTGAATTTATTTGTGTTTCATTAGATTCAAAACCTTCAAAGGCCAGCGTTATTTGAGGCAAAAAAATAGAAGTAAGCGTCAAAATTGCCAGCCAAACTCTAATGATACGCATTAGTTGAGTTTAATTGTTAAATTGCTTTTAAAGCCTTTTTTGAAAAAAATGGCTGAAAACAAGCCAATTTATAAAGTCTAAGACTTTATTTAATTGACCGATGAGTATAGCAAAAAAACGCTTTTTTGTCAACT
>PEXD01000022.1 GCA_002779235.1 Candidatus Woesearchaeota archaeon CG07_land_8_20_14_0_80_44_23 | reverse complement strand
GTTTTGGAACAAAAAAATCTCTTGGAGATTTTTTGTTCAAGAAATGCAGAGCATTTCTTTGAACAAGAAATTGCGCACTAAAGTGCGGGGCTTTAAACCCTGCGCAATTTCTTTGTAATAAATAGGTGTATAAACGTTTCTTTAAAAGCTGTGTATAGATTTTACTTTCTGAGATGCCTGAGTCTTGGCTTCCCGCGCCTTTTTATTTCCGTAAGAGAAGTATCCGGAGTTTTGCCGCTTTCATGCATCATAAAAATCCGCTGAGAGTATAGCTTGGAAAGAAAACATTTTCAAAGCCAGATAAAAAACTCATTTTGATTAGTGTTTAAAATGCAGAAGAACCTAGTTTTCTTTTGCAGCTTGTTTTATTTCTTTTTTTAAAAGATTTATTTATAATATTTTCGAATTTTATCGAAATATTTATAAATAAACGATTATTTATTTAGAAACATGAAAAGAACAGAGGAAGTTTTCAGGGAAATTTTGTACCAGTCCATTGAGAAGAAAAACAAGGTTCTTACGCAGATACGTCTCTCAAAAGAGCTTAAGGTGTCCTTAAGCAATGTGAATCTTGCTCTGAAACAGCTGGAGAAGATGGGAGCAGTAAGCATAAAACAGCGGAACTTTCATGTAATAAATGCAAAGAAAATTCTGTATTGCTGGGCCTCTGCAAGAAATGTCGGGAAAGACATTATTTACAAAACAAGAATTGAGCTTCCTGTTCACGAAATTGAAAAGAAGATGCCTGCTGATATTGTTTTTGGTGCATATTCGTCCTGCAGGTTCAAATTCAAGGAGTTGCCTGCTGATTATTCAGAGGTTTATGTTTATTCGGATGATTTAAAGGAAATAAAAAAAAGATTTCCTGAAAACAACAAGGTTCCCAATCTTTTTGTCCTGAAAAGCGATTCAAACATCAGAAATTATGGAAATACCACAACAATCGCTCACACTTTCGTTGACTTGTGGAATCTAAAGGAGTGGTATGCTGAGGAATTCATAAAATTTCTGGAGGGAAAACTAAATGGATTACTGGAATGATGCGATAACTGAAAAGAGCTGGAAAAGATTGCAGAGCATAAAGGAAAAATTCAAGTTCACCCTTATAGGCGGCTGGGCAGTCTATCTCTGGACTAGAAACATGAAATCAAAAGACATTGATGTGATTGTGAACTTTGAGGGCTTGAACTACTTGAAGCTGCACTATGACTTAAGAAAGAACGACAATTTAAAGAAATATGAGATAAAAACAGAGGATGCAGACATAGATGTTTATGTGCCCCACTACTCAAAACTTGCAATTCCTGTTGAGGAAATTGGAAAGCACAGCAGTATCATAGAGGGCTTTCGAGTAGCAAATGCTGAAATTCTTCTGATATTGAAACAAAATGCCGAATTGGAAAGAAGAGAAAGCGAAAAGGGAGAAAAAGACAGAATAGACATCATGAATCTGGTGTTAAATGGGGATGTGGATTTTGAGAAATATTCTGAAGCGATAGAGCAATACAATCTTAATGCATTAAAGAGCAATTTGATAAAAATAATAAGAGAATTCAAGGATTACAAATATCTCAACCTGAATCCAAGAGAATTGAAAATAAAAAAGGAATTGATTTTGAAAAAATTAGAGCGATTATGAATCAGAGAATTATCAGGACAATAAAATTATAAAGTTTTTTTATTAATTCTAAATCATTTCTGATTTCATTTTGAAATCTGAGTGAAATGCCTTTTTAACAGAAAACTATAATCTTTATTCCTTTGTGAAAATGGTTGTTGAACTCATAAAAAATGGTTTTAGTTGCGGAAATTCCTTTTTCCAAATCTCGGCCTTGGCTTTCCGCGCCTTCTATTCCTATCAGAGTAGCCGGTGTATCCTGCCCTTCCCGGCGCTTCAGATTCTTTCATCCTGTTCTCAAAGCCCTCGCGAGAAGGTGCCCTGCTGAAATCATTTCTTGAGGAAAATACTCTTGAGCCCCGCTCTCTTGGGGGGAATTCTCTTTCCCTGCCTGTTCTTGGCCCTTCTCTCGAAAAGCTTCTTCCGCCCTCTCTTGAAAAGCCCCTTCCTTCAAACCTTCTTCCGCCGAATCTCTCATCCCTGCCGCCCTCTATTCTTCTTGTGAACGGCACCCAGATGATTTTCGGCATCTCCTGCGGCTCGATATTAAGCTCGTGGTCGCGAAGCACTGAATCAAAGTTTTCATAGTCCCTTTCAGTGAGGATTGTGATTGCCTCTCCGCTCTTTCCTGCCCTTGCTGTCCTTCCAATCCTGTGCACATATTCCCCTGATGTCTTCGGGACGTCATAGTTGTAGATGAATCTCACATGGGGGATGTCCAAGCCGCGTGCTGCCACATCTGTTGCTACAAGCGCCTCAATCCTTTCATCCCTGAGCTGGTTCAGGGCAATAAGGCGCTTGCTCTGTGTGAGCCCGCCGTGGATTGCAGCCACCTTTATCCCCTGGCTTTTGAGATTTCTTGTTACAATGTCAACTTCTATCCTTGTAGCGCAGAATATCAGCTTCAGGCCAGGACCCTTTGATTTAAGGAGGTGCACGAGCAGTGAGAATTTCTCTTTGGGCTGCACATTGTAGTATACCTGCCTCATCTTGTCCTTGGAGACATATGCCTCTGTCATTATCTTTATCGGAGAATTGCTGTGCCTCTCTGCCAGGATGTCCACCTCATCAGAGAGGGTTGCGCTGAAGAGCAGGGTCTGCCTCTTTTTCGGGACATGTATTATTATGTCCTCAATCTGCTCCATGAAGCCCATCTCAGCCATCTTGTCCACTTCGTCCACAATCAGGAAGCGCACCCTTGAGAAGTCAATTGTGCCTCTTTGAATGTGGTCAAGTATCCTTCCCGGGGTTCCTACAACAATCTCGCATCTCTGAAGCGCATCAAACTGGGGTGTGATTCCAACTCCGCCGTAGATGCTTGCAGTCTGCACTTTCATTGCCCTTCCGAACTGCCTGAATACATCTGAAACCTGGACGCAGAGCTCCCTTGTGGGCGTAAGCACGAGAACCTGCAGCCCTTCTCTCGGCTTTATCTGCTCAAGCACAGGAAGCCCGAAGGCAACTGTCTTTCCCGAGCCTGTTTCTGACTGTGCAACAACATCCCTTCCCTGCTTTATAAGGGGGATGCATTTTTCCTGTATCAGCGTCGGCTCTTTGTAGCCGGCTGCGTACACCTGCTTTAAAAGAATTGGGTGTATGTTTAATTCTTCAAATTTCATAGATTTCACTCTCTTATACTTTTGTTTGATTTTTAACAGAGGAGATGCCCTGTGCATTCCAATTGTAAATTCTCCCACAGGACACGCCTAATGCGAGAATTTGCTATCTGTCTGAAGTTGGGAATCTGGCAGTGGTATTTAAAGTTAATGGAAAAATGGCTTTGTGTTAAAATTCTGTATGCCGGAAATCCTCCGGAAAAACCTGCTGAAACTATTTATCTTGACTTATTTGCCTTGTCATCATGGATTCACAAGACACATTACAATATCAGATTAATATACCCGAGCGAATGATGATATTTATTGATGCCAGGAATATCTATGAAGCTGAAAAAGAGTATAATCTGCGGGCAGAACAACATTTTGTCTTTGGGTATAAAGAAATGATAAATTTCTTTGCCAAAAAATACAAAGTTATTCGCGGTTATTTTTATGATGGGGCTCCTCACCCGAGTCAAAGAACACCGGAACGTGAACAATTCTTCAGAGATTTGAGACAGAATGGCATAACTCTACGGCTTAAGGAAATAGATTTTACAGCAATTTCAAAACCTTCACAAAAGGGGGTGGATATTTTCCTGACTGCTGACATGATTAGTCTAGCTTACGAAAATGCATATGATATAGCAGTAATACTAAGTGGAGATGGGGACTATGTCGCGCTTATTGATTTGGTTAAATCAAAAGGCAAGAAGGTATGGGTTTTATCATTTGATTCTGCATTATCCCCAAAATTAAGAGAATGTGCAGATAAAGTTTTAGTAATTGATAGGATGTTAGATGTATTTGGAAAACAACGTCTTATAAAACCTGATATGCCTAATCAAAATAAGCAAAAAGCCGATAAAAAAAGCGAAAACCTTATAAATAATAAAACGCCACACACTTGATTGTCATAACGGACAGGAAGCTCGGTTGTTCCGATAAAGCTTCCTGTTCATAGCTTCTCATGAGATAATCTGATCAACCGCTTATTCTGCCAAATCTTAATTTTTGAGAATATAGTTCGGCTGTCGGAACTCTTCCGAAAAAATCTGTTAAACGCTTAATAATATGTTCACTGATTCAAGAACTTCAAAAACAGAAGGTTTATATATAAAATACATTTTAATATTAAAATATATTGTAGGTGGTTGAAAATGGAAATATCTATTACTAAAATGTCTGAGAATGGTCAGGTGGTGATTCCTGCTGAGATTAGGAGAGATGCGGGCATTAAGCCGTCAGCCAAGTTCCTGGTGTTTAATGAGAATGGCAATATAATGCTGAAGCAGATAAAGAAAGAATCGCTGAGAGAGGATATGCTTCTGCTGGAAAAAATTAGAAGAAGTGAACAAGAGATAAAGAAAGGCAGGGTTGTTAAGGCAGACAGTTCCATGAGCGATGAGGAAATTGATGACTTACTGACGGCCTAAAATGGAGATTATTTTTTCTGAGGAATTTAAGAATGAATTTAATAAAATCAAGGATAAATCAATGCGGATTAAGGTTATCAAGCACATTAAAAAACTGGCGGCGTTGCCTGAATCAGGGAAACCTTTAAGTTATGAATTAAAGGGGCATAGGAGCGTTAGAGTTCCGCCTTTTAGGATTGTTTACAGATTGGAAAGGGAAAGGATAATAATAAATTGCTTTGACCATAGAAAAGATGTGTATAAATAATTAATGTTTATTGCTTTTCCAGGAACTCTTTCAGCTTTGCATAGAAAATTTCTTTTTCAACATCCAGGTATGGGAGATGCCCGGAGTTGTTCATGATGAAGAGCTCGCTGTTCTTTGCATTATTGTGCAATCTCAATGAGCCACTCTGAGGCGCCCGTATATCTCCCTTTGACTGCACTATTAGTATGTTTTCTGCCAGGTTGAGGTTGAGAGTTTTTCTGTATTTCAGCTGCTCTCGCAGGAGATGAATTGGATACTTGCGGTAGCGGAGAACCTCAGGCAGCATTGAATTGTTTTTCAAAAGCCCTAAGTCGAACCTGTAGAAGTATGGCAGGGGGAGGTATGCAAAAATGAGGGGAGCATCAAGCGGGATGTTCATCAGCGCAGCAGGCATGTGAAGCTCACCTGCCAGGTCAAGCGCGAGAAGCGCCCCGCTGCACTCACCCATTATTATAATATCTCCGGAAGCATTCTTAATCTGGCTTTTGAGCTGCGCCTTTATTTCAGGAATTGAAGTGCTTTTGAGCGCAGAGAGCTTTCCCCCATGATTCTTCAGCAGGGGCACATAAACGCTGTATCCGTCTGCGTTAAGGCGTGCTGCAATCTCGCGGTAGGGATTGGGCGTGCCTGTGAGCCCGGTTATTATGAACAGTGTTTTCCCGTTTGTCCCAGTCAGGTGTATCTCTGATACAGGAACATTCAGTGATTCATCAAAGAAAAGAAATGCGATGGCGATAATGAAAATGAGGGATATTATCAGCAGGATTATCCAGAGCAGGTGCATCTTATACCTCTATTTTCACCTTTGCAGCCAGCGCCTGGTTGAGCTGCCCGTCGTTCTGCTCAAATGATATTTCTTTTACCTTTCCTGTTGCCTTTATCTGCTGCTCCACCTTCCTGATTTTTCCCTGCATTGCCTCGTCGCATTCAACTGCTAATTTTGAGATTTCCGTTTTCAGGGACATTCCCTTCGAGGACTTGAACTTCCTTATCTCAGAAACAAGCTCAATTGCTATGCCGCCGAGCTCCTCAGCATCAGGGCTTATGAGCTTCTCGTCTGCAGAAGGCCATCCTGCTGCGTGTATGCTCCTTGCATTTTCCTTTTCAGAGTAGTGCAGGCTGAATATTTCCTCAGTTATGTGCGGCATTATCGGCGCGAAGAGCTTCAGCATTGTCAGCATGGCTGTGTAGATTGCGTATTTTGCGGAGTTTATCTCGCTTGCAGTGTAGCTGCCCGGGTTGTATATCCTGTCCTTGACCATCTCAAGGTATTCGTCGCAGAACTCGTGCCAGAAGAAGTTCTCGGCATCCAGCCTTACCCTGACAAAATCGTAATTGTCAAACGCTGCCATGCATGCCTTCACAAGGCAGTTGAGTTTTGAAAGGAGCCAGGCGTCTATTGTCTCAAAATCCTGGGGCTTTTCAGGAGAGTATCCTGCTATGTGCTGTATGCAGAATTTTGAGGCGTTCCAGAGCTTGTTCATCAGCCTGCTGGCAACAGTGAACTCCTTCTCTGAGAAGCAGATGTCATCTCCCAGCTTTGCGCTTGCAGCCCAGAACCTCAGAGCGTCTGCAGAGTATTTCTGCATCATCTCAGCGGGCTCTATGCCGTTGCCCTTGCTCTTTGCCATCTTCCTGCCGTGCTCGTCAAGCGCCCAGCCGTTTATCATTATCTCTATCCAGGGCACCTCGTTGGTGTGTAATGTTCCCTTTACTATTGTGTTGAACGCCCAGAAATTGATTATGTCGTGCCCCTGGGCCCTTAATGACATCGGGTACATCTTCTTGAAGAATGAACTGTCCTCCTTCCATTTCAGCATTATTTCTGGAGTGAGAGAGCTGGTTGCCCAGGTGTCAAATACATCCCTTTCCGGCTCGAATTCAGCTGAGCCGCACTTGGGGCAGGGCTTCTCAGGCATTGACTCTGTCGGGTCAACAGGCAGCTGCTTGTCCTCTGCTATTATTATCTCTCCGCACTTCTTGCAGTACCATAGCGGGAATGGGACGCCATAATAGCGCTGCCTTGAGATGCACCAGTCCCACTGGAGCCCGTTTATCCAGTTCTCATAGGAAGCTCTCATGTGCTCAGGATGCCAGAGAATCTTCCTTCCCGCATCGATGAACTGCTCCTTCATGTCGAGGTATTTCACGAACCACTGCTCTGTAACAAGGAATTCTATCTCTGTGCCGCACCTCTCATGCACATTCACTGTGTGCTTCATTGGCGTCTGCGACACAAGGAGGTTGTTGCTTGCGAGGTCCTCCGCTATTTTCTTCCTCGCCTCTTTTATGGCTAGCCCCTTGTATACGCCGGCAAGCTCGCTCATTGTGCCGTCCTTGTTTATCGCTATCTTCAGCGGCAGCTCATACTTCTTCCACCACTCTATGTCTGTCTGGTCCCCGAATGTGCAGCACATGACAATGCCAGTGCCCTTTTCAGGGTCTGCCTTGGCATCTCCTATTATTGGGACTGAATAGCCGAAGAGCGGCACCTTTGCCTTTTTGCCGATAAGCGCCGAGTGCCTGCTGTCCTCTGGATTGACGAATATTGCAACGCAGGCAGGAAGGAACTCAGGCCTTGTTGTTGAAATATGGATTTTCTCCCCATCCTCAAGCTCAAAGAGTATCTCACTGAACTGGGACTCTGTTTCCTTGTCAGTCAGTTCTACTTGCGCTATCGCTGTCCTGCACTCAGGGCACCAGAGCGTTGGCGAGTTCTTCCTGTATTCCCTGCCCATATTGTATAATTCTATGAATGAGCGCTGGCTCACCCTTCTGCAGTGCTCGTCAATTGTCCTGTAATTAAGAGTCCAGTCGCATGCTAGTCCCAATGACTGCCAGGACTTCTTCAGCAGTTTCTCTGCGTCCTCGGTCTCCCGCAGGCAGGTTTTTACAAACTCTGTCCTTGGCATCTCTGTTGAGCGTCTCCCAATCTTATTCTCAACAAATCTCTCAGTTGCGAGTCCGTTGTCATCAAAGCCAAAGGGATAGAAGACATTCTCACCCTTCATTATGTGGTACCTTGCGATTATGTCCATCTGGGTGTAGGCAAAGGCGTGCCCCATGTGCATTGTTCCTGAAACAGTCGGCGGAGGGGTGTCTATTGAGAATATTCTCCTGTCTGAATTGGGCTCAAATCTTCCGATGCCCTCCTTTTCCCAGTATTCCTGCCACTTTGGCTCAGAAAGGTGAGGGTCGTAAAACCTGCTGCTCTCTTCCTTTGAACCTTCTTTTGAATTTTCAGGCGCCATACACTTTTTAGGTGTAAGATTTGGTTTATAAAACTTTTGCGGAATTCGGGGGATAATCTGGTTAAGGAATAGTTTAATAAATCCCGCGGGGTTTAATTAGTTCTGGAATGAATGATAACAAGATAAAATCTTTTGATAAGATTGCAAAGAGATACGGGCGCAAAAGCTATGATGATGTTGAATATTTTATCAGGGAGAAAACCTTCAATGAGTTCAGAGAAATTATCAGGGAGGACAAGATAAAAGATGTTCTTGAGGCGGGCTGCGGAAATGGGCGGCTTTCAAGGAAACTTGCCTGCTTTAACATTAAGCTGGCATGCACTGATTTTTCTAAGGAAATGCTGAAGGAAGCAAAAAAGAGAATTGGAAGTGGGAAAAATGTGAGGTTTGTCCAGGCAGACCTGAGAAAGATGCCTTTCAAAAGCGGGAGTTTTGACCTTGCAATACTCTCGAATGTCCTCATAAATTATGATGACAAAAGCGCGGAAGATGTTATAAGAGAGATGTCAAGGGTAGTGAAGAGAGGCGGACTGTTCCTGCTGAACTTTGAAAACCTGCTGAGCTTGAGTCAGAGCTATATGACTCTCGCGAATTATAAAAATTATAGGCAGGGCAAGTTGTTTTCAAGAACTTACCTTTCTGGAAAAATAATGAAGATGCTGAAACGCAATGGCTTTCACGTGGATAAGATTGTTCCTGTAAGATATGAGAAATTGTCTCCCATTATGAAAAGGGAGCCGCTGGGCAGGAAAGCGGCAAGAATAACTTCAAGCAGGCATGCCTTTGTCAGTTCCTTAAGATATTTTTTAAGCAAAATTTTAATAATGGCTGATGCAATTTTCAGGGCAAATGCTGCTTACATCATAGTTGCAAGAAAAGAGGGCAGATAAATTGAAAAATGAGAATGTTCCCTGGACAAAGAAGTATTTTCCCAAGAGAATTTCTGAGGTTTGCGGGCAGGATGATGCACTGAAAGCCCTTTCAAATTTTATATCCAAGTTCGGCAGGGGAAAGGCAAGGGCAGCGATACTCTACGGTCCCTCAGGCACTGGCAAGACAGCTGCTGTGTATGCGATTGCAGCTGACCTGGGCTTTGAAGTGCTTGAGGTGAATGCATCTGATTTCAGGGGAAGCGATGAAATCCGGGCAGTTGTGGGGAATGCATCAAGGCAGGCCTCGCTTTTCGGGAGGCAGAAGCTGATTCTTGTGGATGAGGTGGACGGCATAGCTGGAAGCGAGGACAGGGGCGGAATCCAGGCTCTGGCAAAGGTTATTGCTGAGACAAGGTTCCCGATTGTCATGACAGCGGGCTTCAAGCAGGACCCCAAGGAGGTGCACTGGGACTCAAAGTTCACTTCAATAAAAAAGGGTGCTGTGCTGATAAGATTCGGGAAGCTTGAGACAGAAAGCATCTACAGGATTCTATCAAAGATTTCAAAGAAGGAGGGCATTAAGGTTTCTGATGACTCGCTCAGGAAGCTTGCGAGGCATGCCTGGGGGGATGCGAGGGCAGCCATAAACGACCTTGAGACATTCGCCCTCGACTCAAAAAATCCTGATGAGTTCATAGACGCTCTAGGTGAGAGGAACAAGGAGGAACCCATGGCTTCTGCGCTTGTCAAGGTTTTCAAGACAGTCAATCCCAAAATTGCTGCCTCTGCATTCAACAATGTTGCAGAGGACCCTGACATGCAGTTCCTCTGGGTTGAGGAGAACATCCCCAGGGAATACAGGGATTCCCTGGACTTATACCGCGCCTATGACGAGCTCTCAAGGGCTGATGTTTTCAGGGGCAGGATAAAGAACAGGCAGTACTGGGGCTATCTCAGGACAATTGAGCTGATGATAACTGCGGGAATCGCGATAGCAAAGGACAGGAAGTATGATAGCCCTGCTGATTACAGGGAGCCCAAGCGCCTTCTTGAGATATGGATAACAAATGCAAAATATATAAAAAGGAAATCAATTGCCCATAAGTTTGCTAAGAAAACCCACTGCTCCTCAGCAGAGGCAACCCAGCTTCTGCCTTACCTGAAAGTGATATTCAAGAAAAATAAGAAGCAGGCAGGGCTTATTGCAGAAACGCTTGAGTTGGATGACGAAGAGGTGGAGTGGCTGGAAAAATGATAAGGAGGATTGGTAGTAATGGAAGATAAAAAATTTGATTTTTCATTCAGATATGTAACATCCCTCTCTTATGAGATGGGCAGCAGGTTTGCAGAGGTTTCTGAAATTATATTAATCACAGCAGCTTCATTCCTCGTACCTTTCCTTATCGGACATCCGCAGCTGATTGTAGGAATCGCTGTCAATGTTTTGCTTATTGAGTCTGCACTTCACATCAAGGATTACAAGCTCGCTGCCCCGATAATACTGCCGAGCATAGGAGCCCTTTCAAGGGCTGCGCTTTTTGGCGGCTTAACAAAATATCTGGTGTTCATGCTTCCCTTCATCTGGGTTGGAAACTCAATTCTTGTGTTTGCTGTGAAGGCATTAAACCTGTTCATGAAAAAGAATTTTCTGCTTTCGGGCTTTTCAGGTGTAATCCTGAAATCCGGCTTCCTGTTTGCATCAGCATATCTGCTCTTCAGATTCGGGCTTGTTCCGAAACTATTTTTGAGCGCATTTGGATTTAGTCAGGTAATAACTGGAGCAGCAGCTGTGCTCATAGTTTATCCTGCATTTTTGCTGAAAAGAAAATTGAATGGGAAAGAAAAGAAAATTAAGAGAAAATAAAAAAAATATTTTTTCTTTTATATCATTTCTCCGATTTCAACGCCTGTTGAATTCTCAAGGATAATGTCAGAATCAATTTGGGATTCTGCATTTCCTGAAACCTCGTTTGCAGATGATGTTTTATTCTCTGCTGGTGCTGAAACCTTTGCGCAGCCTGCAACGAGCGCCAGGGCAAAAAGACCGATGAGGATTAAATAGGTGTATTTCATTTTAATCCTGCCTCCTGTTTCTGTGCTCTTCTATCTGCGCGGAGATTTCGTCAATCCTTTCACTCAGCTGCTCATGGCGCTGGCTGAGGTTCTGCATCACCTGGTTCATATGCTGTTCCCTCTGGTTAAGCCTTTCTGACTGGTTTGCAAGCACCCTTGCCCTGACAGCTTCTTGGTAGACATTGCGCTTTGCCTCTGCTTCGCGAAGCTTTAGCATTGCCTGCTGCCTTTGTTTAGGGGTTTCGTTTCTCAACGCATCTCTTACATAATTTTTTATCTCTCCGACTTTTGCATCCCCATTTCTTACTCTTTCCAGCAAGGCAGAGTTGTTGAGCCCAAGGTGTGAGAAAGTTGCATTCAAAAGGTCTGCATTATACCTGTGCCTTGCGTCCCTTATCTCATCGTCTATATTCTTTAGTTCAGTCCTGTCAATCTCTTTCATGTATTCCCTGATTATCTGCCTGTCTGTCTCCTTCAGGAGTGGCCTTGCAGCATCCCTGAACTCTTTGGAGAGATTTATTGCTTCTCTCTTGATGTCCACAAACTGCTGTGCAAGCTCTTCTGAGGTTTTATTCAGCATTGCTGTTTCATTCACAGTGATTGTCCTAACTTCATTTCTTAGTACGATAAGCTTGTCAATTATACTAACAAGATTTGTTGTGTTTGCGCTTGAGTTTCCTGCTTTTATTGCAGCGATTGTCTGGTTTCCAACAAGTATGTTTCTTGTGATTGACTTCTCAAGCTCAAGCAGCCTTACCTGCGCTCCATGAGGGAATCTCATAGGCCTTATCTCTTCTTCTTCAGTTTCGTTGAGCTCTGTCTCGTTTTCATGCTCTGTCTCATTCAAGTCATGCCCTGTCTCATTTGTTTCTGAGGAGTTCCCGTCTGCCCTTACTCGAGGCAATACAAGTATTGCCGCGGCAAGTAGGATGAGGAACACTCCTAATATTTTCTTGTTCATCTTTCTTGCCTCCACTTTGCTTGATACTTTTATTTTTAATATTTTTTATTTTTGTAAGCCATTAATCAGCTTATTAAGAGGTATAAAGGCGGAACAACCCATTAATTTAATCCGGAACAATCCGGAACAAGGCGGAACAATCTTGGAAAGCCCTAATTCCAGTATTTTATCTTGCTTTTACCGCTGTCAGAATCAGATTCCTTTTTTTCCTCTGCTTTTGGGAAATACACAAGATTTGACATTCCTCTGCTTTCTTTTTTTATTATTCCCTTCCTTGAAAGTGTTTGTATGTTCCTGGAAAGGGATGCCTTGGGTATCTTCAGCTCCTTTTCAAGGAGGGCCTGGGTTGAGGAGCCGCCGTGGCTTTCTATGAACATTATTATCTTCTTCTGCCTGTCAGTGAGCGCCTCCTCGCGGTAATTCTTTAAAGAATGTTTGCCCTGGACTTTTTTGCTTTGCCTTGATGCGAAAAGGTAGAGCGCCAGCCCTGCAAGGGCTATTGCCCCAAATATTATCATTGGCCTGAAGTCCTGGTTCTGCGGCAGTATCTCATATTGTATTATAAGATACGGCTTCTCAGAGTTTCCTGCACCAATTATTGTTATCCTGCCTGCCTCTTCTTCAATCCTCACCGGGGCAGATGACTTTATGTAATTCACAGATGAAGAGGGCGGAAGCCTTGCAGAGTATATATAATCGGAAAATGAGTCATTTATGGTTAGATTAAAAAGCCAGCGGGAGCCCTTCTTTGAGGTATAATTATCATAGAGTCCTGGCATAAGCATCAGATGATTTGTTGTGCCTGAAACTTTTACCTCTCCTGAAGAAGATATGTCAAGCGTTACATCTGCATAATATCCCGCAGCATTTGCTGCTATAGGACATAAGATAGCAAACAGCAAAAGGGATGCTATTGCAACTGGCTTTCTGCTCATGCAGGCAGGTATTTTTTCAGTGTTTATAAATTTTATAGAATATTTTATAAATATGTCTGGCTACTTTTGCCTTTAGCATACTGAAAAAGAGGATAATCAAGGCAAGGTGTCATTGTCATGGCTGAGAAAAAGGATTCACAGATAAGCATAAACGAGCTTGCGGTTTTCTGCAAGAAAAAGGGCTTTGTATTTCCGAGCTCTGAAATTTACAACGGGCTTTCCGGCTTCTGGGACTTCGGTCCTCTCGGGGTGGAGCTGTTCAACAACATAAGGGCAAGCTGGTGGAGGAACTTTGTCCACAACAGGCGCGACATGGTGGGGCTTGATGCCAGCATAATCTCGCACCCGAGGACATGGAAGGCGTCAGGGCACCTTGAGAGCTTCAGCGACATCTCGATACAGTGCAGCAAATGCAAGAAAATAAACAAGATTGACAAGGCGGAGATAGGAAAGGCGGTTTGTGAGTTCTGCGGCGGGGCCCTTGATGCTTCAACTGCAAAGGAAATAAAGCTCCTGTTCCCCGTCCCAATTGGCTCAGACGGCATGACCGCATATCTCAGGGGCGAGACTGCGCAGGGCATGTTCACTGACTTCAAGCAGGTTGCAGAGACAATGCGGATGAAGCTTCCATTCGGGATTGCCCAGGTCGGCTCCTGCTTCAGGAATGAGATTGCGCCAAGGGACTTTCTTTTCAGGTGCAGGGAATTCCATATTGCTGAACTGGAATTTTTCATAAATCCCGAGGAGAAAAAGTGCGCCCTTCTGGACGATGAGCACAGGAATCTGAGATTGAGGCTTCTTGATGCAAAGTCGCAGGAGAGCGGCTCGGCTGCCCTCGGGGCTCTCAGGGATGCCACAATCAGGCAGATGGTTGAGGAGGGGCTGCTTGGCGAATGGCATGCCTACTGGCTTGCTGAGCAGGTGATGTGGTATCTCTCAACAGGGCTTGAGCCGGAGAGGATAAAGATAAGGCAGCATATCAGGTCAGAGCTCTCGCACTATTCCTCAGCCACATTTGATATTGACTATGAATACCCCTTCGGCTCAAAGGAATTGGGTGGGATTGCAAACAGGGGGCAGTATGACCTCAGCAGGCACATGAAGGAAAGCGGGGAGAGCATGGAATATTTTGACGAGGCAACAAAGAAGAAGGTGATTCCAAGGGTAATAGAGCCGACATTCGGCATGGAGCGCGCATTCCTCGCAATCCTCGTAAGCGCCTATAATTATGACAAAGAAAGGGGAAACATCGTGCTGAAGATAAAGCCGGAGCTTGCCCCTGTGAAGGTTGCTGTCTTCCCGCTTCTCTCCAACAAGCCGGAGCTCACAAATATTGCTGCGGCTGTCTACTGCGAACTTGCCAGGGATTTCAACTGCATCTATGACAGGTCCGGCTCAATTGGGAGAAGATACGCGAGGCAGGATGAAATCGGGACTCCTTTCTGCATAACTGTTGATTTTGACAGCATTGAAAAGCGGGATGTAACAATAAGAGACAGGGATTCCACAAAACAAGTCAGGGTTTTGATACCTGAATTAAAGGGAACAATAAGGGCCCTTATTTCGGGGGAGAAAAAGTTTTCAGAACTTCTTTAAATTATCTCTTATTCTTATAAATATCAATAAATTTATAAATATCCCCTTGATTTCTGCAGCACTATGAAAATCAGCGAGATAAAACCAAACCAGGGAAAGATAGATGTAACAGGCACAGTCAGCGACAAGGGCGAGCCGCGAACCTTCAACAAGTTTGGAAGGGAAGGGCGCGTCGGAAATGCGAAGCTCACTGACGATTCGGGCTCAGTCAAGCTGACGCTCTGGAACGAGCAGGTCGACCAAGTGAATGACGGCGACACACTGAGCGTGAAGAACGGATATGCAAGCGAATACCAGGGCGAGACCCAGCTTTCCACAGGAAAGTTCGGAAGCCTTGAGGTAACTGGAAAATCCCCATCTGTCCCCAAGGAAAAGGAAGAAAAGAAGGAAGAGAAGAAGAAAACGGATGAAGAAGAGTCCGTTAAGGAAGAGTTTGAAAGCGCCGATGAGGAAAGCTTTGAGGATTTCTAGAACCTGGTTTTCCAAAAAATTTATAAGCATTCAAAATTTTTGGATTTTGTCCTTTAACGGGTCGGTAGCTCAGCCTGGGAGAGCACCACGCTGAAGACGTGGGCGTCCGGGATTCAAATTCCCGCCGACCCAGTTTATATTTTCTGTGAGTTTCTGCAATCAGTTAAATTATTAAAAGGGCTGCGCCTTTTTTATGCTTATCATGGCAGAAAGCGGACAGAAGACAATCCCTGAAATGGTGAAGGAGGAAGATGCGCCTCTGCAAAAAGCCCAGGAGAGCGTGCTGATAATCTGCGCCCATCCTGATGATGAAATATTCGGGGCAGGCGCCAGCATCGCAAAATACGCAAGGGAGGGCAAGCGCATAAGGGCTGTGATATTCTCATACGGCGAGAAAAGCCACATGTGGCTTCAGAAAAAAATCAGTGTTGGGATGAGAGTTAATGAATCCAAGAATGCTGATAAGATTATAGGCTGCACAGAGTCTGCTGTCTTCTTCGGACTGGAGGAGGGAAAGTTTCCCGCCCAGATAAGGGAGCGCGGGCTTGACCAGAAAATAAGGGAGATAATACTTGCCGAGAAGCCCTGGAGAATTTTCACTCACTCCTTTGATGATCCGCATCCCGACCACAGGGCAGTTTATAAGGAAGTTTCAGAAGCAGTCAAGGAAACGGGCATTGAAACAGAAATCCTGATGTTTGAGGTGTGGAACCTGATAAACCTGAGCAATAGGAATAAGCCGAGCACCTACATCAATGTCTCGGACACGTTCGGGCTGAAGCTGGCTGCGCTGAGGGAGTTCAGGAGCCAGTGGCTGACAATGTTCTTCCTGCTTCCAAAGCTCATATTTTCAACTTTCATGAACGGGCTCTCCTGCGAGTGCAGGTTTGCCGAGAAATTTTACAAGGCGTGAGAAAGATGCAGAAAAAAAACCTGCTCATTGCAGCAGATACCTTCGCCCCGAGGATTGACGGGGTGAGCAAGTTTCTTCAGGCAGTAGTGCCTGCCCTTGCCTCTGACTTTAACATTACGATACTCGCGCCTGATTTCGGTCCCGGCTGCTCTGACCTGGAAAGCACTCCCGGCGTGCGCGTTGTGAAATTCAGGATTGGCAAGAAGCAGTGGGGCGACTTCAAACTGGCCATTCCCGCTTTCTCAACTATAAGGAAAGAAGTGAGGAATGCCGACCTTGTGTTTGTCCAATCAATAGCGTCCATCGGAATAGCAACTATATTCTGCGCCCATCTCATGAAAAAGAAGGTTGTCATCTACACCCATGTAATAGAATGGCAGCTGGCGCTGAAGAACGTTGGCTTCAGGGGAATAATGAAGTTTTTCTCCAGGATTATAATAATGGGGCTTGCAAAGATTCTATACAACTGGTGCACGCTGATAATTGCCCCGAGCGCCGAGATTGCGGAAATATTCTCAAACCATAATATAAAGGTGCGAAAGCTGATAATCCCGCTGGGCGTGGACAACTCAATGTTTAAGCCGCCGCGCAACAGGAGGGCTGCCAAGAGCGAGCTGTCCATAAACCCGGACAACATTGTAATCGGCTACTGCGGAAGGCTTTCCAAGGAGAAGGACCTTCCGACGCTGCACCGGGCATTCATGCGCCTGCAGAGGAAATACAATAATCTCACGCTCATGATAGTCGGCGACGGGCTTCCTGAGATAAGGGCTCTTTTCAAGGACAAGGAGCACATCTATTTTGCCGGCATGAGGAACAATGCCATTCCATTCTATCAGGCAATGGATATTTTCGTGATGCCCTCGCTGACAGAGACATCCTCGCTTGCGACAATGGAGGCAATGGCCTGCGGGGCTGCAGTGCTCTCCACAAATGTGGGAAACATCAAGGATTACCTCAAGAATTACAGGACAGGCATATTCTTCAAGAAGAAGAACTCCTTTGACCTTTCCAACAAGCTGGAGATTCTGATAAGGAATCCAAATCTGCGCGAGCAGCTCTCATCCGGCGGCCACGGGGAGATAGTTGAGAACTATAATTGGAAGAATACCATTGACGAGTTCAAGAAGGTGCTCATGCCGCTCTGCTATGAGGAGCCCGAGAAACTTCTTTGAGGAGCTGGGCGGCAGGATAAGCGATGCCTCTGGAAGGATAAACAGCGGTCTGAAATCTGGCTCAGAAAAGATAATCTCTGAGGGGAAAGAAATCCTGACTTTGGAAAAGAAAGGGAAGTAGCGCTGATTCTTCAGTTTTTCTGCTCTGCCTGTTTTTTCTGTGAGCTGGCCACCATCGCCCTTGCCTCTGGGAAATTCATGGAGACAGCCATGCTCATAGCGCGCTCCGGCTCCATGGATATGCCATAAAGCACATCTCCTTCTGAGATTATGCTGTCGTTGTGGCTTATCACTATGTACTGCGCCTTTTCAGAGTATTTCCTGATGAGCTTTGCCAGCTTCTCAGAGTTTCTCTTGTCCAGCGTCGCGTCAACCTCGTCGAGTATGTAGAATGATGCCGGCTCGAATTCCTGTATTGCGAATATGAAGGCAAGGGCTGTGAGTGTCTTTTCCCCTCCTGAAAGCGACCTGATGTCAAGGAACTTGTTCTGGGTTATCTTCACCTTCACAAGCACTCCTGAATCCTCTGCCAGGGGGTTTTCCTTGTTCTCAAGCTCGAGGAATGCCTCTCCCTGGACAGTCAGGGCTGAGAAGAATTTCTTGAAGTTGGCGTCCAGCAACTCGAAGGTCTTCATGAAAATCCCCGCCTTCTTTGTCTCTATTTCCTGCATCATTGCAAACACAGAGTTCTTTTCCTCGGAGAGCTTTGCCTTTTTGTCAAGAAGCTCGTTGTATTGCCTTTCTGCGGCGTCATAGACGTCCAGCGCCTTCAGGTTTATCGCGCCCATCTCCTGAATAATGTGCTCGTATTTCTCAAACTCATACTTGAGGTCCGCCTCCTGCCTGGCTGTTATCAGCACCACATTCTTGAATGGCTCGAACTCTTTCTCCAGCCCGGTCAGCTCCCCTGATGCTGTTGCCTTCTTGAGGGCGATGTTGTTGATGTGCATCTCTGTGTTCCTGTTCTTGTCCTCTTTTATCTGTATGTCCGCCTCTGACTTTGAAATCTCCTCTGATATCTTCTGCTGCTGCTCATATAATTTCTTGAACTTTATCTTGAAGCCCTTCTGCATCTCCTCCTTCTCTTTCAGCGATGATGATTTTGACTTTGAATTGCTTTCCATCTTTTTTGTCTCTGCTGAGAATTCCGCCTTTTCCTTCCCTGTCTGCTTTATCACCTTGGATGCCTTTTCATTCCCTGCTTTTATCAGCTCAATCTGGTTTGAGAGGGTTCCCATGCGTATGTCAATCTGGGTGTTCTCCTCCTTCAGGGATGCCTTTTTCTGGTCAAATGCAGTGAGCTCTGCCAACAGCACTGGGTCTCTCAAGCCGCTCATCTTGATGCGCAGCTCCTGCTTCCTTGTCTTTATCTCTGCCAGCTTCCTGCTTGATAAGGATATTGCCGATTCCTTCTCCTTCAGCTTCTCTTCGGCCTTCTTCATGTCCTCCTTTGCGAGCTCCTTGTTCCTCTTTGATACCTCAAGGTCAGATGACTCCAGATGGAGCCCTCTCTCTGTCTTTATTATGTCGCCGTCGAGGGTTGCCTTCTTCTCGCGCAGCTCCGCTATCCTGTCCTCTATGGCTTTCTTCTCGCCTTCAAGCTTTGTTACAAGGGACTCTGCCTCTGCCGACTCCTTTTCAAGCCGGCCTAGCTCCTGCGTCGATTCCTTTTCCGCAAACCCGCCCCTGTTTTCCTTCTGGCGGAACCCTCCTGTAATCAGCCCGCTCTTCTCAAAGAGGTCTCCCTCAAGGGTCACCATCCTTGCATTGCCAATTCCAAGGCGCTTTGCAACCTCAGCATTCTCTATTACCAGGGTGTCTGAGAATACATACTGAAATACCCTCTTGAATTTCGGCTCGTATTCTATGAGATTGCATGCGAACCCGAAGACGCCCTTGGCAGATAAGAGCTTTTCAACTTCTTCGCTTATTGCCGGCGCCTTTATCTTGGTAAGGGGTATGAATGTAGCAACGCCAAGCTTGTTTTCCCTCAGGTATCTTATGCAGTTTGTCGCATTGTCCTCATTCTCGACAACAATGCTCTTTATCCTGTTGGCTGCTGCAACCTCAAGGGGGAGAGAGTATTTTGAGGGCGCCTTTCCAAGCTCCGAGACTGTCCCTATTATGCCGGGCATCCTGCCCTTCTGCTCGATTATCCGCTTCGTGGCAATGTTTGCCTGGGAACTTTCCCTTGCAATTGTGCTCTTTATTCTTGCGCGCTGAAGCGCCTGGCTGAGAGAGCCCAGATGAGCCCTTGCATCGGCGAGCCGCGCCGCCACAGAGGATGCCTCTGAGAGGAACCTGTTTATTCCAAGGATTGTCTGCTTGAACTCGCTCTTTTTTTTCTTCAGCTGCTCAATCTCCTCCTTGTGCTCCTTTTCTATTTCAGTGACCTTCTCAATCTGCTGCTCGATTGTGCTTATCTGGATTTCAAGGCGGTCCTTCTCCCTCAGCAGCGACTGCTTTTCCTCATTGAGCTTCTGGAGCTCCTGAAACGCCTTCTCGCTTTCAGAGTCGATATTTTCTATCTCCTTCTCTATTGCTGTGACATCATCGAGGTTGTGCTTCTTCCTGAACTCCGCTATGCTGGCGTCAATCTTGGCTATCTGCTTCTCGTTGTCCGCCTTCTTTGCTTTCAGCGAGTCCGCCTCGGCAGAAATCTCCTTTATTCTGGAATTGTCATCCTCAATCTCTTTTTTTGATGAGGCAATCTTAGCATCTATCTTCAGCAGCTCTTTCTTGTGGTTCTCAATTTTTGTGTTGAGGGTTGCAATCCCTATCTTCAGCTCCTCAACCTCCCTGTTGAGCGCCAGCTCGTCGGTCTCTGCCTTCTCGTTGATTTCCTTTCTTATGTTCTCAATGAGCTTTTTCTTCTCCTCAATCTGGCTCCTGATGGCAGTTATCTCCCTGCCGGTATCCTCAGTCTCCTTTGAGAGCTCTGCTGTTTTTGCATCTGCCTTGCCAACTTCCTTTTTCTTCTTCCTTATCAGGATGCTGAGGTATGACGCCTTGTTCTGGTCTATCTTCTCCTTAATCTCCTTGTATTTCAGCGCCTGCTCCCTGTCCTTTTTCAGCTCAGACAGGGCCGCCTCCTTTTCAGAAAGTATGATTTCGGCCTGCTTTATGCGCTCATCCACCTTCTGCAGCTCCAGGAGCGCCTTCTGCTTCTTGTCCTCATATACCGAGATTCCGGCAATTTCCTCCACAAGCGCCCTCCTGTTCAGGGGGCTCATCTCTACGAAGTCATTTATGTCGCCCTGAAGAACTATGTTGTATCCCTCAGGGTCTATCTTTGAGGTGGAAAGAATCTCTATTGTCTCGCCCCTTGTAACCCGCTTGTCATTTATTTTGTAGACGCCCTGCCCGTTCTGCCTGACTATCCTTGTTATCTTAACCTCT